>CAYFXR010000030.1:0-13905 GCA_964347155.1 uncultured Nitrospiraceae bacterium | reverse complement strand
GAATATAAGGCAAACGATAACGACTATCTTTTCTATGATAAATTTCATTTGCTCTTTCCCACCTTCCTTCCAAAAGTTATAGGTGAAATAATGAAATTGACGTTCTAAAATACTATCTTAAGTCTAAATATGTTTTGGGATTTGATAACAATTTTTTGAAATATGCAACTGTCTCTTTAAGCCCGTCTTCTAATGTAACTCTTGGCTGCCATTTAAGTTTCTTCTTGGCAAGCTTTATATCCGGTTGACGCTGAACAGGGTCGTCCTCTGGCAAAGGTTTAAAAAGAATCTTAGATTTTGATTTCGTTAATTTAATCACTTTCTCAGCAAGTTCAAGTATTGCAAATTCATCAGGATTACCAAGATTAACCGGACCTATAAAGTCATCAGATGAATTCATAAATTTTACAAACCCTTCAATCATATCATCAACATAACAAAAACTCCTTGTTTGCTTTCCATTACCATAGACAGTTAATGGCTTACCTTTTAAAGCCTGTATAATGAAGTTGCTTACGACCCGACCATCATTAGGATGCATCCTCGGACCATATGTATTAAATATTCTCGCAACTTTTATCTTTAGCTTATGCTGACGATAATAATCAAAGAACAGAGTTTCAGCACATCGCTTTCCTTCGTCATAACATGAACGAAAACCTATCGGATTTACATTCCCCCAGTATGATTCCTTCTGCGGGTGAAACTGCGGGTCACCATAAACCTCAGATGTTGATGCCTGAAAAATTTTTGCCTTTACTCGCTTGGCAAGTCCAAGCATATTGATAGACCCATGAACAGATGTTTTTGTTGTCTGCACCGGATCAAACTGGTAATGTATGGGAGATGCCGGGCAAGCAAGATTATAAATCTCATCAACTTCAACATAAAGAGGAAAACAGATATCATGCCGAAGCATTTCAAACACAGGGTTTGAAAGAAAATCAACAATATTGGCACGACGGCCTGTATAGAAATTATCAACGCATAAGACTTCGTCTCCGTTATTTAATAATTTTTCACAAAGATGTGCACCGAGAAAACCTGCACCACCAGTAACAAGTATTCTTTTCATGGTACTCCCCTCTAAATTATAAATTCATGTGTATTTTATAAATCTCTGATATTTTAACACAACTATAGTGGTCAGATGTTTTCCCTCTTTTGTGTTTTAGTTGATAAATTCAAATAAATATAAAACTTGTAATTAATATCAAATGCTAAATAGGGTTCCCCTGAACCGCTACTGGTTCAGGGTGCGAGGATTCCAGGACGTAAAGTCCCGCGTAAAGCGGCGAGGCCGCAACGCGGCTTTTCGCCGAGGGGACAACGTCCTTATTCGGGATTCGAGGGTTCAAGTGAATTATCAATTATAAATTATCACACCTGTCCAATAAAGCATTGATCAGCAGGCAGAACCCCTTGTTTTCTCGGCATTCAGCTTGCTGTTTGCCATTGTTTTGGACAGCAGTGATAAATGATCAATTAACAATGAATATTTTTTTAAGAAATTTTATACAATTCTTCATTAATCATTGATAATTATTAATTTAACACTTGAATCCTTATATCAATTTCAACTTTATAAACGAATATTGACGGATAAAATATAAACGGTTAATATAAACAGATATTTTTTGGGGCGTCGCCAAGCGGTAAGGCACTGGGTTCTGGCCCCAGCATTCGGGGGTTCGAATCCTCCCGCCCCAGCCATCCTTCGACAGGCTCAGGATTTCATCCTTCGAGACCTCGACTGAGCCCTTCGGCAGTAAGCTCAGGGCCGAACTGCTCGGTCGAAGGCCAAGCTCAGGATTTCTACAAAAAAGATATTCTGAGCTTTATTGTCTAAGTCGAAGGATGGTACTGAGCGTAGTCTTGAGTTTATCGAAAGACGGAGTCGAAGTACTAAAAATGTGGTATCTTTACATATTAAAATGTGGTGATGGCTCCCTATATACCGGTGTCACTCCAGACCTACAGCGAAGAATCAAGTCGCATAATGATGGAAGCGGTGGTAGATATACTCGTTGCAGGCTTCCAGTATCTCTAATATACTCTGAATCTTACTCAACAAAATCAGAAGCCTTAAAAAGGGAGCTACAAGTAAAAGGATGGTCTAAGAAAAAGAAACTGGCGTTGATTCATCAAGACTTAGAGAGATTGAAGAGGCTTTCAAAATCCGGCAGATGCTTTTTATGTAAGCATTCAAGGATTGTGAGGTAGTGAGTTTGCCTGACTTTTAGCCATTTAAGTTTTCTTCAGGAAAGATGACCTGAACAAGTTCTTTTGCTTCTTCTAAATCTTTTTCAATGTCTTCTGATGTTATACCTAAACTCCCAAATGGTGGATATCTGTCAGCAAGGTAGTAACCAGAGACTCGCTCACAAAGTTCAAAAAAAGAAGGCAACTCAGGTTTATATTTAACCGCTTCATCCAGCAAGGCATCTAATCTATGTATTTTTTTAAGTTTCCAACCACGCTGGATTAAGAAGGCTTTCAGAAATTTTTCTATGCATTGTTGAAGAAAGAACCCCGCTGCATTTACATCCTTTTCCTTGAGATTTCTTTTAGTTCGTTCCAAGTCCGTTCTGGCAATTTCTAACCATTCTTCTATTCTCTCTTTCCCTTTTCTCATAGAACGATACCCTCTTCCACAATTGTTTGAATAAAAGCATCTTCTTTGTCTAACTTTTGTGTAAGTTCCTCGGGTGTGAGAACAATTGGAGAGATGGGGATACCGTTACGCAGGTCCCTTATAAGTCTTGATATTGTAGCCATTCTTTCAAACATTCTTTCATTAGTCGGAGCTATTACAAGAATATCCACATCACTATCCTCCGTTGCCTCATCTCTTGCGTAAGAGCCAAAGAGAATAACCTTCTCTGCATAATATTCTTTCTTCAGCCTTTCGCTTATCCTTTGCAATAGTATATATATATCTTGATTTATCATTTTATTTCCTTTTTATAATATCACAGATGGATTTGATATAGGAGTTCAAGGATTGTGGGGTAGTGAGTTTGCGTGAGTTTGTTTTCATATCTCCATTATTTTATCTTTATAAAACAGCGTTACCTTCTCTTTTCTGGCAACTTTTATCATGTCCTTGGTAAAACCACTTTTTGAAAAAAGACAGAAGTATTCACTCCTTTTTCCATTTTTTAACTCCACGTTCAGTGATTTTCTTTTTAAATCCTTAAAAATATCTATCCCTATCGGCTTTTTACTCCATTTCACTTCACCAAAAAGAACTTTATTTTCTTCCTCATTTAAAGCCACGATATCCATCTCCTCATTTCTATCCCACCACCTGCCGATTTTACTTATTGGGAATAATTTAGCCTCATAATTTTTTATAGTTTCCATCGCTACTTTCTCATAATTTTCAGCCAATAAAAGATTAAAATCTTCTTTTATTTTCTTTAAAACAAAAACAATCCTGCCTTCCTCGATATTCCCCTTATTGGGCAGAATGTATTTGAACCAAAATCTGAAAAACTGATCCTGCAACTTATAAATTCCCTTTCTTGATTTTAAGGGATTTTTTTCGGTAATAGGAACTTCCTTTTGAATTATATGAAGGTCTTCCAAGATAAATAAATACTTATGTAAGATTCCTTTAGCCAAACCTGTTTCATTCACTATTTCGCTGACTTTATTTTTACTTAAAGCAATAGCCTTCAAAATCGCAAAATAATTACGGGGCTCCCTTAGCTCCTCTCGTAAAATAAATTCCACCTCGTTATAAAGAAACGCCTCAGGCTGAAGAATATTCTCTTTGATATTAATATTAAGAGAAAGTTTTGGGTTAAATCTCTTTAAATAACTTGGATTACCGCCTGCGATGGAATACAATTCTAAACAGCGTTCAAATGAAGCATTGGTATAAAATTGTTTTGCCTCAAAGAAAGGAAAGGGTCTTAAGAAAATCTGGCCTGTCCTTCTGCCATAAAGAGGCGCCTTATAAGAAAGTGCCTGCTCTTCCATCATGGATATGCTTGAACCGCAGAGGATTAAAAAAACAGGTGTATTTTTTAGATATTCATCCCATCCTGACTGAAAAACAGATGAAATTCCTTTATTTGCCTCGGCAAGATAAGGGAATTCGTCAATAACCAGAACAGTCTTATTTTTTACATATTTTTTCAAATACTCAAAAAACCACTTCCAATTCTCAAAACCTCTCCTCCTTAAAATCTCATCGTTAAAAAATTCGCCAACCGATTCGCCAAGCAGTTTAAGGTTTTCATGTTCATTTATCTTCTGGGCAAGAAAATAAATATGAGATTTTCCCTTAATAAATTGTTTTATCAGTTCGGTCTTACCAATCCGCCTTTTTCCGTAGATGACAATAAACTGAGCATCTTTCTCTCGCCATAACTTTTCAATCGCAGTCAACTCTCTTTCCCTATCAATAAATCTCATTACCCACCTTATTTATAAAATAGTCTACCTTAAAGTAGTCTACTCTAAAGTAGACTACTTGTCAAATGTAATATCACAGATGGATTTGATTTAGTAGTTCAGGGATTGCAGAGTCGTGAGTTTGCGAGAATTGGACTTGGACGGATAGGCGTCCCGTAAAGTCCTACGGACTACGGGACAGGGACACAAAACAAGTCGGGTGAAAACAAGCTTATACATTAATGCTTAATTACCATTTAAGCCTTAAATCCTCTGCTACTTTTTCAGCCGGTGTTCTTTTTTTAGATTTAAGGGATTTATTCAATGCTTTCTCAACCTCTGGTTTCAACTCCAAACCATAATCAGGATCAATAACCTCATGGATTATATCTTTGATAAGGGTTTTAAGCTCTCCAACAGTCATATCGCTTACTCTTTTATTTTTTGCAGTTGTAGACATCATTAACCCCTTTTTGCTTTGAGGTAAACTATCATACAATATTTTAACTTAAATTAAACTTATTCTCACTCATTTAATTCAATAAATCATTTTCTTGACGTTACCTGATAGAGGTAAGTATAATTCATGGTGAACATATTGTAGAAGCTTGGAGCTTCCCAAAGCAAAGGAGGTAATGTATTGGCTTCAGTAAAAGAAAAGATGACTAAAATTATTCAGGATCAACCTGACGATAGCTCTTATGATGAAATTCTTCGTGAATTAGCTTTTGCCAGAATGATTGAACGTGGCGTGGAGGATTCTGAAGCAAAAAGAACCATCAGCAACGAAGAGATGAAACATAGAATTATGACATGGCGAAAATAAACTGGACTGCTGAAGCCGAACGATGGCTTAATGATATTCACGATTATATAGCTCAAGACAGTCCCGAATCCGCAATTTACACAGTTGAGGGCATATACAAAAAAGCTCAATTGCTAAGCCAATTTCCAGAAATCGGCTACAGATATGATAAACTTCCTGAAAAGAATATCCGGATTTTACTATATGGACATTACAGGATCGCATATCTTATCAAGACTGATGGAAATATAGATATTTTAGGTGTGTTCCACGGAGCATTAGATATTGATCGCTATCTTTTATGAGCTGTATGCTATAAGCCATTAGCAGTCAGCTAATAATAAATTTCGTTATAACGAAATTTATTCGATCTTTATAGCTTATAGCTAATCCCTTATAGCTTACAGCTTTTCTGGTCCCATCGTCTAGTGGCCTAGGACGTAGCCCTCTCAAGGCTAAGACACGGGTTCGAGTCCCGTTGGGACCACCAAAAATAAAGCTAATAGCTATTAGCTGATAGCTATTATTTTTAATTTTTGTTATTCTCATAAAAAATTTCTGATTACCTATAAACAGGTTTAAAAGGTGAAGGGATGTCAAAAACTTACAACATTGCCGTAATACCGGGAGATGGCACAGGGCCTGAGGTTGTAGCGGAAGGGATAAAGGTTCTTAAGGCTGTTTCAGGCAAAGCCGGATTTAAAATTAATTTTAATCATTTCGATTTCGGAGGTGACAGATATTTAAAAACCGGGGAGACTTTACCAGAGAACGCAATCGAGGTGATGAAAAAATACCATGCCATTTATCTCGGCGCTATTGGACACCCTGATGTAAAACCGGGAATACTTGAAAAAGGAATTCTCTTAACACTGCGTTTTAAGCTTGACCAGTACATTAATTTAAGACCGGTCAAGCTCTATCCAGGCATAGAGTGCCCTATCAGAGACAAGGGGCCCGAGCATATAGACTTCGTTGTTGTCAGAGAAAATACCGAAGGACTTTATGCAGGGGTGGGAGGTGTATTGAAAAAAGGCACTCCCGACGAAATAGCAGTGCAGGAATCGATCAATACAAGAAAAGGAGTTGAACGTTGCATTCGCTACGCCTTTGAATATTGCAAAAAACGACAAAAGGATAAAAAACTTACCCTCTGTGGAAAGACGAATGTACTTACGTATGCCTTTGACCTGTGGGAAAGGACATTTAACGAGATAGCAAAGGAATATCCCGATATAAAAACAGACTATGCCCATGTAGATGCAATAACCATGTGGTTTGTAAAGAACCCGGAGTGGTTTGACGTAATTGTTACAGACAACATGTTCGGTGACATTATCACTGATCTAGGCGCAATGATTCAGGGCGGAATGGGAATTGCGGCAGGAGGAAACATAAATCCTGAGGGTGTTTCTATGTTCGAGCCAATCGGGGGTTCTTCCCCAAAATATACAGGCAAGAATATGATAAATCCACTTGCTGCCATTTGTGCAGCAGGAATAATGCTTGAGCATCTCGGAGAAGAAAAATCAAGCAATGAAATTGAACAGGCTGTAATGAAAGTGACCGAAAAACATTTAAAAAGCCTTTCAGCCGGACAGATGGGTCTTACAACGACTGAAGTTGGAGATCTGGTTGTGAAATATTTACAATAATCAGGATTCGAGGGTTTGAGGGTTAAATTAATAATTATCAATGATTAATGAAGAATTGTATAAAATTTCTTAAAAAAATATTCATTGTTAATTGATCATTTATTATTGATAATTCACCTGAATCCCGAAAAGGGACGTGGTCCCATCGGCGAAAAGCCGCGTTGCGGCCTCGCCGCTTTACGCGGGACTATACGTCCTAGAACCCTTGAATCCTTTACAGTACGAGAGGTAAGACATGCTTAAAAAGAAACAAAATTACATTGTTGCCGTTGTTGGAGCAACAGGCGCTGTTGGAAACGAAATGGTTTCTGTTCTTGAAGAGAGAAATTTCCCTGTTGAAAAACTCAAACTCTTTGCATCCGAACGGTCGGAAGGCAAGACGCTGGATTTTCACGGCAAACCCGTAAAAGTGGAGATACTATCAGACAGAGTTTTTAATGGAATAGACATAGCCCTTTTTTCTGCGGGCGGCGACAGGAGTAAAGAGTTTGCACCGATAGCAGCAAAGGCTGGTTGTGTAGTAGTCGATAACTCAAACGCATGGAGGATGGATCCTGAAGTGCCCTTAGTGGTTCCCGAAGTTAATCCGCATGACATAGAATGGCATAAAGGAATAATTGCAAATCCAAATTGCTCAACGATTCAGATGGTTGTTGTTTTAAAACCAATACACGATGCTGCAAAGATCAAACGTGTTGTCGTTACCACATTTCAATCAGTCTCAGGAACAGGGAAAAAAGCTATGGACGAACTATTACACCAAACCAAAGATGTATTGAATTTTCAGGAGACCAAGCCAGTTGTATATCCTCACCAGATCGCATTTAATTGTCTTCCGCATATTGACATATTTATGGACGACGGTTATACAAAAGAAGAAATTAAAATGGTAAATGAAACGAAAAAAATATTAGGAGATGATAAAGTAAATGTTACTGCAACGACTGTCAGGGTTCCGGTTTTCAGAGGACATTCAGAATCCATTAATATAGAAACAGGGAAAAAACTCTCAGCTAACGAAGTAAGGGCAATATTGTCATCAGCACCGGGCATCATTGTTTATGACGTACCGGAGAAAAACGTTTACCCTCTCCCTACTCTCACTGTCTGTAAGGATGAGGTTTATGTCGGCAGGGTGAGAGAAGACAAAACAGTCAATAATGGTATTAATTTGTGGATAGCAGCTGACAACCTGAGAAAAGGTGCCGCGTTGAATGCTGTGCAAATAGCAGAAGAATTGATTAAGAGAACTTATGGAAAACGTTGATTATATTATACGAGCTGATCACCTGATTACCATGGAAGGTGACCTTACGGTAATAAAAGATGGAGCTGTAGCGGTAACAGGCAGCACCATCACAGACACAGGCACATTTGCAGATATGTCAACAAAATTCACATCGAAAAATATCATGGATGGGAAAAACAAAGTTTTATTCCCCGGCTTGATAAATACACACACCCATGCAGCAATGGTTTATTTCAGAGGACTTGCCGATGACCTTCCTCTGCAGGAATGGCTTGAGAAACATATCTGGCCTGCTGAGGGAAAATGGATGAGCAGTGAGTTTGTAGAGGATGCTGTTGAGCTTGCCTGTCTTGAAATGCTAAAAGCAGGGGTTACTGCGTATACCGACATGTATTTTTTCCAGGACACCGCTGGCAAAAAACTTGAGAAAATCGGGATGAGGGGTGTACTGGGTGCAGGTGTAATAGATTTTCCATTTACCGGTTATGCAAAATCTGTCGATGACTATTTCACTAATGCTGAAAACCTTATCAATAATTGGAAAGACAGCGAAATGATATTCCCCTGCATTGCACCTCATGCAACGTATACCTGCAGGCCGGAAAATTACAAGAAAGCCAATGAAATATCAGCAAAGTACAGTGTCCCGATACATACTCATCTTGCTGAAACTCAATTTGAGGTTGCTGAATGTCAAAAACGTTATGGAAAAACCCCTGTTGAGTATCTCTATAATATAGGATTACTTTCAGAACGTCTTTCCGCTGCACATTGTATCTGGCTTAATGATAATGAAATTGAACTGCTCGCAAAAAATAATGTCGGTGTATCCCATTGTATTGAAAGCAACCTCAAACTTGCCTCAGGCATTGCACCTGTGCCAAAACTACTTGATGCAGGAGTAAAGGTTGCATTTGGTACAGACGGTGCCGCAAGTAACAACGACCTGAGCATATTGGGCGAGATGTCAACCGCAGCAAAAGTTCATAAGGCAATTTCAGGTGACCCAACCACAGTTGACAGTAAAACTACTCTTTTGATGGCTACAAAGAATGGTGCTGAAATATTAGGGCTTGGTGATAAAGTCGGTACGTTAAAACCGGGGAAAAAAGCTGACCTAGTTGTTGCCAGCCTCGATAGCCCTCACTTAACTCCTATCTATGATATTTACTCACATATTACTTATTGCATGAGACCTTCTGATATTGAAACGGTAATGGTAAACGGAAAAATCGTAATAAATAAAGGCAAGCTTACCACTATGAATGAGGCGGAAATTATGAATAAGGCCAAGACCTGGCAGGATAAGATTAAAGCCAGTTAAGATATTGCTTTTAATGTATCTTCTAAAGTTTTTGTATCTTCAACATTAAATATTTTTACTTTACTGTCTATTCTTTTTATAAGACCTGCGAGAACCTTTTTCGGGCCGACTTCAATAAAGGTATCCACACCCTTTTCAACCATAACTCTAACAGAATCCTCCCACAAGAGAGGGTTGTTAAGCTGGCGTACAAGGGAGTCTTTTATGCCTTCCGGGTTATCCAAAAATTTTGCATCCGCGTTATTCACAATTGTTATATAAGGGGGATGTAATTCAATTTTGCTAAGCAATGAGGAAAGCCTGTTTGAAGCTTCATCCATTAATTTACAATGTGAGGGGGCTGATACAGCCAACGGTGTAGCCCTCTTTGCCCCGGCTTCAACAGCAAGCTCCATTGCCTCTTCAACAGCAGTCTTTTCTCCAGCTATAACTATTTGCCCCGGACAATTATAGTTAGCCGGTGCTGCATAACCTGAATTAACTGAATGGCATATTTTGTTTATCTCTTCTCTGTCAAGACCTAGAACCGCAGCCATTAATCCTTTTCCTTCGGGCACTGCATTTTGCATAAACTGTCCTCTTTTTTCCGTTAGTCTCACAGCGTCTTTGAATGAGATAGCCCCTGACGCTGCAATAGCAGAATATTCACCAAGGCTGTGACCTGCAACATATTGAGGTCTAATGCCTTTCAGTGATAGAACTTTGAACGCTGCATACCCAGCAGTTAGAATACAGGGTTGAGTCCTGTAGGTCTTATTCAGTTTTTCCTGAGGACCGTTAAAGCTTAGTTCAGCAATATCGTATCCCAGAGTTTCTGACGCTTCTTTATATATATCTTTGACTTCATTAAAATTCTCATATAGGTCTTTTCCCATTCCCACATACTGAGAACCCTGACCGGGGAAGACAAAGGCTATTTTCATTTATTAACCTTTTATCTCTTTAATCTTCTTCGTTAGCAAAGGTACTATCTCAAACAAGTCACCGACAATTCCATAAGTGGCGACATTGAAAATCGGAGCTTCAGGATTTTTGTTTATGGCAATAATAATATCCGATGACTGCATGCCGACAAGATGCTGAACAGCACCGGAAATTCCACAGGCAATGTATACCTTGGGATTTACCGTCTTACCGGTCTGTCCCACCTGGTGACTGTATGGTATCCACCCTTCATCAACAGCAGCCCTTGATGCGCCAACGACACCGCCTAATACCTGTGCAAGCTCTTCAAGCATTTTAAATGCCTTTTCACCACCAAGACCTCTTCCGCCTGATACAATAATATCTGCCTCTTGAAGGTTTACACTGATTTCAGACGCTTCTTTAATAAATCCTAAAACCCTTGTTCTGGAACGTACACTATTGGCATCAATATTTATTATCTCACCCCTTCTCTTGGCATTGTACTCACCCCTCTTCATTACACGCGGTCTTACCGTGGCCATCTGAGGTCTGTAATCAGGACAGAGGATAGTAGCCATAATATTTCCACCAAATGCCGGCCTTATTTGAAGAAGATTCTTTGTATCCTTGTCTATTTCAAGCGAAGTACAGTCAGCAGTAAGTCCTGTCTTCAGTCTTGCTGCAACCCTTGGAATAAACGACCGTCCGACAGGGGTTGCACCTGCAAGTACAATTGCAGGTTTTTGTTCGTTAATATGTTTTGAGAGTATCTCGGTATACATATCATCATTGAACCGCATGAGATTTGAATCATTGCACAAATAAACCCTGTCAGACCCCCATCTAATAAGCTCCTCTGCCTCTGATTTATCAGCACCTAACAGTATTGTTGAAAGTGTTGTTTCGAGTTCATTTGCAAGCATTCTTCCCACACCAAGAAGTTCATAAGAAACAGATGCAACCTTTCCTTCTCTCTGCTCGGCAAAGATAAGTACATCTTTATAGTCTGCAATATTCGGTCTGTGTTCCCCTGTACCGCTCCTGGTACAGGGTTCTGTTTCTACTATCGCTCCTTCAGGACACGTTGACAAACAGTTCATGCATGCATTGCAATATTCATTGATATGCGCCTTTCCGTCTTTGAACTCAATAGCATCAAAAGGACAGGAATCCAAGCAGGTCTCGCATCCTGAACACCTCTCAAGTATAACGATTATAGACATTTGATCTTCCTTAACTCCTGTATTAAAGAATCTGTTTGTTCTTCAGGTATTCCCTCAATCATCATTCTTTGTGCCTTTACCTCCGGTGCAAAGATATTCCTTACCCTTGTGGGAGAACCTTTCAATCCGAGGTTATTTTCATCTGCCTCAATATCAGCCATTCCCATCTTCTTAATTTCCGCTTTTTTTGCAGCGATCTTTCCCTTCAAGGAAGGCATTCTTGGTTGGTTCAATTCCCTGACAACGGTCAGCAAGACCGGCAAATAAGATTCGACAACATCATATCCTTCTTCCATGAGCCGTTGCACCCTTATCATATTATCCTTTATCTCCTCTATCTTTTTTACATAGGAAATATGCGGGATACCCAAAAATTCAGCTGTTTCGGGTCCCACTTGGGCCGTATCCCCATCAATTGCCTGTTTACCACAGAAAACGATATCAGCACCGAGTTTCCTTATAGCCAGTGCAAGGGTATACGATGTTGCCCATGTGTCGGAACCTGCAAAAGCCTTATCCGAGAGAAGCACTGCTTCATCAACTCCCATGGAAACAGCCTCTCGTAAAGCACTTTCTGCCTGAGGCGGTCCCATGGTCAAAGTCGTTACCTTACCACCAAACTGCTCTTTTATCTGAAGCCCTCCCTCCAGGGCATGAAGGTCAAAAGGATTGATAATACTCGGAACACCTTCTCTCATGAGAGTATTCGTCTCAGGATTAATCCTTATTTCTGCCGTATCCGGCACCTGTTTTATGCAGACAATAATATTCAATGAGCCTTATCCTCACTAAAATTTATTAACCCAAATAATGCATTTTTTGGGTTAAAATAGTAAATCTCAAGCCAAAATCAAATTGTTATTATACGATATTCACGAGGATAGGTAAAGAAGAGAAAGGAGGTATTCTTCCAACTCAAAACTCGGTTGAAATCTTGTAAAGATGCTATCTCCTGTTTTAAAAGAGTTTCCTTGCCTATACTAAGAGCCTAACTTCTTAATTTCAGCATAAAGCCCTCAATGTATTAATGTCTTTTTGGTATATTCAAAATTTAGCCATTTTTAAATTATTATTAAATTTTTATATTATCAGTTCATTATAATGGAGTATACTGTTATTTCTAACAGTGTTATTTTTTTTTACAACACCAAAGCCTTTTCTTTATTTTACTCAACCGCTACAACCTGAACATCCATGACGTTTGTTCCTGTTGGGCCTGTTATGAAGAGTGAATCGATCCCTTTGAAAAAATTGTATGAGTCATTATTATCAAGATATTCCTGTGGATTTAATCCAAGGCCTTTTGCCTTTATTACAGTTTTCCCGTCAACAACTGCACCAGCGGCATCGGTTGGCCCGTCAGTGCCGTCTGTTCCTGCTGAAAGTAATGTAATTCCGTCAGTACCTTTCACTTCTATTGCAAAACTCAATGCAAGTTCCATGTTTCTCCCGCCATTTCCTTTACCCTTTACCGTAACAGTTGTCTCGCCGCCTGAAATTAAACATTTTGCCCTTCTGTGCCTCCGTGTATTTATGTCTTTTGTTTCCAAAGCCTTCTTCACCAGCCATTTTCCAACATCCCTTGCTTCACCGGTGATTTCTGATGAAATTATCTCTGTTTCATACCCCAGAGACTGAGCCTCCTTTTTTGCTGAAACGAGAGCCCTTTGATTATTGCATATAACTATGTTCTTTACATTGTGAAAAACAGGATCGTATTTCTTTGGTGTTTCAGGAATAAACCCCTTCCTGCCTTTGTTTAATATACTCATAACACTTTCAGGCGCCTTTTCTCTCAGTTTATATTTCTCAATAACATCCAGGGCCTCCTGAAATGTTGATGTATCCGGTGCTGTTGGCCCCGAAGCAATTACGTCTAGCTTATCTTCAATTACATCTGAAATCATTAGGCTTACCACTTCTGCTGGATAAGCAATTTCAGCGAGTCTGCCTCCTTTTACTTTGGATATGTGTTTTCTTACAGCGTTCAACTCCGTGATGTCTGCACCTTCCTTTAAAAGTAAATCCGTAATAAGCTGTTTCTCATCAAGGGTAATGCCCTCATAAGGTGATACGAACAGAGCTGAACCACCACCTGAGATAAGACACAATACAAGGGTGTCCTTATCCGTATCTTCAAGGAGCTTTAGTATCTCTTCTGTTGCTCTTAATCCGTTTTTATCAGGTATCGGATGACCTGCCTCATATAATTTTATTTTTTTCAATTTCCCTGGCTGCTGGCCCATTACTGATGACAGCTGAGCTTGCGCATGTCCATATTTAGTGATAACAATCCCCCCTGTTAACAAGCTTGGGTTATACACATGTTCTACAGCCAC
>CAYFXR010000029.1:0-1845 GCA_964347155.1 uncultured Nitrospiraceae bacterium | reverse complement strand
CATGGCAATAACAGGAGACGATGAACTGACCGGGGAGCAGGAAGGAGCCATTGAGGGGGAGTCCCTTGAGATAAGGGTGTGGCAGAGATCAACGAACAGTGAGTATTCAGGAGCGATTTCCAGTCCTGTAAGAGGACAGGCTATATATGCTCCTTATTCCGGATCAGTGCTGCAGTTTGAAGGAGGGGCATTCTACCTTCTCGATATAGAAGTCGATGGTTAGGATCATTAAAATAAGAGAATTTTATAAAAAGGGCCCGGTTATCCGGGCCCTTTTTTACTCCAATCCCATATTAGTTCTTAACTTGAATAAAAAATTTAAAAATGCAATGAAAGGTTTATGGAATAAGAAATTCTTTGTATTTTCTCGTTCAATTCTATAAAAAACTTTTTTTGTGTAAGATTTTTTCTTTTTCTGCGTCTATTAGGGTAAGAAGAAAAAAGAGGAGAAGAGGTGAACGAAATGACGAGCATAGCCCTAAGACAGCCTATCAAATTAATCTTTCAGCATCATTTGAATAGTCTGCATGTTTACAGTTTTCTGTGCCGCCGCTTAAGGATCAGCAGGGAAAAAGCAATGAAGACCGCGAAGGTTTACGAGAGAGTTATTCATCCGCTTTTGTACTTATAAAAAGCAGGAGGGGTAATAAAAATGCATTATTCTAAATATATTTTTTTAAATATCTTGCAAGATATTATCTTCTCTCTTGTCTATTAAATAAGATAATCACTAATAAAAAAAGAGGACGGTAAATAATTATGCATCAAATGGAGGGGAATGAACAACTAAAAAAGAAAAAGTTTTGCCTTGGTATAAAAGAACTTTCTGATAATTGTTACTTTACGAAACTGAGCAGTCAAAATATCAAGAAAATGCTCCATTTCTGTTGCAACTATTTTAAATCGTGCGAAATCTTTCAGACAGAATTTATTTAATAATTAAAGTCACTGCTGTCCAAAACATTGAAAACATCAGGCAGAATGCCGAGAAAACAGAATAGCGACACCTTAAGTAGAGTATGTTTTCGAGGGGTTCTGCCTGCTGATCAATGCTATAGCTGATCAATGCTATATTGGACAGGTTTGAATTAAAGTAGAGATTGAACATATTAATGATAAAGAATTTATCAAAAAGAAAAATAATGAAATTGACAATTGCTCAATTTAGTGATAAATTTATATGATAAATTTATACAATTACTTTACTTTTCGCAAATTAAAGTTTCTTCTAACAAATACATACAATTTCCTAGATGCCAAGCTTAAATTAAGAAAGAGCCAAAATCGGTTTTTTAAGAACGGTATGTGGATTGTATCATGTACATACCTTCCGATGATTACAGCCGCTTAAAAAACAAACGGGTTTATTACAAGAAATCCGGGAAACCTGCTCTTAAATTAAAAAGATGCAGCGAGCTGAACTATAGCAGCGTTGCGTTGCCATTTGCCGGGAGATGATCCGGGGCAAGAACGGATTTTGTTATTTTGAGGATTTATCCCTGTAAGAAACCGGGATAATGCACGTCTTATTAAGAGAGAGGACATCAGACGTTTCCTGTTTTTAGGGATAGAGGATAACAATGAAGAGAACATACTCATTTTTGAAAATTTCTTTTAAAAGGATCATTTCACCGGTGCTCTTTTGTGCACTGATATTTGCCGGAACAGCAGGCAACGCTCTAGCTGGCGGGGGCGCCCTTTGGACAAGGCAGATGGGGACATCCATGGAAGATTGGACCAGTGACATAGCAGCGGACGACAGCGGGAATGTGTATATTACGGGCGTTACAAAAGGTGGTCTTGACGGAAACACGAATGCAGGAGAGATGGACCTTTTCCTCGTTA
>CAYFXR010000028.1:0-12412 GCA_964347155.1 uncultured Nitrospiraceae bacterium | reverse complement strand
TTAAAAATATATCAAGGAAGGATTATAAGTCAAGATAAAAAGGTTACTAAAAGGACTTCCTGAGCAAGCTGTCTTTTCGTGTTCGCAAGATCATTGTTTTGTATTCACATATTTAAAACCCGTTAATGTTTCAATTAAGAAATGTCGATATAAATTACAAAGGGGAGTGCTAAATTTTTTGGCGATCTTTAAAACTTATAAATAAGGCTGGGAGACAAAAATGCGAAAAAGATTATTTTTGCTCTTAATAATTCTATCAATAACTCTATTTCTGCACTTTTTTAAAACGACCGCTAAGGCTCAGCAGATCAATACGCAGAAAAAGACGTTTGTTGCCGCTCCGAGAACGAGTTCCGGCAACATAGAAACGAATAACAAGACAAATAAGTCTGATCAATATAACAAAACGATTAAATATGATGATGCAAGTCTTCACTACAAACGTGGTGTCACATCATACAAATCAGGCATGTATAACGAAGCTATTGCGGCTTTTAATGAGGCTGTAATAATGAGACCTGATTATGCCGATGCACATTACAATCTTGGTGTTACCTATAACACATCAGGCATGTATGAAGAAGCGATACAGGCTTATAAACAAGCCATAAAGATCAAACCTGATTATACTCAGGCACATTACAATCTTGGTGTTACCTATAACACATCAGGCATGTATGAAGAAGCAATACAGGCTTATAAACAAGCTATAAAGATTAAACCTGATTATACTGATGCACATTACAATCTTTGTGTTTCTTATCTAAAGTTAGAAGACATAGACTCTGCATTTGAAGAATATAAGATACTGAAGAATTTTGACCATCAAAAGGCTGCCAATCTATATAATAACACTATTTTAAAAGCCTTCCTGGAAAAAGATAATAAAGATTTAATATATACGATCCAGACAGGAAGCTTCAATAAAGTCTTGCCTGCCAAGAATCAATATAACTCTATCATTCAGGGGCTAAATGGGAAAGAGCTTGATTATCTCAGGATAGAAAAAGTCGGGGAATTTTACTCTGTCAGGCTGGGTAAATTTGACGGTTACACCGCTACCAAAAAATTTCTCCGGTCAATTAACACAAAACTCTCCGAAGCTCTCATATTAAAAGCCTATATAAAAGATGAAAGAATAATACGTTTATTTAAAAGTCCGTTATTAACAAAAAAATAGAAATATCGATATTGAGCTTTTTATTTGTTAATCTTCCATAACTGTGACCAGATTGAACTTTGGGGGATTTGAGGCGAGGCAGGGTGCTCGCTCCGCCTTTTGCAAATTTAAATTTCTTTTCAGAGAGCATCTTACAAATATATTCTAAATATGTCTAATAAGATTGACAAATTTAGAAATATAATGTATTATTCATAGTATGAAAATTTACCCGAGAAGGCTGACGCCAATTTTTATAAAAGAACTTACATTACCTCGGATTGTTGTCCTAACAGGAATGCGCCAGGTAGGTAAGACCACCTTGATGCGTCAAATCTATGATACAATTGAAGCCAAACATAAAATCTTTTTAGATATGGAAAATCCTCTTAATCAGAAAGTATTCGAAGAAGAAAATTTTGATAACATAATTGCTAATCTGGAGTCCCTGGGATTTTCTCTCGAAAAAAAATCCTTTATCTTCTTGGATGAAATTCAGGTGATGCCAAAAATTGTAAAAGCTGTTAAATATTTATATGACCATTATAAGATTAAGTTCTTTTTAACAGGTTCAAGCAGTTTTTACTTAAAGAATCTTTTCCCTGAATCATTGGCTGGAAGAAAGATAGTGTACGAGCTTTTCCCTTTAGATTTTGAAGAATTTTTGGTGTTTAAAGGGAAAGAGAAAAAAGTGCATAGACAATTTCCCCTGAAGGCAAAGAACAAGAATAAAATTTCTTATCAATTGTACTCTAAGCTATTGGAGGAACATTTAGAATTTGGTGGTTTTCCAGCAGTGGTTGTAGACAGGGATAGAGAAAGAAAAAAACAAATATTAAAAGATATCTTTACGTCTTCCTTTGAAAAGGATATTCGAACGTTGGCTGATTTTAGAGAATTGGGAAAACTTCGGGATTTAATTTTACTAATGACCAGCCGTATAGGTTCAAAACTTGAGATAAGCAAGATTGCTTCTGAACTTGGTATTTCCAGGGAAACAGTATACTCCTATCTTAATTTTTTAGAAAAGACATATTTTATTTTTTTGGTTAGTCCTTTTACTAGAAATGTAGATGGAGAGGTAAGAGGCGCTAAAAAAGTATATTTCTGTGACAACGGCCTTTTAAATTATTTAGGCAAGGTTTCAGAGGGAACTGTTTTTGAAAATTTTGTTTTTCATAATCTAAAAAAATATGGGAATTTAAATTACTATCAAAGGTACAAAGGCCCGGAAGTTGATTTTATCCTTGATAAAAAAAACGCTTTTGAAGTAAAAATTACAGCTGTAGGTTCTGATATAAACCGATTGCATCGAATTGCTAACAAGCTAAAATTAAAAAATAATTACCTGATAACGAAAAACTATTCAGATTTTTCTAATGTAATTTTAGCTCAAGATTTATAGAACTTAACGCAATAGAAACAAACACTATTATGAAAATTAAAAGGTTCAATCGAACAATCAATGGGGGGATTCAAAAAAAGGCACGGCGTACCGTGCCCCTGCTTACCGCCTTTCACACTTCCCACTTACGAACTTCCTAACTTCCGCGCTTCTGCTCTTCTGCGCTTCCGCACTGTTTTCAGTACAGAACAGAGACGTACATAAATTTATTTATTTTCTTCATATCTTCACCTCGCTTGGTGTGATAAATCAACAAGTAGCCTTGTTATGAACTGAGCACTGATAGCCATAAACTGATTGTATTAGCTGCGCTACTGATTGATCAGATTAATCCAGTCTTCCATGACACTTATACTGCAGCCGAACGCGATATGTCCCATTCCAAGGTTGAGCTCATCGATTATCTGCTCGCAGGAGCACCCGGCAGTGTGTTCTATCTTGAAGCTCTTACGGGGCCCCTTACCCTTCGGGTTTTTCGTATCGAAATCGCCATTGTCATTAACAAGTACAAAACGATTCACTCCCAAACGTATCGTTGGAACAGATTCGGGTATGATTGTGTCTGGGCAAGCATCTATATCGCCACAAATACCATCGTTGTCAGCATCATTTTCAGTATCTAGTGGACAATCATCACATACATCTCCTAGCCCGTCATTATCTAAATCTGATTGATCAGGATTTAGCTTCCTGACGCAGTTGTCCATACAATCAATAACTCCATCACTATCCTCGTCGAACGCATTTTCATCAACCTCACTATCCAAATCATTGTCAATACCATCACAGATCTCTGGCGTGCTTTGTATATCTAAAGGATCACTACCTAACGATATTTCATCTCCATCGTTGATACCGTCGCCATCAGTGTCAGGATTAGTGGGATCGGTACCTCTCTGCCGCTCTTCAAGGTCATTTAGGCCATCATTGTCCGAGTCTAACTTAGGATTAATAATTGCCTCATCCACGGTGATGCTTACCGACATCTCAGCCGAGAGGCCCGCATTGTTCTGAGCCGATAAAGTTATAACATGCTGACCACTCGAAATCTCTTGAATTCTAATACGTCGCCCGCTCCCAATTGCTTTTCCATCGATGTACCAAATAGCCGCATCACTAATATCTTTATCCTCATAATCAGAAACGAGACCAAAAAACTCTAAATCTCTGACTGTAGATAGGATATCTCCATTTAATGGCATAATAATTAAAGGTTTTGGTGGCTTTGGAGCAATAATTATGGGCATAACAACATCAGTGGCAATATTGACTCCATCACTTGCTTGAACTCTTATTCGCCAATCTTGTCCACCTGCAGGTATTTCAGAAAGATCAATCAAGGCTTTTTTCTCGTTCGTATTTTCTACTATAATAATCCAATTCTTACCATCTGCACTGATCTCAACCCTATACGTCAGACTGTCATTGTCTTCGTCAGTAGCATTCCAGACTATTTCGGTTTCACCAGTTGAAGCCCATTGATCACCTGCCTTGGGGCTTAACAGTTCAACATTAGGGGTATTAGTGGTCACTGGAAGTGATGATATTTCTTGAATGCCTCTCATGAGAGCGATTTTTTTTACTCCTTCAAGGATAGGCAATGTCTGATAAAAAATATACATTTCTTCCTCCCCGTGGTTATCAACAGGTACAGGCGTAAATTGTCTTACATAAAGTAATTGACCGTTTATTCCATACAAATTGAGAGCATATTCGATATTCTGATCGTCCATGGGCATCGTAGATTCACTGGTAGAAGTGACATGAAAAGCAGGCAAATGAAAAACTGCATTTCCTATATGATCTATTGTTCCCGATATTCGTAGGAAATTGGTTGGACTTGAAATTTGTTTCACAACAGTAATCAGTGAACTCGCATTAATTCTCGCCCAAGATGATGAACTACTGGCACTGCTTGCCGGGATTGATTGAAACGCATTGATTAGTTTATTCCAATTGTATTGTGAGATCCATACTAAAGGAGGGCCATATGTGTTCCCTGCGTTAGCGCCATATGACATGTGATCATGAGTATCTCCTTCTGGAACGCCGGCCGGGGGCGTTGTCCATCTTGGTACAGCTCTCATATCCCAAGTATCGAAGCCATAAGCATTTGTCTCGATAGCTCCATGATTAATTGGATAAGAGGGATCAATACCCCCTCCGTTTTCATCGCCATGAGGACACGGAGTTGAGTTGCAGGCATGATTAAGTCCAATAGTATGGTCTGCTTCATGAGCAAATGCACCACATGTACCAGTTAGGAAATTTAAAGACACGCCGACTGGAGCAGTACCTATGCATCCGAAAGGCTTAGTCCAAGAAAAAGCAGGGGGTGGTGGGTTAGGGTGTGTGCCATGATTTAAGAAAATCGGCAGGAAATCACGACCAGACAAAGCGTCAGGATTCTCGTCGTTAACACTCTGCATATATGCAAGGGCATTAGTTACACCCGGAATCGGCGGCATAACCATAACATTACTGGAATAATTCCAAGCCATTTTGCCATTTCTCCATTGCATCACCACCGTGTCTGGATCTATAGGATTAATTCTGAGCCACCAGTTTAAAGCTTTTGCTATGTCGACATTGGATGGAGCAATGCTTTGAACCGCACCAGTGCTATCTCTCCAGTAAAGCTCTGTGGCATAAATTTTTACTTGGATATCTTGTTTCTGAACTGTCTGAAACGATACACTAAGGTCAAATGTATTATTATCAAAACAGTAATCACATTCAGGTTGATAATCTGGACCACTAGGATTAACGTAGACAAACAGCTGTTTGCCTCCTTCAGTAGTCCACGAATCAGGAAGTATAAAATTCCATGATTTTCTTTGATCTTCCCGCATATGGTGTAAAGAATCAAAGGGGTCACTGATAAGATGTGAATTTATGGGTGACAACGGTGAACCGGGTAAAATCTCTCCATCTGCATTTACTCCCAACAACTTAGCAGTTAACGGAGGAATTACACCTGCTTCATAAACTATAATATAAGGATAGACTCTTACGACTGTACGTCTGTTGGCAACATGAATCATGGTGTCTGTAAATACAAAATCGTCTGATGGTAATCGTGACGGTATCACCTTACGAACACCTTGGGTAACTTCAACAGCTTGTACTTGTGCATCAAACGATGCAATCGGTATAGACGTACCCCTAACCTCAAATGTTGTACTTGCCGTTTCTTCAAATTCACCCGAATTACACGGACCTCCTAATGTTGCTCCACATACTTCAATTGTATGTGTCCCTGAAGAGGAATCTCTCGGAATATCAAAAGGCGTCGTAAAGGTTCCCCCAAAAGATATAAAGATCCGCTGAACCTCCGACCCATCCCAATGTATAATCCCTGGACCACCAGAAAAACCTTCAACCAATAGATCAACGGACGTACCACCTGATCCTGTATTCGGACTTGCACTCAAAGTCTGGGCCGAAGCCTTGGAAAACAAGACAAAAAGCATTAAATAGCAACATAATATGGAAACGTATAAAAGTTCCCCTAGTTTTTTCATTATATTCCTCCTCTCATTGGATGAATTTTGATAAAAAAAGCTGAACATGCAAAGGTTTATTCCTTCGACTATTCGGCTGTCTTACTTCCCCTAAAAAGACCCGTAAGGAATTACATTAAGAATTTTAGTAAGATATCATGAAATATACTAATTGTCTAATAAAAAATATTTATAAATGTTATAAAAATCAAAAATAATCAAAAATAAGGCTAATTGCGCAAATAGACAAATAAAGATATGCAGTTATATTTTATTCATTGTAGGAATGATTTAGGATTAACAATACCAGGAAATAATCTTGCATTCACCGACAAAATTTGAGTCATTGAAAATAGAGGATAGCTGAGGGCGGCAAACTGCCTGCAAATATTCAAGGTTTCTACCCGATATCAATAAAATGGGAAATTCTTCCCCTAAATGACGAGTACAAACGATTATTGTCAAACTTTATTTCTTATCAGATTACTGGAAACACCATCTTATGTACAGTACGGAAATGCAATTAAGATTACTGACAACACCTACTTTTCTTCAGAATTGATGAAGATCGCAGGTCAACAAGTACATCATGTTATCAATATTCTGCTATAGTGCAAAAATTGATGACTACCAGTAAAAGGAGAAATTAGGTAGGTTTTCTTTCCAGGGATCCTTTTCCGCTTGTACAAATTAATTTTTGTTAATCTAAAATAGCTTTAAGGAAATAATTGCGCAGGAAAATAAAAAGAATCGTATTTTGTTATTATGTCTATAATAATCGAATTTGCCAGTTTTCTTGCTTTATTCTCATTATAGCCAATTTCTTTGTAATTAAATACACTTTCAGATGAATGACATTTGTAACAGACTTTGCGAAATTCCTTTACTACAATGTTTTTGTGTATATATTCCAATTCTTTTTTTCTTTTATCAGGGGCCATTACGCTTGTCTTAAGTTTGAGCGCCCTCTTGATATTCCTTATATTCATCAGATTTAATTCTCCCACTTTATTTATTGGAAATAAGTCTATCCTGGATATTGAATATTCATTGCTTTTAATTCTCCAGTAAATATTTTCATTCCAAGAAAATACTCTAAGTAAATTTAATATTTTGTTCAAGGCCTTTTTGAATATACTCAGTTTATGCTGATAATAGTTTCCAAAAGGTCCCCCAGCAAAATGAACATATTCAGGGCTTTTAAATTTATAAGATAAATCTTTCACTATTTTTTGATCGATATGACATACTGTGCATACCATAAATCCGGTGTGCATATTCAGAAAAGCCCTCACCAGATTGTTTCTCATATGCGGATATAAAGAATGACAAATGAGACACGATGATATATTCTGCAGTCTTGATATAGAAAATTTTTCGTTTTCATGTAGTTGATATGAAGATAGATCTATGGCCCTTATTTTTTTTTTATCATCCTGATGGCATTGAACAACACAGGCAACATTGTTATTTCCTGTATGAGGCACCTTATTAATGGAAGTATGACACTTTCTGCAAGCCACTTTTCCATGTAAAGAATCATGGTATTTTTTTTCATCTATGTGAAGCGTTTTAAATTGTTTATCTGTTTCTGCTATGACGAGACCTGGGTACTGATGACAGATGAGGCATCCCGCATTGTCAATTGCAAAACTGATGTTATAGGAACTTAAAACAATATATGCGGACATTAATATCAAATAGAAGGAATGCTTAACTTTTATTGCCATAATTCATTTAAGGCTTTCTGCATTTCGTATCAGACTAAAAAAGTCGTACTAACTACAGGCTCTTTCTCCTTTGACGGTACAGCCTTGTTTTAATTATTTGGTGTAATAAGAAGCCAACTCTTCTCCAATGTTTTGAAGGCTGACTTTAATAATAATAAGTTGTTTTATATAAAACAGATTTTATTTTTTTCAAAGATAGTGAATTAGAGTTTCAGATTATTAATCGTAATAGCTTGAATTATCAGCAAAATAACATATACAGGCTAATCTGTCAAATTAATTATAGTTACAAATTGCAATCTTGAATTGTAATGAAAAACCAAAACTCTGCTACAGGATGTTATCTTGCTACTTGAAAAATGACTGAAAAACTCAATAATAGAAAACTATAAACAAAATCCAGACTGACTCAACATTATCAATAACTTCAACTAATTGAGTTTTTTGAAGTATACCTTAGGTTCTCAGTAATAGAGGAGACTAACAGAATCGAGACCGAAGCAAAAAAACTCAATAAATAACGGATTTTTAGTGAAACCGGACTTTGATACAAGCTGAAGGTTTCAAACGGTTATCCGTAATATGGAAAATTCTTCCAAAAAAAATCAAGCTTATAAATGATTATTGTAAGATTTTGTTTTCCGTCAAATTACCAATATCATCATCTTATCTACAGTACGGAAACGCAATTAAGATTACCTACAACACCTGCAAGTCGAGATTTTCGTTTCAGAACGAAATTGACGAGTATACCTACTACTCTTCAGTATGCTCTAAACGCGCGAATTAACGTATACATTATCTTATCATTAACCCCTCAATGATGAAAAAATGTTGATTTTCAAGAAAAAGTGACATCATAACGAAGAGGAAGAAGGGCTTGGAATAACCAAGCCCTTCATATAAGAAACGATGAATAGAGTTTTTTTGAATTATTTCTTCTTGTGTTTGCCAGGATTAACTACTATCACCTCACACTTTTTTTCTGAAACATTACCGCAGTTATCGTTTGCACGAACAGTCCAGGTAATATTATCATCTACACCACCTGAATCTACAATAGTAACTGTGTCTCCATTGACCTCAACAATACATGACTCTGTCTTGTCTATCCTCTTGTCTTTCTTGGTGGATTTAAAGCAATCGTAGCCAATGATTTCAACAGACGGATCACCAGCACAGTTATCGGTTGCTGTGGCCGTAAATGAAATAGGAGCGTCTGGTGGTATTATAGTGGCTGGTGCATTACACTGGATGTCAGGAGGAGTTGTATCCACTACTTCAATTGTTTGTACACAGCTACTTGAATTCCCTCTTGCATCAGTAGCAGTCCAGGTTCGGGTAATTGTGAATTCATCAGAACATGTTCCGGGAGTAACGATATCTGTAAAAATAATAGTAACATTGGGGTCACACGTGTCTGTGGCTGATGCACTACCTGTATTGGAAGGATCAGTTGGTTCATCGCACTCAATAGTTCTGTCTGATGGGCATGTAATTGACGGTGGCGTGGTATCTTGAATAGTCACAGTGCTCGAGCAACTGTCCGAAAGCCCACCGATGTCAGTTACAGTAAGAGAGGCGTTACAAACTACTGTAAAGCCAGAGGACGAATCCACTGTAAGGTTTGGCTTATCCTTAGTGGAATCATCAAAACTTCCACTTGGACAACTAGTAGTCCAAGCGTAATTCAATGTATCACCCGGGTCAGGATCGCTTGAGCCTGTGCCGTCAAGTTTTAGCGTTGTGGTCGCACCCTGACACTCGGCAACATAGGGACCATCGGCATCACAGACTGGAGGCTGGTTCGGGAAGCAATCGATTCTCGGAAATGTAAGGCCATTCTTGGGATCGGTTACCTGTACTGGTGATGACTCTAGAAAAGTCTCAATCTGATTAGGAGTTGTAGCTACTCCCGCTTCGATAAGCAAAGCAGCACAACCCGCAGCATGAGGACTGGCAAAGCTTGTTCCAGAGTCAGTTGCAATCCCATTCGCTAAACCTGTAGAAGTGATATTAACTCCAGGGGCCATAATATCAAGGGAAGCATTACTATTTGTAAATGCCCACACATTATCGCTGTTATCTGTAGCTCCCACAGACACTACGTTGCTGAGGCAACCCGGAGAAGTCATTTGAGTTGCTGAGCCTTGATTGTGCGAAATAGCAAAGGTGATTACCCCATTGGCACGTAATGTATTGATGGCAGCTGCGCCAGCCATATTGTATGCTGTTGAGTTATCGCAGTGTCCTGCAAACAAAGCGCTCGTACCAAGACTCATGTTTATGACATCAACGTCTGGTCGGTTGTTGATAATGAAATCTAATGCCGCTACGATTTCTGAGAAAAAGTAAAATACGCCAGCAGGTGGTGTGTTATCGGTAACCTTAATCGACACGATTTGGGCATTTGGAGCGACACCCACAGAACTTACAGTACCTCGTGAAGTGATTATTCCTGTTACCATGGTCCCATGCCCAATACCGTCTTCTGCTGCACCAGCTCCAGACTGCCTATCACTGCCATTTGGACAAAGCCCCACTCCATCAATTGTTCCATCGTCGTCTAGGAAACATTCTTGGTGGATGAGGTCATCTGCTAGGTCATTATGGTCAGTGTCAAGCCCTGAATCAAGTACAGCCACAACTACACCATTACCTGTAAATCCAAGTGCATGCATTCTATCAGCTTCAATAAGCGGCACACTGTTTGCTAGGCTCCCAGTACCACCAACATCCAGATCAATTCTCACGACATTAGGATTCTCAGCTAATTTTGCAAGTCCAGATTCAGTCATTATTTTCAAGGCTAGGGCAGGGATGGCCTTATACGTAAACTTTTCAACGTAATCCGAAACCTCCAATGAAGACAATACACCACCCTGCAATTCAGCAATGTCATTTCTCAATGTGGCTAGACTAACTTGGGGTGCCCTACTATTGAACGCCGCCACGGATAAAGGCTCCTTTATTGCGATAACCACATTTACCTCACCTTCTGCTTGAAGTGTCTCTAAAACTCCTTCGCCGATTTTGTAATTATCTATTTGCTGTGACTGCACTCCCACTGGCCAAAGTCCACCGTCTAACAAAAACATCATGAAAACTGCTGCCACCAATCCAAACATAGCTAGTCGAAACATCTGAGATCTCCGCGTGAACAAATACTCCTTGCATCTTTGAAAGCTAAACACATTTTTAATCACTTTTACCTTCCCCCTTTCAATCCAAAAAACATTCTTAGTGGATAAAATCATTTTTGTTTACCAGCGCCGCCTATATCTAGATCTATTCTCACCACATTAGGATTCGCAGCTAATTTTGCAAGTCCAGATTCAGTCATTATTTTCAAGGCTAGGGCGGGGACGGCCTCATACCTAATCCTTTCCACGTAATCAGAAGCCTCCAATGAAGACAACACCTCGTCTTGCAATTCAGCAATTTCATGCTTTAATGTTGACATATTGGCCTGAGGCGTCTCCTTCCGCAATGCTGCCATGGATGTAGGCTCCGTTATTGCAATAACTACATTAACCGCACCATCTCTTTGAAGAGTCTCGATAACTTCTTGACTGATTCTCTGAGCAGCCTTAGCCTTATACCCTTCCACCGATCCTACCTGTTTCTGTTCTTGTTATGTTATTTTTGTTGTTGTTATCAAAACCAAAACTAAAGTGAGCAGAACTATTAATTGAAAAAACAATAATCGAATCATTTTTTTGGACTTAAGCTTGTTAGTTATTTTGTTTAATTATAATGTTTTCATCCTCTGCTTATTAATCAATCTTTCATAATAACCACCCCCTTAAAAAGATGGGAAAAAATGCTCATGATTGGATAACTTTAAAATTTAAATCAAAGCATTGTATGTATATTCTTATCAATAATTGCTTTTAAATACCATTTTGTCAGTTAATCCATTCCTTCATTAGTAAAACAGAACCAAAAAAAATAAAAAAGCCAAACTTACCAATGATTTTTTCCTTTATGCAGCACGGTCGTGCTTTGATAGCCTCAGTACCTGCTGCTTTCTGTCCCCTTCTGACGGAAATTTGGATTCGTCCGGAAACAGCGTTATAACCATTGACTTCTTTTTTCTACCTTCTTAAAATAAAAATAGCCCGTTAAAGTAATGGATTGGTGTTTGTCACTTTTTTTGGGCTGCCCCTCCCCCGCAACGGGAGGGGTTTTTTATTTAGTAAAAAATAATTATGAAACCATATTTTTTTACTGAATTATAAATCCAATTTTTATCTAAAAGTACTCTTTTAAAAAATTGCTCAAGAAACGCTAAGAATTAAAAATATACCACTTACAAAACTGATTGTCAATATTTTTTTGAAAATTAAGTGCGTCTGTCAAAAAATGTTTCAAATTTGATCTTAAAATGCTATTTTTGGGCAAAACAAGCACATAGTAATGCAAACCATAAGTATTTGTAATCTTGCTTTTTACGATGAGGTGCAAATTGTTTGTTACTGTAAGTTTTCTTGTTTTTTGAAGTATATCCGAAAAACCCTCAAAGGTACAATAAATGTCCTGAACTTTCTTTTAGAAGTGGGGATTTTGATGTCCCATACTGCAAATCTTCCGTTTTCTGTGAGCACTTTATACA
>CAYFXR010000027.1:0-16335 GCA_964347155.1 uncultured Nitrospiraceae bacterium | reverse complement strand
TGCATATGACTTTGAATAAAAATATGCATAGGTACATTGATTAAAAGTGCTTTTAAGGTATCGAAAAATAAATTTTTTCACAACATCTGCATTATTTTAAATGCATTTTTTGGGTTAATGAAATGCTTCCCTTAGCTTTTCAAGGTAATTGGAAACTAAATTTACATTAGAGTGTCACTAAACTGACACTTTTGTTTTGCTTTATTTTAATAAATCTTTAAAATTCAAATGGTTACTGCTTGGCATCTAATTTGCTGAAAATATTCAAAAACTTAAAAAATGGAGTTGGAATATGATAGTAAAAGAAATGCCGGGCACGTTAGTTAATACCACTAAAAGGAAAACAACTAGCATCCCCCTTGTCAATAAATTGGCATCTGTCCAAAACGAAGGGCTATTTACTCTACCATTGAATAATCAAGCATTTCGCAAACCAATTGAGATATTGCTGGTTGAGGACAACCCCGGAGATGTCAAGTTGTTCAAGGAAAACCTTGCTGAAGCAGGAGCTGCCCGGTTTTGTCTGACATGCGTTGGGCAGCTCACTGATACGATTAAATGTCTTAACGAAGAACAGTATGATATTGTTATACTCAATCTTTCTCTGCCGGACAGTCAAGGGTTTAACACATTTACCAGTGTCCGTATGCATGCTCCGAAAGTGCCTATCATATTGCTTGCAAGTAATAATAATGAAGATCTTGCCGTTAAGGCGTTACAGAACGGTGCACAAGATTATCTGATAAAAGGGCAGGTGAACGGCAGCGTGCTCAGCAGATCCATTAGCTATGCTATTGAACGTCATCATGCCAGACAGAATGAACACCGCCTGGCATATTTTGACGCCCTTACTAACCTGCCGAATCGTCAGCTATTTTATGACCGCTTACATCACGCCCTTTCCCATGCGCAACGTTATGGACAGAAAGTAGCCCTCTTGTTTATTGATCTGGACTATTTTAAGCTTGTCAATGATTCAATGGGGCATTATATGGGAGACCTGATCCTGCAGGAAGTTGCTCAACGGTTGGAAGGCTGTCTCCGCAAGTCGGATACAATTGCCCGGATAGGCGGCGATGAGTTTACCTGCATACTGCCAAACATCAAAAAACCGGAAAATGTCACTTCAACGGCACAAAAGATTATCAGTACCTTAAACGGTCCATTTAATTTAAAAGGGTATGAAATACATATCTCCGGAAGTATCGGTGCCAGCCTTTTCCCTGAAGATACAGAAGATCTTGAAGAACTGATAAGGAATGCAGACATGGCAATGTACTATGTTAAAAAAAAGGGCCGAAATAATTTTCAATTCTTTGCTGATAGAATGAACTCAAAATTTAGACCGAATGTTACATCAATGAGAGATGGTTACGGCAACGATGCCCGTTTCGGTTATGTATTTTAGTAACGTGAAAAAGCCGAAATACTTAAACGATAGACGATACGGGCTTCGTAACCTTAACCGTCTTATGTTTTTGTAAAAATTGATTCTATTCATACTATGGGTGGTTACTTATTTTCATGCTTCGTGGTGCCCCTTACGGGCATGAGAGTTTGGATCACATTTTCTTGCCTTGCTTATGCTCGTGCATTCTTTCATCTGCATTTGACATTAATTCCTCAATGGTAACAGGGTGTTCAGGATTATAAAATGACGTGCCGAAGCTAAGCGATAACTTAAGTGAGCCGCTCTTATCTACATTATATTCATCGATATTTTGTATCAAACGTGTCATGATCATATCCTGTGTGTTTTGAGAAGATACCAGCGTTGAAATAACGAATTCATCACCGCTTGTCCTTGCAAGGACATCTGCCTCGCGAAAGGTTTTCCTGAGAATATTTGCTGTATCAATGAGTACCTGATCACCTGCTTCACGTCCGTGTAAATCATTTATTGACTGCGTGCCGTCTATACCTGCATATATAATTAATATTTCTTTCTTTTCCCTGTTAGCAGTCTTTATCTGCTGCTCGGTCATGCTAAGGAATGTATGCAGGTTATAAAGGCCTGTAAGTTCATCTTTTGCACTTATATATTGCAACAATTCATCAGCATGCTTGCGTTCGGTAATGTCGAAGGCAGTACCCTGAGTGCCGATGATAATACCTTTGCTGTCATATATTGGAATCATGTTGATTACCAGATGTATCTTATCCCCTTTTTTTGAGAAAAAGATTGTCTCGTGTCCTATTATTATCTCACCGATAATACAATTTCTAAATGCATTAATGTAGTTTTCTGCCGCCTCATGTAACTGGAAATCTGAAAAAGGCCTGCCGAGCATCTCTTCAATCTTGTAGTCATAGTTTTTTCCCCATGCCGGATTGAGAAATGTAAAACGTCCTTCTGTATCTGTTCGCCATATAAGGATATTGGCTAAATTCACAATATCGCGATAAGGGGCATCTGTCTTTTTAGAGGCTTTCTCTGTTTGATTGTTTCGGTTATTATTTCCCATAGCTTGCTCCTGACTATTCAGTTTACTCCAGAAATTTGCTCAAAGTTCAGTAAGATACGTGTAGACTGTACTTCGATATATATTTATACGGATTCTCATAGTACTTCTTTAGCGCCTTAGTGCAGAAGCGCAATAGTGCAAAAGCCCTATCTCACAATTCTCCGAGAATGAGTATAGATATTCAGCCTCTTTCCTCTCATAAATCCTACCATTGTTATCCCGCGTTTTTCGGCAATATTTATGGCAAGGGCAGTAGGAGCTGTACGGCTTGCAATGATAGGAATGCCCCACTTGGCGCATTTTGTAGCCATTTCCGAAGAGAGCCTCCCGCTCACAAGCATGATCTTGTCATGCAACGGAATATCTTCAAGAAAACAGTACCCAACGACCTTATCTACCGCATTGTGCCTCCCGATATCTTCTCCAAGCACGAGTATGTAGTCGCCGTCTGAAACAGCAGCACTGTGAATACATCCTGTGATGTTATAAAGATCAGACTTTTTATGAAACTGTCGGAAAAGGGCTCTTAGTTTATCTTTTTCTATCTTGATATCAGTTTCTATCACGTTATCTTCGTGAGATCTTTCAAAAGTAAGACCTCCTACACATCCAGAGGTTATTGCACCGCCTTCAACTAATACCTTACCCTCAGCCGGTACATCAACGATGATATCTTCACCATACTGGATGGACATACGTTCTGCGCACCATCCGCCATCAATGATACCCTCGGTCATCAAAAAGCCTGTTACAAGCTCTCTAATCATTATCGGGCTGCAATACAATTTCAACACTTCCTTGCCGTTAACTAAAATCCTTAGCCTCTTTTCCTCAGCAACTGTGTCTTCAACGATAGAGTTGTGATCTTCATTAATTTTAGTGATTTTTTTCTTTTTGTAGCCGTTCACCGTTTATGCTCTACAGGTTTTTAATACATACTCTCTTTTTTAAAGTCGAAGCGCCCATCGTGAGACCTGAAGCGGGAGGGGAAAGGGGAGATTATTGTTCATATACTACCTTTCCCATATCGCTTACATCGTACCCTCCCAGTGATATAACTGCATCCCTGAATTTATTGTTATATAATATTATCTGGAGAAACGCTTTTATTATAGGGATTTCAAAATATTCCTTCCTTACAACAAGGTCATACCTTTCCTGTGCTATAGGGATAAATTCTAGGCCCAAAGCAATAGCTGCAGTTAGTATTCCCATACCAGTATCTGCTGCTCCTGATGCTACAGCTGAAGCTACACTCATATGTGTAAACTCTTCTTTGTCGTATCCGTTTATATTTAGCGGGTTAATTCCTTTTTCCCTGAGACATTTATCTGTCAGGAGTCTCGTACCGGAGCCGGGTTGTCTATTAATAAAAACCATATCCTCTCTTGTGAGATCATCAATGCCATTAATATTTTTAGGATTACCTTTCAGGACAATAAATCCCTGCTGCCTGTAGACTAAGTTTATAACGGTAAGAGAAACATCTTTAAGGAATCTTTTTATAAAAGGAACATTGTATTCACCCGTCTCTTCATCAAGGAGATGAGAGCCTGCAACATGCGCTTCTGAATTCTTTAATGCCTTTAATCCGCCCATTGAACCGACGTGGGCCGATGAGAGACTATAGGACGGGAAGCGTCTTTTGAGAAAATTTGCAAGTAAATCCAGGGTGTTGTCATGGCTTCCTATACAGACAACAGTATTGGTAATCTCATTCCCTGATCGTATCAGTGTTACCTCAACTTCAGAGCGAGGTGCAATTCCCTCACTCAAAGCGGGTATCTGAACAATACCATCAGCACGCTGGAGTGTCATAAGTCTACCAGATCCCCTGCCAACTGGAGTTGCTATTAGACTGTCACCCACTTTTCCTAGCTTCACTCGTAAAAATTCCTCCTGGCCCATTGAAGAAGCTATCGGTCTTGAAAGTTTAGCCTTTAATATATGCGGAGGTTCCGGTTCAATCCCAAGGAGATGATAAACAAGAGGCCTTCCAAAAAGTTGAAAGGTCATATATGCAGCTACCGGATACCCGGGGAGTACAATGACAGGTTTATCATTGACCACTCCTAGGAGTACAGGTTTGCCGGGTTTTATGCTTATTCCATGGATAAAGACTCTCCCGAGCTCATCGACTGCATTCGGGCTGAAGTCCTTTGTTCCGGCTGATGCGCCAGCCAGCACCACTGTAACATCACCCGTTTCTACTGAAGCTGATATTTTTTCTTTAATGAGTTCTTTATTGTCCGGAACAATCTCGATTCTTTTGTATTCTCCACCCCATTGACTAACCAGGTTACCTATCATATAACTGTTTGAGTCAATAATGTTCCCAACCTTAAGCGGCGTGCCCGGCTCAACGATCTCATCCCCTGTCGGTATAACATTAACAAGAGGTCTTTTCCTGACCATAACACTAGTATTCCCGCTGGAAAGCATTGCACCGATGTCAACGGGTCTGATTATGTGATTCTCAGGAAGTATTAATTCAGTCTGAACAATATCCTCGCCAACAGCCCTTATATGTTTATACGGTGTAGTCGGTGATATTATCTCGATATAGTCTCCGGTCAGATTCACATCTTCAACCATTATGACAGCGTTGAACCCATCTGGAACAGGATCACCGGTATTAACAGGAATAGCTTGATCATGCAATTTTAACCGAAAAGGGGTTGTCTCAGATGCACTAAAGGTTTCGTGAAACCTGACAGCATAGCCGTCCATTGCAGAGGTATGAAAAAAGGGGGATGATATTTTTGCCTGTACCGCTTCAGCAGTTATCCTTCCCAGAGATTGGGTAACATAAACAGTTTCTCTCTTTGTTGGTTCTATGGTCTTAATAAAATCGAGCCAAACCTTAAATGCATCTTCAAGAGTTGTATTGGTTTGATATATTCTTCTGCTGAAAAGCAAAGTGTCTCCCTACTTAAACAATCGTACCTCTACCTCTTCTCCCTCATAAATTCCTGATTTGTTCATCGGGATTATAACGATTCCGTCTGCAAACACAAGTGTGCGAACAAGGGCTGATTTTCCCAGTATCGGGACCGCCCAAAGCGCACCTTTTCTCGTTTCAATAGAAACCCTAATGTGTTCCTCTTTCCCGACAGGAGACGAGAGGTTTCTGCTGAAAAGGGCCTTGAGCGTCCGCCGTAATGGGATATAAGAAACTGGCTTTTCTCCTGACAGTCTTATTAAAAGGGGTTCAACAAAGGTCTCAAAACTTACAGTTATTGCTGCAGGATGACCAGGAAGTCCAAACACAGGTACACCATCAACCATACCGCCTATCATCGGCTTCCCCGGCTTCATGGCAACCCCATGAAAAAGAACACCCGGGCTGCCAATTTCATCTATAACCTTCGATGTATAGTCACCTGCTCCGACAGAACTACCTCCAGTAATAAGCACCATATCTGATTTAACTAACGATTCCCTTAGAACCATTCTCAACCTCTCAAGGTTATCTTTGACTATTCCCTTTCTGATCGGAATGGCATTGCAGCCAAGTATCAGCCCTGCAAGGTTATAAGAATTTACATCCCTTACCTTTCCAGTAGATACAGGCTTATCAGGGTGTACTACTTCATCGCCAGTCGCAATTATCGCAACCACCGGTTTTTTAAATACCTCAACCTCAAGAATTCCAAGCCCTGCAAGAGCACCGACATCCTGTGGTCTTAGTCTGTGTCCACATTTGAGAATAGCATCTCCCTTTTTGACATCTTCGTCAGCAAAGATCACATTTTCATAAGGGGAAACTTTCTTCATAATTTCAACCATCTTATCATCAACTATGTTTGTATACTCAAACATAACTACTGCATCAGCTCCATCAGGCAGCATTCCTCCTGTCGGGATCTCAATAGCTTCTCTTCTTTGTAAGGACAGTCTTGGCTTTTCACCCATTAAAACCTGACCTTTTATCTCAAGATAAACAGGTATTGTATCAGAAGCTCCAAATGTGTCTTCTGACTTAACAGCATATCCATCCATTGTAGAGCGGTTAAATCCAGGGAGGTTTTCCGGAGAAATAAGGTCTTTTGACATAACTCTTCCATATGCCTTTTCAATGCAGATCGATTCAGTCTGAAGCATCTTTAGATCTTGATCGAAAAGAAGTTTTTGAGCCCTTTCCACCTTTATTGCCTCTCCTCTTCCAAGCAGGTCTTTCATGTCGGATCAGTCAACCTCTCTTTTAACCCAGTGAACCTCCCCGCCTACAAGGCGGGGCTTCAAAAAAAGATTAATACTTATGTATCCCCCCCCTTTAGCAAAGGGGGAGATTTGATAAGGAGAACTTTTCATCCCCGTTTACAAAACGGGGTATTCAAGTTCATTTCTTCATAAATGTATTTAAAATAATGCAGATTTTGTGAAAAAATTTATTTTTCAATACATTATAATACATTTGACAATGGCTTAGGTGCCTGAAAAAGCTTTAAAAGCAACTGCTTTGAACATGCCATTTTGCAATCTAAAGGGTATTATTTTATGCATAAAAACTTTTATCGATTGCAAAATGGCATCTGCTCATCATGTTGCATTTTTAAAGATTTTGAAGGCACCTATGCCATTGATTTGCATTGCTAACTGCATTATTTGGGTTAAATGTTATCTAAATTATTCTATAGTTTTCTCCCTCTTTGAAAAAGAGGCTCACCCCTCCTTTGCTAAAGGAGGGGTTTTAACAAATATCACGACATCCTGATCAATCCTACAGGATTCGGTGAGTGTCTTATAAAACCCATGTCCTGCACGACAATATCCACTGGTATACTAACAATATCGAGCAAATCAAGAGAATGATATAAAATCAAGTCATTTTCAAATGTCTTGACATAGCTTTTACATTTCTCACACATATCCGCCCTTATTCCTTCTTCCCCTTCAAGGGTAATAATCGTAATGTCTTGAGCATTTTCTGTCAAACAGTTAGGACAACCGACTCTCATATAATAACCCTGGGTACCGCAAAAAGAACAGTGATATTTTCTTTGGGATTCCTTTTCAATTGTCGACAGGGAGGGCGCTTCTCTACAAACCGGGCATCTCCCATCCTTCCAGTATATGTTATCAAGATTCATCACATTTCTCATTGATCTGTAAAACGGCCTGCTTATTATATAGAGAAGCTGAAACTCATCTTCGGACATTGCTTCCTTATCAGAATTAAGGCGTATAAAATTGATCTTCCCGGATCGCATCGCATCCCTGAGTTCATTCAGTTCCCCAGGGGTAAAAAGAAGTCCTTTTGAAAGGCCATCAATGACACTATCTATATCCTCATTTACGTAACAGTGCGCTTCTTCCCCAGGATGATACGAATATTTCAGATCTACGGCCGTTTCAAATTCACAAATCTTTTTGTACAGGTCATAGACTTCTTTTAAATAGGGTTTTGCCTCAGGATTCATGGCAACTCCGGTATTTTAAAAAACTTAATCAGCGCCTATCTCTTTCACCCAATTTACGTGTTTTTTCTTTGCCCAATAGAGAGGTACATCACCCCTGGTCATAATCCTAAAGGTACCGGGATTTGCCGCTGTCACCATATAGATGTGCAAAGGAATAAATACTGCAAAAACCAGAAAGGAGATATTATGGATTAAGTGCCAGAACATCATGCTGCCTTTAGAAGCGGGGCCCAGCCACATCAACAAACCTGAAATACTGATCAGTACACCAAAGATAAAAACCATTACTCCAACCACTTTTTGCCCGGCATTAAGCTTGCCCTGCGGCGGCGGTTTCTTATCTTTTGAAAGATATCCACCAAGCATACCCAACCACTCACTATCTTCTTTTGACCATTTGAAACAATCTGGAATCCATGTGCCGATTGAAAGAATGAGGGATACGATGAATACCATTCCTCCCCAGTTATGAATATCCTTTGCTATATGAGGCCCTCCGAAAATTATGTTTAACCATCCAAGTTCATTCTGGTAGAGAAAACCCAAACCTGTAAGCAGAAGGGCTAAGCCGCTTAGAGCCATTAATAAATGAACGAATCTTTCAAAAGCCGTTGTCTTCTGTACCATTTTCGTCATGTCATTTCCCTCCTTACCGGGAGTTATCATCGGACCTGGCTTCTTTTGGCCCGATGATTAAATAATGCAGCAGAGCACCAGCTGCAACCGCCCCAATACCTATTACCGACAGCGGCCTTATCAGGCTGTCCCATAGGGCAATGCTTGCATTGTACGTTGGCTTCGGAAGATTATATTCCTCAGGATCATCTTTTAATGCAAACATTACGCCAAGCCCCAGCAAATCTTTTTCACCGTAAATAGTATATCCTGTAGAACTTGCCTTACTTATCAAATCATCTCTGCCCCCAAACTTGATTGCACCTGTAGGGCATACCTTCGAGCATGCAGTCGACATTCCATTTGATATCCTGTCAGTACAGAGTGTGCATTTGGCTATCTTGCCGTTTTCATCGAATCTCGGAACATCAAATGGACAGCCTGCAACACAAAGTTTACACCCGATACACTTTTCTTTATTAAAGGCAACTGCCCCTTCTTTTGTTTTGAAAAGTGCTCCCGGAACCGGACAGATATCGATACACCCTGCTTCTCCACAGTGCATGCAGGCACGGCGGACAAAACGCCACTCTATGCCAACATCAGCTGGTTTTTCTATAAAATGAATCTGATTATAGAGATGAGCAGTCAAATGAGGCGGGTTTTCATACACTCCGCTGTTTATTGTCTTATCGCCAGGAAGCTTATTCCACTGTTTACAGGCACTCTGACACCCCCGACAGCCAATGCAGAGAGATGGAGTGATCATAAGCCCTATTCTTTTTTTCACAACATCCATACTGCCCATTTTATTTTTTATATCAGCATTTGACATACAGTATCACCCTTTTCATTTTTTTTCTACATTGACCATAAAGGCCTTGGTTTCAGGTATCATGGTATTTGCGTCACCTATGGTTGGAGTAAGGAGATTAGAACTGTCACCCCCGCTTCCGTCCTCAGGATACTGCCAGCCAAAGCACCAAGGAAGTCCGACCTGGTGTACTGTTTTGTTCATAACCTTAAAAGGTTTAAATCTTTCTGTCACAACAGCAATAGCCCAGAGTTTGCCACGGGCAGAAGTTACATTCACCTTATCACCCGCTTTGATGCCCTTTTCCCGAGCAAGCTCTCTGCTCATTTCCACAAAAACCTGGGGCTGCATTTCAAGCTGCCACGGCTGGTGTCTTGTCAATACGCCAGTCTGCCAGTGTTCTGTAAGACGATATGTGGTTGCAACATATGGATAACGTGTATCGCATGTCGCAAATGCATCTTCCGGAAGACCTCCTCTCTCCCTCGGTTTCTGGCCCTTTGCAACAATTTCGAAAAACAATTTGGCAGTTGGATTAATTCTGTGTGTCTTGGAAAGCGGATTTTCGTGCAGAGGACATTCAAGAGGTTCATAATGTTCAGGAAACGGCCCATCTGCACGCCCCTGTCCGAATATGTGTGCTACACCATGGGGTTTCATGATGAAGGGAAGCTTTGTCTTTTCTTTATTGGCCAGAGGAGGCCAGCCTCCGTCAGGCACATCACCAATCCACTTACTGCCATTCCAGTAAATAATACCTCGCTTCAGGTTTCTCGGCCTTCCGTTTTCATCAACAGAAGCACGATTGTATATTATTCTTCTGTTCACCGGCCAGCACCATGACCATTCTGGATAAAGCCCTGTTCCTGTTGGATCTTTCTTTGACCGCCTTGCCATCATATTACCTTTTTCATTATAGGACTGGCAGTACAGCCAGTTTCCTGATAAAGTTGAACCGTCATCCTGCAAATAGGCGAAACTCGGCACGAGCGTACCTTTTTTAAAAAACTTGTCTTTGACTTTCGTATCCTCCGTAAAGTATCCATTAATCTCTCTTGCAATAGCATGAGAATCCATTTTTTTAACCTTGCCGTCATGTCTCCTGGGTCCGTAGTCCCATGCAAGTTTCATAACCGGATCAGGATACACACCGCCTTGTCTTTCATAGAGCCTTCTCACGCGCCAGTAAAGCTCATTTATAATCTCTGAGTCAGGCAATGCCTTACCCGGGGGATCAACGGCTTTGTATCTCCACTGCGCCCATCTCCCTGAATTCGTAATACTTCCTTCCTTTTCGCATGACGCTGCACATGGCAGTTGGAAGACTTCCGTCTTTATTTCTGAAGGATTCATTCCAGGACCTCTCCAGAATGAGCCTGTTTCATTATCAAAAAGGTTTATATTGACCATCCATTTTAGTTTTGCAAGTGCCTTTCTTACCTTTCCGGCATTTGAACCTGAACAGGCCGGATTCTGGCCCCATGCAAAGAACCCCTGGAAATTCCCTTTTATCATTTCATCAAAAATCATCAGCCAGGATGCATTCTGACCGTCATCAAGCTTCGGCAGCCACTGGTAACCAAATTCATTATTTTTCGCAGCTGATGCACCAAAGTGTGCCTTAAACAAACTAACCGAGTATTTTGGATAATTACCCCACCAATTAGCACTCATGGGTTCCTTTGTCTTTGGAGTATACATGTCGTTGTACTCTTTTAGAGTCTTCTGTGACGCCTTTGGAGTCTTGAGATAACCTGGCAGTAAATGGAAGAGCAAGCAATGGTCAGTGGATCCCTGAACATTGCTCTCACCTCTCAGTGCGTTAACGCCACCGCCTGATACACCCATGTTGCCCAGCATGAGTTGAATAATCGCCATTGCTCTAATTATCTGAGTTCCTATCGTATGCTGCGTCCAGCCCATTGCATACATGATAGTAGCCGATTTATCAGGACTCCCTGTTGAAGCATAGATTTTGTAAATCTCCAAAATCTTATCCTCCGGGGTACCTGTTATATTCGCTACTGTATCGATATCATAACGGGATACATGCGTTTTCAATAACTGAAATACGCTGAATGGATCTGTGAGGCTCTTATCCTTTTTTATAAAACCGTTAACATCAGTCTGAAATGCCCATGCCTTTTTGTCATACTTCCTGTTTTTCGCATCATAACCAGAAAACACACCGTCAAGTTCACCAGGCATCTTGAAATCTTCATTTACAAGAAATGGGGCATTCGTGTAGTTCTTGATGTAAAATTCGTCATACAATTTGTTGTCAATGATGTATTTAAGCATTCCGTTTAGAAAAACAATATCTGTTCCTGAACGAAGAGGTGCATATATATCTGCCTTTGACGATGTTCTGGTAAAACGGGGATCAACGCTTATCAGCTTTGCACCTTTTTCCTTTGCCTTCATGACCCATTTGAAGCTGATGGGGTGATTCTCTGCTGCGTTACTTCCCATAACAAGTATGACATCAGCGTTTCTGATATCTATCCAGTGGTTTGTCATTGCACCGCGGCCAAACGACTCTGCCAGAGCCGCCACTGTAGCCGAGTGTCATATTCGCGCCTGGTGTTCAATATAAACAAGCCCCAGGGAGCGAAGCCATTTTTGGAGGATATAGCATTCTTCGTTATCTAGAGCAGCACTTCCAACATGTGCAATACCATCACAACGATTGACAACCTGTCCTTTCTTATTCTTTCTAATAAAAGTCTTATCTCTCGTAGCCTTTATCCTCTTTGCTATCTCATCGAATATCCAATCCCATTCAACCTCTTTCCACTCAGATGCCCCTGGACCACGGTATCGCGGTTTCGTCAGTCTTGCCGGATTATTCAACACCTGATAAAGAGATGCGCCTTTGGAACAGAGCGTCCCCTCATTTATAGGGTGATCTGGATCACCTTCTGTATTTATGACTTTACCATTATGGGAGTAAACAATAATTCCACACCCCACTGCACAATAAGGACAGATAGTCTGTGTTTCTTTTGCATACCGTATTGGAAGGCTCTGGGCATAGGAGCGAGCAGGCTGGAGATTGATTGTAAGAGAAGTTAATAAGAGAGTCCCCCCTGCAGCCTTAAGAAAACTTCGCCTCGATACATCCATAACACCTCCACCATTTAAAAAACAAAAAATTTAACAGAGCAATTTATTTCTTAAGGATTATATCATCAGCCCAGCTTATTGCTGCTGAGACAGCGGGGAACCCGATAGTACTGGTAAGGAGAGTTATAGCATGATAAATCTCCTCCTGCTTGGCTCCGGTTTCAAGAGCCCTTCTCACATGACTGTGTACAGCCCCTTCTGAACGTATTGCTGCTGCTGCTGCGAGCTGGATCAAGTGTGATGTCTTTTCATCTATCGGTCCAAGTGCCCTTGCTGTTTTTCCGAGATTTTCAACTGCACCAGCCAGTTCTCCGTATCTATCCCTGATACTTTTATATATCTTCGGAAGCTTCTGTTTAGACATGTCTTCCCCCTTCAATAAAGATTTTTTTATTAATCCAGATTATGCATTTGTCAGGTTAACTGCTTTTGTATATAACAAACTCTATTCCAATGGTTTCATTGCATGTGTCATTCAGACCCCGCAAGAAAGTGCAGGGCCGGAATCTCGTCTTAAAAAAGAGATTCCTGTCCCTGTATACACAGAGACAAGTATCCACAGGAGTGAGAGTTACACGTTGGGCTAAAGCTCTTCATATGACGACAACAACTTAAATAAGTTTAAAGATCTTTATTAATACCATAGTACAAGAAACAGCGATCTATATCAACAAAAAACGAATTATAAAACACTCTATACTATAAAATATGGAGGTTGAACCTCCATTCAAAATAAAAGCTTCAGATTCCTTATTTCATACTCCCATTCCAGCGCTTTCTTAAATATACTGTCTCTATACGTTTCTATTTCATAAAATCTATCCCTGGAGGTTATGGTAATAGCACCATCAAAATCTGTTCTGAGCAGCTTTGCCCTTGTATTTTTATATCTTTCGAGAACATCCTGATGAGGATGGTGAAAGGAATTATTCTTGCCTGCACTTACAACTGCTATCAGAGGATTGACGGCTTTAATAAAATCGCTGGAGCTTGAGGCCCTGCCGCCATGATGGGGAACCTTAATGATATCACTTCTAAGCCATTTGCCTAAATAAACCAGATTTTCTTCAGCCTCTGACTCAATATCTCCGGTAAAAAGGATTGAGGCATCAACAGATTGAATTTTAAATACCAGGGAATCACTGTTTTCACTGGAATATTCACCTCTTGGAGAATGTGCATAAAATTCACCATACGGATGAAACACATAAATTTTATATCCCTCTGATTCGTACACATTTCCTCTTTTAAGGATCTTTAAGGGAATTTTGTTTTCCTTTACCGTTTCAAAAAATTTCTCTGATCCCGATATTACTCTTCCGTTTAACCATATTTCCCCGATATCAAAATTATTCATAATGTAAATAAGTCCTCCATAATGGTCAGGGTGGGGATGACTTAATACAAGGCAATCAATATTTCTCATCCCTTTAGACCACAAATAAGGTGCAATAACTCCTCGACCCATATCGGGTTCATATGTGCCCCCGTCAATGAGCATTATTCTCTTATCTGGCAGCTTCACAAGGGACACATCACCCTGTCCAACATCTAAAAATGTAATCTTCAGCTCATTATTTGATAAACATGGACTGATGAAATAAAAACACATAACAAGTACAAAAGGCAAAAATCTCCATTTGAATTTAGTTTTAGTCCAAAAATCCCCCCTCCCCCCCTTTGCTAAAGGGAGGAATTTAAAAAGTCCCCCTTTCTTAAAGTGGGATTGAGGGGGATCATCAAGCTCATGTATATCAACGACATTTCGGATTAAACACGGGAACTTCACAAGGAATATCAGCGAAAAATAATAAAGCACTATCATGATAACTGGCGGATTATGAACATGGAAGTTTGCATAGGGAATATCAGAAAAAATTGTGACAAGTTTTAGTGCAAAAAATGTAATTGCATCAATCAAGCCACTGAAAGGCATTGAAGTCATATCAAAAAAGAGTGCATAAAAACCTGAAAAAAATCCCAGTGGAAGGATTATAAAACAAATAAGAGGGGTTACAATCAAATTAGTTATTGGTGATATTATTGGAAACTGTTTGAAATAAAGGGCAACTATGGGCGCGGTTCCAAAAACAGCGGCAATGGTTATCAGAATTGCCGTCTTTACTCTTTCGAATATCCTTATAATCCCCCCTGCCCCTCCTTTAGGAAAGGGGGACTGAGGGGGATTATCTTTAGTCCTTGCTCTGTGTTCCCCTGTACCAGGAGCGGTACAGGGTTCTATCATCTGTGTTCTGTTTTCTAATACATACCCGATGGATAAAACTGCAAGAAATGAAAGCTGAAATGAAAGCTCAAAAACCGTATTCGGATGCCAGAGCAAAATAAGAACAGCGGCAATTGATAAAGAATTAAGCCACTGTCCCCTTCTTCCCAGAAAATGCGCAAGCATATAAATAAAAACCATTATTAATGAACGCACTGTCGGGGTGCTTGTACCGGAAATCAACGCATACAGAACTAAAGCAGGCAACGTTAACAATATCGCTATTTGAGCAGGAGTTATATATAAAGTCATTATTGCAAGCAATTTTGCAGGCAAATATTTAATAACTATCCTGATAAACTGGAAGATTATAAAGGCAAGCAGTCCAAAATGAGTGCCGGATATACTGAGCAGATGTGCAAGCCCTGTAGCACTGAAATCATCTCTCATGTCCTGTTTTACACCTTTTTTGAGGCCGGTAATTATCGCCTTGAGAAATGGTGCATTTTCCTCAGACAGGCTGTTGTCTATAATTCTTCCAAGTCTTTGACGGTTTTTATAAATCCATGTTAAAAGTCCTCTCCTTATGCCTCTAACCTGCATCTGCTTTATATAACCGGTTGCAATAATTCCATCCTTTTTCAGATCATATGAATATACCCCCGGATTACGGAACATAGTTGGTTCCCTTAATTTTGCAATAGTACTGATTCTGTCACCTGGAGCAAGCAGATCTTCTGCAAAAACTTTTCCGAATAACTCCGGCAAAATCACAAATCGAACCATCCCCTGAATCTCCTCTCCATCTATGACAACTTCATCTATCTTAAATCGCAGTTTTCCTTCTGACATCTCCGGGACATCAATAACAATCCCTTCAATAAATACATCTTCTTTAGTGAATTTGACTTCAGGAAGTGTTTCGTATCGTATTAAGCTGTAAAAAAATCCAAATATAAATACGAGGACGATTAATATTTTCGACCTAAAATTTACCCTACCTCTCTTTAACCACTTTGTATTCCTCCTCAACAAGGGCGGAGTCAAAGGGAAGCTGGGAGTTATTACGAATAGAAATAAGCCCGCAAGAATACACAATACAGTTATTGAAAAAGGAAAAAATGAAAAAAAATTAAACGCAAAGATGCCTGATATAAATGAAACGGAAAATGTAATCATGTCCCCTTAACCGTTTATATTATTAATACCAATCCCAGAGAATAAAACCTTAGCTTCTACAAAGCTTTCTATGAAACATCCTTTTTATTCCCCTCTGTGACTCTCTTTCCATCATTGCTGTAATGTTGACCACCGTCAATTTCAAATCCCCCCTCACCCCTATCGAGGCGCTGTGCCAACATGGCTTTACGCCCTCCTTTTTTAAAGGGGGGAATATTACCTTCACAAAACCCCGGAGAATGAAACCTTATATACCAAACTTCTTAGTATCAATCCAATTTATATTAAGGAGAGACCAAAAATCTAAAGCCATTCTGTGAAGGACATAATCATATGGTAACCATCCATATCCCTTATCGCCCCAGCTAATCCCCCAGGAGTTGCGAATGAGAATAGCACCTTTTGTCTCTTTGTTACACTTGGTATTTTTGATCTTTATGGAATCATCATAACCTATCGCAACAATTGCATGCCCCCACTGTGCCTGCT
>CAYFXR010000026.1:0-5760 GCA_964347155.1 uncultured Nitrospiraceae bacterium | reverse complement strand
CCTTTCAGGGAGAGGATATATCTTAATGATCTGCCTTTTCTTCCACTTTTTCTTTTACTGGTTCCGGTTGTGGTTCTTCTTTTATCATTTCTTCCTGAAGCTGAGGTTGTTCAGGAATTATTTCTTTTTGCGTTTTTTCGGTGGTCTTAATTTCTTGCTGTTTTGTAAAGGATACTATTTTTTCAAGGGTGATTCTTAGATCCTGGTTTTCTTTTTCCAGTTCAGCAAGACGGAAGTTCTGGGTATCGATTACTTTACTTAATTTTTCTTTGGCTTCGAGCTGTAATGCGGTATGGGCTACTTGAGCCTTTAGCTTGCTTATTTTATTTTGCATTTTCTCATTTTCCTGCTGAACCATTTGCAGTTGTTCTTTGAGTGTCTGGTTTTCTTTTTTAAGATTATCCTTCTTAGATCTTTTTAAATCTGACCTTAGATCACGATTCTCTTTCTCGAGTACTTCTATTCCTTGCATTGCCTTGCTTAATAGCTGCTTAATGTCGGTTTCTTCTTCCCCATTTGTCCCCCACATGGCATAACTGATTATGAGGCCAAAAATAAAGGCTGCTACAGCAATAATAATAATTGTTTTGTTTTTTTCCATCTTCTCCTCCATTTGAGATATTGTATTAATCTTAATACCTAAATTGAGCGATTCTTATATTAGATAGATATATGATGCAGGTTCAAAAATTCATAATGCGATTGGATATTGTAATTGTCTTACTGCTATAACTAATCTTTCACTTAAAGAGTGAAGATTATAAAAGCAAGACAATAACTGCACTAAGGTATCGCTATGTATTTTTTCACCTGCCTCGCACATCTTTATAAAAATAAATCGTTCAATTTAGGTAATAATAAGATGATTGTCTAATTATACATTATATTATATAGCATGTCTCCTGACTTATATAGATATTTCTTAAAAAAATAGGCTCTTATTTATAATATTTTTACCGATCAAAATAACTATCTAACTTGTTATTTTCTCTGAAAATTATTAAATTAAAATCATGGCAATACTTGAAATTAGAAAGTATCCTGATAAGGTATTGAGAGGAAAAACTTCACCGGTTAATGAGTTTGATTCTGAACTTCAGAGACTCATTGACAACATGATAGAAACTATGTATGCAGCGCCGGGTATCGGGCTTGCAGCCAATCAGGTTGGGGTATCTAAACAGATTGCAGTGATAGATGTCAGCGTGAAGGACGAAAAAAGTTCTCTGATAGTGCTTGTTAACCCCCAGATTGTTGAGAAAGAAGGGGAGGGTCAATCCGAAGAGGGTTGTCTCAGTATACCTGAGTATAAGACGATCGTTAAAAGGGCTGAAAGGGTTAAGGTAAAGGCGCTTGACAGGCATGGAAAAACCATTGAAATCGAGGGAAGCGGGCTTTTGGCAAGGGCACTTCAGCACGAAATAGATCATCTGAATGGTCTTCTGTTAATTGACAGAATAGGTCGTATTAAGAGGGAATTCTTTAAGAAGCGATACGCAAGAGGGAAGGCGTTAAGCAGGAAGTGAGATATCTTGACAATAGTTTTTTTTGGTACTCCGGAATTTGCTGTTTCCCCCTTTAAAACTTTGCTGAACTCCGGGTATGAAATTCTCGCAGTTGTCACACAGCCTGACAGGCAAAGCGGACGCGGAAGACATATTAAATCATGTCCTGTTAAAATTGAAGCTCAAAAAGCAGGATTAAGAATATTACAGCCTCAAAGAGTAAGAGAAGCAGGTTTCATCAATGATTTGAAAGCATTAGACCCGTCTGTAATCGTAGTTACGGCATATGGACAGATACTGCCATCTGAAATAATTCATTTGCCGAAGCTTGGGTGTGTAAATATTCACGCCTCTCTTCTGCCGAAATATCGCGGTGCTGCCCCTATCAATTGGGCTATAATTAATGATGAGAAAAAGACAGGTATAACCACTATTCTTATGGATGAAGGCATGGATACCGGACCGATTTTTCTTCAGGAGGAAATAGAAATAAAAACCGATGATACGGCAGGGAGCCTTTCTCAAAGGCTTTCGAAAATGGGAGCAGATCTCTTGATTCCTACTTTACAGGGATTGGAAAGTGGAAGTTTAAAACCAACACATCAGATTGGTGACGCAACATATGCTCCGCTTTTGAAGAAAGCCGATGGATTTATTCAGTGGTCAAAATCAGCAGAGGAGTTATGTAATTTTATTAAGGGTATGAACCCATGGCCCTGCGCTTATGGTTTTATAAAGGGCGAAAGGTTTAAAATCTTAAATGCTACTCCGGTTAAAGGGAGGGCGGAAGCTGGAATGATTGACAGGGCAACCAGGGAAGATTTACATGTGGGTACTGGTAAAGGAAAGGTATCTATACTCGAAATTCAGCCTTCCGGAAAACCTGTCATGTCAGTAAAGGCCTTTTTACAGGGAAGGAAATTAAAGGAGGGCATGAGGTTTGATATTGATTAAGGATTCAGTCCTTTTTAATAAATAAATTGCTTTAACGTCACTCATGATCAGAATTTTTTTTAAATTATTAATATATTTTATTTTATTTGTTGCTGTTGGTGCAGTGGCTGCATTTCTTATTTTTCAGATAATTGATTTTGACGAAACCGGTGAAGTCCCTTTACTTGTTGGAAAAAACATCACAGAGGCAGAAGAACTCTTAAATGAAAGAAAATTATTTTTAAACGTGGAAGATAGAGAATATGATGATGAATTTCCAGAGGGACGCATCATAAAACAAAATGTGAAACCAGGCGAGAAAATTCAGGTTGGCACAGGAGTTGATGTAGTGGTGAGCATGGGTCTGGAAATGTATTCAATGCCGTCTTTTGAAGGACAGCCTCTTGAAGATGCAAAACTGACATTACTTAATCTTGGTATTAAAATCAGAAAGGTTACATGGGTGCATTCAGATACTATTGAGAAAGACAGGATCATTGCACAAAGACCTCTGCCTGGAAATATTGACAGAAATGAAATAAATTTCCTTGTAAGTCTCGGACCTTACGCTGTATCTTATAGATGCCCCTCTTTTGTGAATATGACAATAGATGATGCAAGAATACTGGCAAGGGAACTTGGAATTGAATTGATAGAACGGGATCAGGGCAGCAGGGTGATATTTCAAAAGCCGGAAGCTGGAACAGGTATAAACAAAGGAGATTCAGTAGAAGTTACTCTCGGCCGCGGCTGGGGAATGTGGTTTTAATTAAATTTTCAATTTTTAATTGACAATTAAAGGGAGGATTTATGGTTAAGATAGCGCCGTCAATTTTGTCAGCAGATTTTTCGAGGCTTGGTGAGGAGATAAAAGCAGCTGAAAAGGCAGGGGCCGATTTAATTCACATCGATATTATGGATGGCCATTTTGTTCCAAATATAACAATAGGTCCGCCTGTTGTGAGATCAATAAAGAAAATTGCATCTATTCCTCTTGATGTACATCTGATGATAGAAGACCCGGATAAATATATAAAATCCTTTGCTGACAGCGGTGCAGATATCATTACTGTACATGAGGAAGCAAGCGTACATTTGCACAGGACAATACAGAATATAAAGGAATGCGGTAGAAAGACAGCTGTTTCGATCAATCCCGCAACTCCGGTTTATCATATTGAGTTTATACTTCCCTTTGTTGATATGGTACTCATCATGTCTGTAAATCCAGGATTTGGCGGACAGGAATTTATACCGGAGGTTCTTATAAAGATCAAAAGGCTAAAAAATATAATCAATGAGCAAAAATTAAATGTGGATATAGAAGTGGATGGAGGAATTAACATAGATAATGTGGCAGAGGTTGTCAGTGCCGGAACCGATATTGTGGTTATGGGAAACGCTTTCTATAATTCAAAAGATTACGCGGAAACAGTCAAAATTGTTAAGGAAAGATGCAGGTGAATTGAGAATTGAAAATTGACAATCGAAGAATGAAAACAGGATATATTTTGTTTAATCAGGCTGAAGAACACAGGATAACAGCAGAGTACAGCAGAGCTATTGAATTATATAAAAAAGCACTCAAAGCTTTTAAAAGAGAGTCTGACATTAACAGTACACTTAATTGCTTACTTTCCCTGGGAGATACTTTAAGGGCAAAAGGCGACTTTACAAAGGCAAAAACCTATTACATGGAAGGGCTAAATCTTGCAGAGGCCCTTAATGAGAGATTCGCTGAAGCTGATGCGCTGGTGGGGTTTGGTCTTTCTTTAAGAGCGCTCGGAAACTGGAGAGATGCATTGTATATGATTAGGAAAGCCGGCAGATTATACAAAACCCTAAATGATAAACATGGAGAAGCCTTCTCCTTGTGGGCAAAGGCGGGGACTTACAGAATAAAGGGAGACATTAAACTGTCAATAAGGACTTTCCATTCAGCTCTTGAACAATTCAGGGTACTAAAAGACAGGTCGGGTATGGCCTATTCATACTGTGGACTTGGGGGAAGTTCAAGGGTTGGGGGGGAATTCAAGGAGTCGGAAAGATATTATAAGACAGCTAACAGGATGTTTCATAAGCTTGGGGACCGTTTTGGACTTGCATATTCATATTGTGGTTTAGGAAATGCACGAAGGATGAATGGAGATTTCAAAAATACGATGTTTTATTTGAGAAAAGCTGAGGAGATCTATAAAAAAATCGGAGATAGGGTTAGCTATGCATATACACTCTGGAGTGCGGGAACCACATATATAATGCTGGGGAAAAAGAAAAAAGCCATGGCTAGTTATAAGAACTCGGCAGACTTTTTCAGGCAAACAAAAGACCCGAGAGGGAGAATATACTGTATACTAGGTATGGGAGAACTTGATTATTTGAACGGTAAGAAGAGAAAGGCAAAAATGGCTTTTTCAGGGGCTGAAGGGCTTTCTGAAAAATTTGGATTTAAGATAGAAAAAAAATATGCCGAGATTATGTTAAAGATGTCTGAACAAGGAACGGGATTTCCGGTAAATCTACCATAAAAAAAGAGTAGAAAATGGTTTCGTAATGAGATACTAAAAAATTAAAGCTCAAGACCGGATTAACCATTGATAATTTTGAGTTACAAAAATTATATTGATTTATTGAAATTAAACAGGTTATTTGTTAGTATGGTTGGTATTTATTATGAATACGTCAGAATCCCTTTATGATCAGTCTCTTAACGAGCAGAAGGAGTTAACAAGAGCCAGGTTTTTCTACAGGTTCATTGCGAGGACTATAGATTTAATAATCGTTATGGCCCTGTATGTGATAATACCCAAAATTGGTTATTTTGCAGGATTATTTTACTTATGCATAGCTGATGGACTTTTTCAGGGAAGGAGTGTAGGTAAAAGGCTCATGGGATTGAAGGTTATCATTCATGGTAACACCGATATCATTGCAGCCTGTAGTTTTAAAGAATCAATCTTGAGGAATTTACCTTTTGCTGTTGGATATATCCTGTTTGGAATTTTAAATGCAATTCCGTTCATAGGCTGGATTTTTGCGTTTGTTATTTTTGTTGTGATTTTGCTTTTTGAAAGTCTTGTTATCATAGGCAGCGAGAAAGATATGAGACTTGGTGATGAAATTGCGAAGACTCAAGTTGTTGAAGAGAAACAAGGGGGATTAGATGTTTCATAAAGTTCTTGGATATTTTTCAAATGATCTTGCAATAGACCTTGGTACCGCTAACACGCTAGTGTTCGCAAAAGGTAAGGGTATCGTTTGTAATGAGCCTTCTGTTGTAGCTATCCAGAAGGATAGGGTAATAGCAGTCGGTAAAGAGGCC
>CAYFXR010000025.1:0-7306 GCA_964347155.1 uncultured Nitrospiraceae bacterium | reverse complement strand
TATACTGCATAATATCAATGTGCGATCCCTAGAAGTTCATGACCCCGGATACTGAAATAGGGAAGGGTGGACTTGCCCAGAATTGACGAATCTCTGGAAAATTATTTAAAATTATGAGCTTTTAGTTTGCTGGCTATTTTCTTTCACCAGATTTTCACCAGAAATGGTGAAAATAACAAACTACTTTTTGACAATTTTCTTTAGCAATTCTTTAGCGGGAATATGATTGTTTTATTATTTTTAATCCAATATTACATCTTGTTAAATTCAGTTATTGATAAATATTATCAATCCAAAGAAAGCTAGAAATCCGCAAAGTGCAGCAAGAAAATCAGAATCGGTCCTGTTAAGAAATCTGGAAAGATACATATATCCTTCATATTTTCTTCTTAATTTGCTGATATTTTTAAATAAAAGCCACTTTTAATTAACGGAGAGCGGTTAGGGTCTGGGATTAGGTTGATGTAATGACAATTGACTTTTCAATATGCACTGATATAATCGAAAATAACCGGGAAAGAAGGGTGAAAAAATGAAAAAGGATCCTATCTGTTATATGGAGGTTGATGAAAACAAGGCTGTTGTAGCCGAGTGTGACGGGGTGATCTATTATTTCTGCTCGGAAGGATGCAGAGAAAAATTTTTTAAAGATAAAACCTGTAAAGTTCCACGTACTTCCTATGACCTGATAATTATAGGTGGAGGACCTGCCGGGCTTACGGCAGCAGTTTACGCTGCAACACTAAGGATGAACGCATTTCTCATTGCCAAAGACCTTGGCGGACAGGCAATTGACAGCACAAAAATAGAAAACTATATGGGCTATGATTTCATTACCGGTCCTGAGCTGATAGAAAGATTCCAGGACCAGCTTATTCATTCCCACTACATTGATCACCTGATAAGCGAGGTGGAAAAGATAGAAAAAATCGATGGCGGTTTCAGCGTTACTACATCTGATCTCAAGAAATATTCGGCAAAAGTTTTGATTGTATCAACAGGCATGACACGGCGCAAACTGAAAGTTCCCGGAGAAGAGGAATTTCAAAGAAGGGGAGTGTTTTATGGAAATATTCAGGATATCGCATTTGTACACGGGGAAGACGTTGCCGTAATCGGAGGCGGCAACTCGGCATTGCAAATGGTCGAAAACTTGCACAGCATTGCGAAAAAAATTCACCTTATTTATGATACAAAACTCGCAGCCGACCCTGTAATAATTGAGCGCGTCAGTGAATTTAAAAATCTTGAAAAATATGAAGATTACAAGATACTGGAATTTAAGGGAGACAAGACCCTGTCCGGAGTCGTTATCAGAAAGACGGCATCGGACGAAACATTGGAACTACCCTGCAAAGGGGTTTTCATTGCAATAGGTCTGCAGCCTAACTCTTCATGGATTTCTCATCGCATCGATCTGAATGAGCGGGGTGAAATAATAATTAATCCTGACTGTTCCACTTCTTGCCCGGGGATATTCGCTGCAGGTGATGTAACAAATGCCTTTGGTAAAAGGATAGTCATTGCATCCGGCGAAGGAGCGAAAGCGGCCTTAGCAGCAAGGCAATATATTCTGAAGCTCAAAGAAAAGTAAATGGACAAAATAATATAAACAGCAGGGTAGTAAAATGTTTACAGATCGGTTGAATATTCAGAAAAAAGTATTTTTAATTTTTATTATTGTGTCGGTATTGCTGATCTCTTACCTGCACTACTCTTCTGCCCCGGAGGATCACATACTACATACGCTCTATACAGAATTACATTATATACCACTTATAATCGGGGCTATTGTGTTTGGTATAAGAGGAGCCCTCATAACATACATATCCATTTCTGTTTTGTATCTTCCGTACTTTTTTGCACAGTGGTCAGACCCTTTTATCTCGGTATTAAACAGGATATTGCACCTTTTGCTTTCGGGAGTTCTGGCATTTGTTGCCGGATTTATAGTAGACCGTGAGAAGAAGTATCGGGAACAGGTGGAAAAGGATCGTTACCTCGCCGGATTGGGACAGGCAGCAGCGGCCATTGTACATGATTTAAAGAATCCTCTTATTACGATTTTGGGTTTTGCAAGACGTATTAAGGAAGGGAAGGAGAATATTAATACATCAGCACAGGCAATAATAGGTTCAGCCGGAGATATGCAGAGAATAGTGAATGATGTGCTGGATTTTGCCAGGCCTCATCATATGGAGTTAAAAGAAGCTGACATTTGTGAGGTTATAAGCAAGGCGTGTGATTGCTGTAAGATGAAAGCTGATAAAAAAGGAATAGTTCTTTCAATCCATTTGCCGACTGAGCCTGTATCAATTTCTATTGAGAGGTCTCATATTGAAAGGGCGTTAACAAATTTAATAAACAATGCTATAGACGCCTCGTTGATAGGCAAGACGGTTGTTATCCGGGCAGAGATAGTGACAGGCAGCGTAAATATCAGGATCAGGGATTATGGTGAAGGTATGGATAAAGAAACCCTCGAAAACATTTTCATCCCCTTTTATACAAGGAGAAAGTCAGGCACCGGCCTTGGAATGGCAATTGCAAAAAAGATTATCGAAGGACATAAGGGTAAAATATATATAGACAGCCAGGAGCAGAAAGGCTCTGAAGTTCTAATAGAACTGCCACTATAACCACTTTTCAGTTTTCATCTCCTTATTTTTTACCTTAAAAAATGAAGGGAATATGAAAATAATGCTGTTTTGATTCCTTCAAAAATAATAAAGATTCTTTACTTTCTCAATTCTTTCGGTACTGGCACTCATACTGATATGGACTATTCAGGGCATCTTTAAGCGCAGAAAAGACACTTTAGTCAAAGAAAATGACAGAGGTCATGAATCCTGAGGTTTACCTAACTCTACCCTATTTTATTATCTCAACTTATTTATTATCACTAAAAGATGAAAGTATTATTAAGAATGTAGTGGTCTAATTAACTTCACAATTTTTTCATAACTTCTTCATTTTCTATTCGTATTTTGTGGATACATTAATATTCAAGTAATTAGATTCCGCATCTCGGTTCGGGTCTATTCCGACAAGTGCGGAAAGACGAGACTTTTTCGAAATAAAAGAAAGGAGATAAGTTATGGAATGGGTTAAAGATTACTGGTATATTATTCTTTTAGGCCTTATTGGAGCTATGTTCCTTTTCGGCTACAGGTCTAAAGGGAGACAGGAGGGGAAAGAGCAGGGGCTTCAACATGAGACACATACCAGAGAAAAAAATCATAAAGACAGCCATGGATGCTGCCGCTGATAGAGTAATACCACTATTCAGGGAAAGGGGTAGGACGTTGATGAGCGATGAGACAAGGGGGTAATCAAGGTTATTTTATATGGAAGTGAGGTGATACTGTGGCTAAAGATCCTGTATGTGGCATGACAGTTAGGGAGCAAGAAAGTATTTTTTCTTCTTCTTATAAAGGGGTAAGTTATTATTTCTGTTCAGAGAAATGTAAGAGGGATTTTGATGAAGACCAAGAGGGAGTTGTTGCCATGCAAGAATCAAGAGAAAGAACTACAGAGATGGAAAGGTCAGTATCACTTGAAAAAATGATTGATGCGGTAGCGCATGAGATAAGGAATCCTCTCACTTCAATAGGGGGTTTTGCGCGAAAGATTTATAAAAGACTTCCACAGGGTGATCCCAACAGGGAATATATAAAGATGATCATCGACGATACAGCCAGGGTGGAAAATATGATAAGTCAAATCGTTGAGTTAAAGACAATGGACGTATCGCACCCCAAACCTTCAAACGTTAACAACATCATTAATGATGCCGTCAGATTATTTGAAAAGGAACTGGAATACAAAAAAATCGAGTTTGAAATTGACTTAATGGACAAGCCTCCTGTAGTAACTCTGGATAGGAACAGGATCACTACGGCCATTGCTAATCTTATTAAGAACGCTGTCGAGGCGAGCGAGAAAACACCTGCACTCCTGAAAATTGCAACGCGCATGAAAGATAAAAATGTAGAGATAGTAGTATCCGATACAGGCAAGGGTATCCCGGAGGATAAAATAAAGTATATCTTTGATCCCCTTTATACCTCGAAGATATACGGGCCGGGGCTTGGTCTTACCTTTGTCAAAAGGATCGTTCAGGAATACAGGGGGACAATTTCCGTCAAGAGCGAGTCAGGAAAAGGAACCACTTTTACAATCAGACTACCTTTGAAGATTTCCTGAGTTATCAGTGATTTCATGATAGTTTTCAAAAAATTGATAAGTCCTTTCAAGAGTTGCGAAGATAGATATCTTTTGTGTTAGTGCTATGTCATTAACTTCCTATCTCACTTAGTTGGGAAATTCATAATTCCTTCAAGATTTTAAGATAACTTTTAAGTAAGAGGATATGTAGATATATAGAACAGAAAATGTAAACCGACGTTGAGGAGTGAAGGTATGAGACATATTACAGCAATCATACGAAGCTTTAAGCTTGAAGACATGGTGGAAGCGCTGAAGGGAATAGGGATAAAAGGAATAACGATTTCAGAAGTAAAAGGGATAGGAGAAGAGATTATTTTATACCACCCTTACAGCGTACACAATAAAATTGAGATCATAGCTGATGAAAAAGAAGTTGATACTATACTGGAAAGAATATCAGATGTAGCTCAAACCGGCGAACGCGGTGATGGAATAATCTTTGTGGAGGGAATTGATAAGTTAATAAAAATACGTACCGGAGAGAGGGTACATCCAAGCGAATTGTGAAATGGTTGGAATTCTCGGAAGCAAATATCCTGCTTTAAATCCTTTTTCCCATGCAAGCGGCCACCTATGGGTTGTATTTTTCGGCGGAGGAGCTTTCATGCTCTCTGTGGTTCATTTAATCAGTTATAACAGCATTGATGTTTCCTGTTTTGGTATATGTTTACTATCATCTGTCAAAAAGAGAAGAGAATGAGGTGCTGAAATCGTTTAGCGAGGAGTATAGACGCTATATGATAAATACTCCGATGTTTATTCCGAAACGCAAAGACACATAAAGGAGGTATTATAAGATTTAAGATTTCAATTATACAATTGATAGAAAGTACTTATAAAAAAAGGAAAAAGAGGATAGGAGGATTAAAATGAAAAAAATATATTTCATATTGTTGTTGATAATTCTGTTTCTTGTTCCTTATGTTTTTGCCCAGATGGGCGGAAGCAAAAGCGGAGGCATGATGGGTGGACAGCAAAGTGGTATGATGGGAGGTCATGGACATACGAAAGGTATGTTGCATGGGCATGAGGTAGAGGGTGATATAGTACATCACATGGGCCAAATGTCCAGATTGATGCAGCAGATGAGAGGGATGATTTCGGACAAATCAGATGCGGAAAGTATGAGGAAATTGTCCGGGATAATGCAGGACATGTCAGAGCACTTTAAGAAAATGTCCGTAATAATGAAGAAGGGTAACGCAACACAAAAAGAAATGCAGGAGTTGGATCAGCATAATAGGATGATGCAGGAAAGTTATGAGATGATGCGCTGGTAATTAGCGGAAATGAGCGCTGAGAACAGTGCCTCCTGCTTGATAGACATAATATTAGCGATAGCGTTTTAATTAAAATCTGATTAGCAGATAATATAAGTAAAATACAAATGGTCTGTACCTTGAAAATCAGTCACAATAATGGTAGTTTAACGTATGGATCCATTGAGAAAAGGAGACCGCAATGAAACAAGCGACCATATTTTTTCTTTCGTTGGCAGCATTACTTCTATTTATGACTACATCGGAGGCCACGCACGATACAGCAAAACCGGCTGTGATGTATATAAGCGATAATGAGCAGATAAAACTGGCCCGGAGCGCAGCACCTTCCTCCATTTCAAACGATGCCACCATCATTATCGTGAACTGGGACGGTAAATATAAAAAAGTCAGGACTGGCAGCAACGGATTCACATGTTATTCGGACCTTGACAAAATAGATGTACCAGTCCCGTCATGTATGGATGAGGCGGCTCTTCAGTGGTGGAATGATTTTACATCGGGCAAGCCCGGGCCCACCAATAAAGTGCCTGGAATTGCTTATATGGCAAAGGGAGCTTTGCGCTGGGAGAAGAATGGCAAGATATTTATGGACTGGCATACGCCGGGAACAAAAAGGATCAAGGAACCGCCCCACTGGTTAATATTCTGGCCTTTTTATGCCAAATCTGCCGGGCTCCCGACTTATCCAGGAAAGTTCGGTTCATATATTATGTATGACGGGACACCGTGGTCCCACTTGATGATTTACCAGGACCCGCTCCTGATGGATAAATAAATGGTGCAGAGCAGGGGAAAAAGTATCAATGATGCTGTCTTTAACAGAAATTTAATAAAAATCCGGGGAACTCGGGAAGGACTATTTAAAGCGTAAAATCATAATTTGATCATAATTTGACATTTCACCATGATGTTCCGGGCAGTATAACGCCCTCATCAAGAGGCTAAGTTAATTCATTAATTGTAAAGGAGATATAATATATGAAAGGTGATTTATTGTATAAGTGTATTTTGTGTACTATTGCCCTGCTGCTTTTACTGAATTTCGTGCAGGGTATCTTTTCAACGGACACGGTAATGGCAGAAAAAGATACTGAACAAGTAGGCCGATATCAGATTTCTGCCTGGGCAGCACAATCAGGCCGTTTTGGTCATCATAACGGGTATTATGTTGTAGATACTGTTACTGGAAAAATAGTTGATAGCAAATCCGAAGTCCATACGACTAAAGAATAATAGTAAGTAGACCAGAGGAAGAACCAGTACTTCTCTTCTTCCGCATAAAACTCAATAACCCTTTCCTAAGAGCGGAACGTCTATCGTATGATTAAGCGGTGAATAATCACCGTGTTTATTAACCACCCTGAAAAAATGTCCGTGAAGATGCATGGGGTTTCTGGATCACCCCGTTCTCCTGGGCCGGCTGATTTTTCTCTGATAATGCCGTCTCTGTCTATTATGAAAGTCTCAGGAACTCCTGTGATGCCGAATATCTTTGCTGCCTCGTTGTCAGGACTTATGAGTGTTGGAGGGCTTACTTACTGTGTCTTGTAATAAGGGATTAGATTGGCCGGATCATCCCTCCTCTACTTATTCTTATCCCGAAAAATGAAGGCAATATGAAAAACTGATAAAGATAATTTCTTCATAATCTATTCATAATATATTCATTTTTCTTTCGCAATTTATTGATACTTTTAAGACAGGAATTCGGAAGAAATATCGTTGAAGGAGATTTTGTCATGGAACAGGAAAATACTCATAAAGAGAATCTCATCAGGAAGCCTGTGTTCTGG
>CAYFXR010000024.1:0-2699 GCA_964347155.1 uncultured Nitrospiraceae bacterium | reverse complement strand
CCAGTTTAGTTGATAGATGACAGTTAACAGTTGTCAGATAAAGAACATTTATTGAGATTTGTCCATGATTGTAACTGCATTCTGGTAATTGTCAACTAATAACTGATAACTTATAACTTTTTTTGGGGGGGGAAATGCCAGAGGGTATTAAGTTATTTACAGGCAATTCCAATAAAGTATTGGCAAAAGAAATTGCAGATGTATTGAGCATTCCTGTTGGTGATGCAACAGTCTCTACTTTTAGTGACGGCGAGATAATGATCAAGGTAAATGAAAATGTAAGAGGTGCCGATGTTTTTATTATCCAGTCTACATGTATGCCTGTTAACAGTAATCTTATGGAATTGCTTTTAATGATTGATGCATTAAAACGGGCTTCTGCCAATAGGATTACAGCGGTTATGCCTTATTATGGATACGCAAGACAGGACAGAAAGTCCCAGCCAAGGGTTCCTATCTCTGCAAGGCTGGTTGCAGATTTATTGACAGCCACAGGAATTAACAGGGTACTTACTATAGATTTACATGCAGGACAGATACAAGGGTTTTTTAATATCCCTGTTGATCATCTCTATGCAGCTCCTGTAATTGCAGATTATGTGAGAAAGGAATATTTGAATGATGTTGTTATTGTTTCTCCTGATGCGGGGGGTGTTGAAAGGGCAAGGGCGTTTGCAAAGAGGCTAAATGCCTCACTGGCTATTATTGATAAACGTCGTGAGAAGGAAAACGTTTCTGAAGTAATGAATGTTATCGGTGATGTTAAAGGCAAGGATGCCATTGTTTTTGACGATTTGATAGACACTGCTGGGACAATTACGAATGCAGTATCTGCCCTGAAAGACAATGGAGCCAAAAAGGTTATCGCGGCCTCTGCACATGCTGTGCTTTCCGGTCCTGCACTGGATAAGATCAATGAATCAAGGCTTGAAGAAGTCATTGTGACTAATACAATACCAATGGATGATAAAAAGTCAGCATGTAAGAAACTTACAGTTCTTTCGGTTGCGCCGTTATTAGGCGAAGCGATAAAAAGAATACATGAAGAGACATCAGTTAGCTCACTGTTTGTTTAAAAAACGCAGTCTTAGGAGGTTAAAATAAATGGAAAAAATTTTAGTTAGAGCAGACAAGAGGTCCGAGATAGGCAAGGGCAGTGCAAGAAGTTTGAGAAGGATTGGTTTACTGCCCGCTGTTGTTTACGCAAACGGCAATTCCACTCCAATCAAAGTTAATAACAGGGAAATGTCAAAACTCATATCTTCAGGTGGTGGGGAACATACCCTGATTACCATTGAAATGAATGAAGATGCTTCGAAAATATCAGAACATCCTGTTCTTGTAAAAGATTATCAATTGGATCCTGTGACTAGTGAACTGTTACATGTTGACTTTCTGGAGGTATCACTTGAAAAAGACGTAAAGGTTACCGTTCCTCTTGTCATTAGCAAGCAGCCTGCCGGTATGAAGATAGGAGGAATTTTGCAATATCGTTTGAGGGAAGTTGAAGTAGAGTGTCTTCCTACCCAGATACCTGATAAGATTGAGGTTGATGCAGAATTTATCGAGATCGGGGATTCTCTTCATGTGAGGGATATTCCTACACAAGAAGGGGTAAAGATACTTACTGATCCCGGTGAAGTTATCCTGACCGTTTCAGCACCTGTTATTGAAGAGGAAGCACCGCCAGAAGCTGCTGAGGAAGAAACTGCTGAGCCGGAGCTGGTAAAGACCAAGGGCAAAGAGGAAGCAGAAGAGCCACAGAAAGAGGAGAAAGAAGGAATAGAAAAGAAAGAAGAGAAAGAAAAATAGCGGAGCTAAGTTCATAGTATGTGGCTACTGGCTGGCCTAGGCAACCCGGGTAAAGATTATGCAGATACAAGGCATAATATCGGATTTATGGTTATTGATGCCCTGGCAGCCAGATTTTCTATCTCGTTAAAATATAAGACGAAAAACTTTATATACGGAAGAGGCTTTATTGAGGAGCAGAAAGTGATCCTTATAAAGCCTCTTTCTTTTATGAATAAAAGTGGAACCGCAGTGAGAGATGCAACGAGAAGATTTGAAGAAGCAAAGAAAATCCTTGTAGTGCACGATGATCTTGATCTGGATCTGGGTGTTATGAGAATCAGAAAAACTGGTTCTTCAGGAGGTCACAGGGGAATTGAATCAATAATAGAAAGTCTAAGTACAAAAGATTTTATAAGATTAAAAATAGGAATCGGCCGATCTGATAGTATACCTCCTGAAAGATATGTATTAAGGAATTTTAATAAACAGGAGAGGGCAATTATTGCAGAGGCTGTTGAAAAAGCAACCGACGCAGTTCAGGTCATAATCAATAAGGGAATATCATACGCCCAGAACAGATTTCACAGAGAGTAAATAGAAATATATCTTTTCTTTTGAATTTTCTTTTGAAATTGACTAATATTTATATTACAGTTTATATTACAAACTGGCACATGTAAAATGAAAATAATATTAAATGGTTCTTTCGGAACAAAGTTAAAATGGATGCAAGGATTCAAGGGGTCTAGGAATCAAGGACGTAAAGTCCCGACGGGGACAACGTCCCTATTCGGGATTCAAGTGTTAAATTAATAATTATCAATGATTAATGAAGAATTGTATAAAATTTCTTAAAAAAATATTCATTGTTAATTGATCATTTATAATCGATAATCCACTTGAAC
>CAYFXR010000023.1:0-34105 GCA_964347155.1 uncultured Nitrospiraceae bacterium | reverse complement strand
CTGCATTATCTCAAATGCATTTTCTGGGTTATAAGATTTAATGATATGATGTTCACTAACGTATACGTTTATTTATAATACCAAAACTGCCATTTTTATTGTTTAAGAAGTATAATTAGTGGAATATAGTGAATAACATATAATAAATAAGGTTCTTTCGTAAAAGTTGAAATGGATGTAAGGATTCAAGGGGTCGAGGAGTCAAGGACGTATAGTCCCGATGGGGCAACGTCCTGGAATCCTCGAACCCTATTTAGCATTTGATATTAATTGCAAGTTTTATATTTAATTTGAATTTATCAACTAAAACACGAAAGAGGGATAAAAAATGAGTTGATATGTAACCTGTTAGTATTTTAGACTAAATTCTACTTAATTTAAAGAAACTTTATGATAATAATAAAAATATCATATGCATTAAAAAACTCTTTAAATACCAATAAATAGATATACAATAATAAGGGATTACTTTAATGAGAAAATCTAACGATGCAAGACTTTTTCATACTCTGTATAAGCCAGACTTTATAGCGGGATTCACCCTCATAGAGATTATGGTGGTTGTTATTATCATTGGCATCCTTGCTGCTCTTGTAGCACCGCGTCTTATCAGTAGGACAGACGATGCAAGGGTTGTCGATGCCCGGATACAAATAAAAAACTTTGAGACAGCACTAAGACTGTTTAAAATGGATAACGGGTTTTACCCCTCTACTGAACAGGGGCTTGAAGCCTTAATCTCACCGCCATCTATTGGAGAAATTCCTGAAAACTATAGGCCTGGCGGATATCTGGAGAAAAAAAGAATTTCATCTGATCCATGGGGGAATGAGTACATTTATATTTCTCCTGGTCAGCAAGGCGAATACGATATTATTTCCTACGGAGCCGATAGAAAACCTGGCGGCAAAGGATCTGATGCGGATATCATCAATTGGGACATTTAAAAAAGGTTTCACATTAATTGAACTTATCATTGTCATAACTATCATCTCCCTTATAACCGCACTCATAATGCCCTCTTTTTGGGATACAGGAGAAAGGGCATTAAAGTATGAAATAAAGCTTATGGGCAATACATTGAGATATATGTATGATGAAGCTATTGGTAAAAAACAGACATATCTTATGAACATCGATCTTGATAATGACTCCTGGGGATTTGAAAGTAAAAAAGAATCCCGCAGTTTTAAAATGAAGGAAAACGTGATGTTTAAGGATATCATTATACCGTCACTTGGCGAAGTCTCAACCGGAGAGGTAATATTAAAATTTGGTCCACTGGGTCCTGAAGAGCCAATTATCATACACCTTGTAAAAGATGAATTGGAATATACCGTCATATTCAATCATCTGAATGGCAGGGCAAAAATTCATGAGGGATATATACTTGAACCCAAATAATGCAGACTTTCACAAAGCCTGCATTATTTGAAATGCATTTTTTGGATTAAATAAAAATGAAAAATGTAAAAAGCAAAATTAAAAACTCAAAATTAAAAAAAATTAAAATTTGGAATTTGGAATTTGGAATTTGGAATTTCACAGGCTTCACCCTTCTTGAAATAATGATTGCACTTGCAATTATTGGAATAACACTCACTGTTATCATTCATACTGTAAATTATCATACAGCTGTCATGTACGAAAACATTCTCACTACACAAATGTATCAATTGGCAAAAGAGAAGATGAATGATTTAGAAATACACCCTAAAAATTCTAAGGACGATATTGATGCAACGGGTTTCTCATACGAAAACACCGTTTCTGAAACAAAATACCCTGGAATTATTGAACTAAAAACAATTGTGAGAGGCCATAATAAAGAGATTGTTCTTGAAGAACTTGTTATTGAAAATGAAAAACGTTAATAAAGAGAAACTTAAAATTTGTAATTTGAAATTTGTAATTTGTAATTTTCCCAAGGCGGGTTTTACCCTCATTGAGATACTCATCAGTCTCACCCTCTTGACCGTGGTTCTCGGAGCCGTTTACAGCTCATTCTTTTCCGTTCAACGCGCACTTGAAAGATTTGATACCGTATCACTGAAATATCATGAAGCAAGAACAGCACTTGATATTATGAGGCGAGAGATCGAGAGTTCGTTACTAAAAAATCCAAAAGCTGTTAACACAAAATATAAAACCATATTCGAAATCAAGGACAGGGACATATTCAGCAAAAATGCATCTGTTTTGAACCTTACTGCCTTCTCTTTTAAAGGAAACAATCTAAAAACTATCTCATATTTTGCGAGAGAACAAAATGGCTCACTTGAGCTCGTGAAAACTGAGGCACCTTCAATAATTTTATCAAAAGAACATACAATACAAGTCATTGAAACAATAGAGGGCTTTACCGTTGAAACACTTTTTAATAATACATGGGTCAGAACCTGGAATACTGCAAACACGGGAAAACTGCCTGATATTGTAAGACTTATCATAGAATTTGATGATAATGGTAAAAAAGTAAAACTTATAGAGTATGCAAGACCAAAAGTAGGGAGAAAATTATGATGTTTGAACGATTTGAACACCTGAATAACAATTCTGGTTCTGCGCTGATAATTACACTTTTACTCATTACAATCCTCATAGGGCTTGTGGTTAACTTTGTCTATGAGGTCTATATAGACTCATCCACTTTATCCAACTGGAGTAACGCACAAAGGGCATCTCTTATAGCCAAATCAGGGCAAGCTCTCAGTACTCGATACCTTAAAGAGGTCAAAAAAAATCCATATACATACAAACGTCAGATAGAACTGCCTGTTGATAAAGATTTCGGTACCAACACCAGGCTTACAATAAAAATTGAAGATGAAAATTCAAAATTTAACATTAACAGTATCATACATCAAAGAGGCGACACTAATAAGAAAGCCCTTGAATCCTTGAAAAAGCTGTTTGAATACCTTAATATTAACCCTGATCTGTCATTAATAATTGCCGATTGGATTGATTCTGACAGTGAGCCAAGACTTTACGATTCGGAAGACTTTGCAAAAAATACATTTCTCTGGTCCATAGATGAGCTGAAGTTAATTCAAGGGATAGATAAAAATATTTTCAACACAATTAAACCTTTTATAAGAGTTTATGGTAAGAATCAAATAAATATAAATACAGCACAATTACCTGTGCTTTTCTGTCTCAGCAAGGATATGACAGAGGATCTCGCAAAACAGATAATCTATTACAGAGAAAGTACTCCATTTGAAAATATAAACAATATAGTCAGGGTATCAGGACTTGAAGCTATCGGAATACTGATACAGGACAGAATTACGGTAAAAGGGTCTCACTTTACAGTCGTTGCTCAGGCAACGGTTTACGAAATTACTAGAGTTATTGAGAGTGTTATAGATACATCCATGAACATTCACTTCTGGAGAGAAGGATAATTATGACAGGTTTTATCGACTGGACCGATTCAAATGTAAATCTTTATGTGTTTGACAAACAGGGCGGTCGGTATAAACTTACAGACAGCATATCCATCCCGATAGAGGATGAAATAAGTCCGTCTATCTTGGCCTCTTTAATAAAGACAAATATTGAAACAGTATATTTAAGCGTTCCTTTAAATTTTTTAACTCTTAGAGAGCTGGATTTCCCTTTCTCTGATAAAAACAAAATAATGGATACAATTTCTTATGAACTGGAAGGAGTTCTACTTGGCGATATACGTGAATATTCAATCGACCACACTATCATTGAGTCCGCTGAAAGCAGAAGCAAGGTATTAGCTGTTTGTCTGGAAAAGACGAGACTCAGGGATATAATTGATGTCTTTTCATCAGCAGGTCTGGAACCTAAAGTTGTTACTTCCGTTGATCTGAGAATTTCCAGAGGAAAAGGAGAAAAACTCCTTGAAGAGCCGACTTCCAATAGAAAAATCAGAGAAGAAGCTTCAAGGGAAGAGTTATTGAATCCGTCAGTAAATCTCAGGCAATATGAGTTGGCTTATACCGGGGATATTGAAAGATTTAAAAATAACCTTAAATTGAGCGGTGCCCTCGCCTTGATATTGTTGATATTAGTCGGCGCCCTTGCAGCATTAAGACTTGTCACTGTAAAAAAAGACTACAAATCACTTACAAAAGAGGTACATACCATTTACAAAAATGTCTTTCCCGGGGATAAAAAAATAATTGATGTTGAAAGACAGCTCAAAGGAAACCTTAACATTTTGATGGAAAAAAAGACAGTACTGGGTGGTATCCCTGTCCTTGATATTCTACGCACCATCGCAGTAAATAAGAATAACGACAACATTACACTTTATGAATTCAGTGCAGATGGTAAAAATATACTGATCAAAGGTATTGCCACGTCATTCGAGGATGTAGAATCACTGAAAAAAAATCTTGCATCTGCCTTTCATAAAGTAAAAGTTATGAGTTCAGATGCCACTGCTGATAAAAAAATCAATTTTACGATAATTATGCAAGAAAAAACAGTATGAAGACAGTAACAAAAAAAATATTGTTTTTTGATAAAACCATGATAGTTTTGACAATCGCTCTCCTGTCAGCGATCATATTCATTGTTATATCGTTTATGTATACAAAAAATATTGAAAATAAAATTAACCATTTAAAAAACACCAAAAGCAATGTACAATCACTCGCCGAAAAAGTTATCCATATAAAAGCTATTGTTGAATCAAAAGAAAATAAAATAGGTCTGAGAAAAACAGGAGGCGTTGTTGCAACCTTGGAAAAAATCCTCAAGAGCCTCGGACTTGAAGCACGAGTAATAAGGCCCATGGAAAAAAAGAAGGCAAATGAATTTGCTGAAGAAAATGCAGAACTCGAAATACAGGGAACCGACCTTAACCGTATAGTCAATCTTCTCTATAAAATAGAAACCTTTCCTGTGCCAATGAAAATAAAAAATGCTGCAATACATACCACATTTGAAGACCCTGACAAGTTTATTGTGAAACTGACAATCTCGCTCTTGAGCAAAGGATGAACAAATATTTCTGGACAGCTTTGATTTCAGGAGTGATGAAATGATGGGGTTTCGGATCAAATGAAGTTCAGAGATATTGTATTTATAGTCATCGGCATACCGGTTTTTTTAATTCTCATATGGCTTTTTGCAATACCGATTGATCTTATACATGAGAAGATTGAGGATTCCATATCAAACTCGGCAGATGCCCATATTCATGCCAGAATAAATGGACTCAGAAAAGGGTTTTTTTTTACTCTCTATGCAGATGGTCTTGACCTGATAATCAACAACATACCCGCTTTGAACATTGAACATATCACTGTCAGTTTTAACCCGGAATATTTAATTGACAGGCAGTTTGCTTTTTCAATGGAAGGCAAAATCGGTACCGGAGATATTAACGGTTTATACAAACTCCCTGGCCCAGGTGAAATAAAAATAAATCGAGCAGAACTCAATGCAATTTCCTATTTAAAACACTTTGGCATTGAAATTAACGGATATGTCACATCTGATATTAAAATAAAAAATAATACTGTAAACGTTGTCTTTAAAGTGCCTGATCTGGATATTCAGGATTCTGTCTTAACCATAATTCCCTTTATCAATACATTTCGTACAATGCAGGGTGCAATGTCCTTAAAAGAAAACAGAATAAAAATCAATTCGATAAGTCTCGAAGGAGAAAAAGGCTATGCAAGATTGAAAGGCGAAATAAAGAATAATTTTATGAATCTTGCATTGGAACTTATGCCAATAGAAGGAAAGCTTAATTCATTAGAAACCATGTTAATCGGGAAATATATGGTTTCGCCTGGTTATTATGTCATCCCTATTAAAAGATCTCTATTTTCTGTTCTTTGAGGAAAATTTGGCGCTTACCCTTTTATTCTTTTTATTCATTGTGACTGTGCATATCTTCTTGTTTCGCTTATTTTTTTTGCAGCCGCTCCAGCCCTTGATGATTGACTTTTTACCAGCCCTGGCTTTCAGTTTTACTTTGGTTCCCTCGGGAAACTGTGCTATGCACTCAGACCCACACTTTATGCCTACTGGTGAGCTTATTACCGTTCCTTTGCCTTTCTTTTTTACGGTGAGAGTATAATATTTTAAAACAGTGGTAGAAGTATCGGCCTCATCAGGTTCATCCTCAATATTGCCTACATTGTCCCTTGCCCTGCAGTAGAAGGAATAACTATGCCCGATTTCTCCTGAAAATTCCGCTGAAGTCTCAGATGTAGTTATCCATAGATAATAGGGTTCATCATTGTGTGATACATATATGTCATAATCTTTAATACCCGATCCTCCTGCATCATCATTACCCTCCCAATTTATGGTAAAATTATATTCCTTATGCTTAGACGGAAGAGGAGAAACACTACATGCTGGAGCACCATTATCAACGGTATTTAAATATGGCCCATATCCCGGAATTTCACTGTCCGGATTGGGAGGAGCGGGATTTGGATCATTTGTATCAAACTTCACCCATGCCTGATTTGTAATCTTTGCCCCTGTAGGTAAATCTTTCTTAGGACTTACGTTATAATTCACCCAGCCGATTTCATAACCAGTGTCTGTAATAGGCGGCAGAAATCCGGCTATTGGTAACTCAGGTGGTTCATTTGTTAGTGGATCAAGGGCATGGAACTGCCATTCAATCTGTCCGGTTTCCGGGTCAAAATTTCCCTCTACATTTACTATCAAATTAACGACCTTGGGTTCATTAGGGTATTGTTTATAGTAATCCAGGAAATATTGGGACAGGTCAATCTTGACATCCTGAATATTAATATGAAAGTACTGCGTCGGCTCAAGTTGTACATTCCAATCGAGAAAACCTGTCTCTGTAAACTCAAAGGTTTTCCAGTCAAGGTCATCATCGAGTTCGTCTTTTATGGTTACGTCCACCGTCGCTGCGGGAGCTTTTTCCTTGTTCCAGAAGTCAATTTTATATGACATTTGATTATCTCCCTTAATGTAACGTTTTAAGTATCCTGGCTGTGTGCCTTCAGGGTCATAGCCGGTTGGACCGTATTTGTCTTCAGGGGAGATGGATTGAATGACATAAATCACTTTTAACGTTCCTCTTTCCAAATCCCACAAACCCTTGCCGCATTCACCTGCATCATGGAAGAATCCAATAGTCTTGAATACCTTATCTACAAACCACCGTTCTCCCTTGCTGTTTGCTTCATAGATCTGATCGATAAGATATGATCTATCTCTGCGAAGTTCAGGATTCAGTATATGAAACAATCCCAGACAATTTGTTGTGAGTTCCTCTTTCTCATGATTGTATTCAGAGTCACATATATCACTGGTATACACAAAATTATCTTTCAGGTTGTCATATAGAGCCAGTGACGTTTCCCTGATCTTTTTTCGATGTTCTGGTGAATCCAGCCTGGATTTGAGAAATCTGAAGTTTGGCCTGTCTGTCCAATGTTCATCAAGAGAACGTATTTGTAGTCCATCAGTCATGATGTCAATAAACTGGCCGCAACCGATGGATTTGGCAATATGCCATCCGGGAATCACATTTCCATTTCCATCAACAATCGGGTATTTTTCATCTGTATACCAAAACAGCATGGTGCCGGAGGGGTAATCTTCATCTCCTGTAACGTCACAATCATCTACAACACCGTCCGTGCCTAGTACAGGAAGCACCCGCTCAGGCAGCGATAATAATGAACTGAAATATGGCGATGGATCTGTGGTTATTCTCACCATCATATTGATTGAACCTATTTCTTTATGAGTAATTTCTAATGGTACAGTACTGCTTTCACCCGGTGGTATGGGAAGTAGATCTAATAATATTATTTTGACGTGGTCCTTGCCGTACGGCTCGGAAGAAGAATGAGGATACCATGCAGGTGTAACATCGATTTCATACGATGTATCATGTGGAATTCCAATGGCTAACCAGGGATAACGTGCATTAATATTGCCTGAATTCCCATATCTTATGATATATTTTTGTTTTCTTTTAGCCCGCATCTGCTCTCTTCCTATAATCTGAACCCATAAATTTTCCTCTCCCCCTTCTTCAACAGTGAAACATTTTTCACAGATTATTGTTTCTCCATCAGGAATTGTCACTACAATATCATATAAACCAGGGGCTGCACCGAGCAGATCGAATGTTGTAATGAGCCGATTGCTGGCTTTTATTACAATGTCTTCACCCATTATTTTTTTACTGTCTTTAACAAGTTTAACAATAGTACCTTGAGTAAAATCGCTGCCAAATATGGTCACCGTTACTGAGCCGGCATTCCCACCTTTATACGTTGACAGGCTTATTCTGTTTCTGCCTGATAACTCATCTGCACCTATGTCAACAATTCCATTTGCTATCCTCGGGTCTCCATCGATGTCTAAATCAGGAAGTTCGGGAGCATTGTTTGCGCCTTTATTAACACAAGGAGAGCCTACCTGAAGATGATAAACATTGGTAAGAAGCGGTTCCTCATCCATATTGTTTCCACTGGAGATATTGTTTCCGTCGTTGAACCTGAAGTCACTAAAATTGTTGTTAAATATAAATACGCTGTCGCCACTTTTATCATTCACATATAGATCACTAACCGTACCCCCTGTGTTATCCCAGATTATGTTGTTGTAAATGTTTGCAAAAGTTGCGTCATCGCTACTGCCAAGATAAACATAAAGACCACCACCACTCCATTCTGCTAAATTATGAGTAAATGTGTTATTTGTAAGATTTACTGTCCCTTTGCTGGAGGAAGCATAAGCACCACCGCCGTGTTCAGCAGAATTACCACTAAATATGTTGTTTGTTAGGGTTACCGTATCACTGCTTGAGCGCACATATGTTCCGCCACCTCTATCACCTGCGGAATTATCTTTAAAGATATTGTTTGTAAGGGTTACTTTTCCTTCGTTGGATCCGGCATCGGTTCCTCCACCTCTGTCATCAGCGGAATTATTGATAAAGGTGTTATTTGTAAGGGTTACTGTGCCGCTTATGGAATAAACATGCATACCGCCACCATCATGTTCAGCAGAATTACCATCAAAGTTGTTGTTTATTACGGTTACAATTCCTTTGATAGACCCTGTATAGACTCCACCCCCGTCACCATTTCGTTCTGCAAGATTATCTCTGAAAGTATTATTGGTTAATATTAATGTTCCATTATCTGCAAACACGTGCGCACCTCCGCCTAAGGTAGCAGAATTATTATGAAAGGTGTTGTTCTCGAGCGTTACTGTTCCATTGAGTGACCAGGCACAGGCACCGCCTCCCCAATCAGCAGAATTATTACTAAAGGTGCTATTTCTTAGAGTTACTATGCCATTGTCGGATAATAAAAAAACACCACCACCATACTTACTGCCTGTATTTCCCTTAAACTCGCAATATTCCATTGTGACATCTGCAGATGATGAGTAGACTGATACACCTGCTCCAAGGGTAGAGATGCCTACATAAGAGCCCTTAAAACCGTTCTGGAAAGTTATATTCTTTATAGTGACATGTGCATTTGGGTCAAGTGCACTTGTATTAATATTCATAATTTGTGTTGTAACGCCACCATCAAGGATTGTTAAACCTTTACCAGCTCCTCGTACGATAAGGGGAAAATTTTCTGTAATAGTATTATAAGTCAGTGTTGTAGTGACGTTGTACGTTCGGGCAGCTATGTTGATGGTATCAACTTCACGATTATTCTGCGCAGTTGTGAGAGCATTCTGGAGGGCAGCAACATTATCGACATTAAAAACCGCTGCCTGGCTTTGAGCCAACATACCAAAAACAATTAAGCCCAAAATGAATAAAACAAATTTTTTCATTTCAGTTTTTTAATTTTGTTTAGTAAATTATTGTAAGCTAAAAAAGATTAAAGGAATAACCATTATGTAAAGAAGTGCTGTTATTCTATAACTTTATACTCTAAGTATGTTTGAGAAATCAAGGTATTTATGGAGCTAAAAAAATTTTATTATAAAATCTGGTCCCCCGACCATTAAGATATAAGCAAAATTCGTGCTAATATGAAACACTTTGATTTTTAAAGATTTATATTTTTAATTATGTAATAAAAATTGTAAAATATTAAAACATTGTAAAAATAATCGACACTTATTCGCCCCTACTCTTATTACTGTCTTTTCTGGTAAAATGCTACAAAAAGGGATTCAATGTCTGATAAAATTTTTATGCAAAAAGCCTTGGAACTCGCCGCCAGAGGAAAAGGGAGGACAAGCCCCAACCCCCTAGTTGGAGCAGTGATTGTTAAAGGAGGCAAGATAATTGCAGCTGATTATCACAGAAAGGCTGGAAAACCTCACGCAGAAATCCTCGCAATAAAAAAAGCTGGTAAACAGATAAAAGGCACAACGCTTTATATTAATCTTGAGCCATGTTGCCATATAGACAAAAAAACCCCTCCCTGCACCAAATCTATTATCCAGTCAGGAATTAAAAAAGTAGTTGCCGCAATGCTTGACCCGAATCCAAAGGTTTCAGGTAAAGGGATAAAAGAACTCCAGAAAGCCGGTATTGAAACAGAGGTTGGTTTAATGGAACCTGAAGCAAAAAAACTGAATGAAAGATTCACAAAATTCATTACCAAAAAAGAACCTTTTGTAATTCTCAAAATTGCACAGAGTCTTGACGGAAAAATCGCAACTGCTGAAGGTGAGTCCAAATGGATCACTGGAGTAAAAGCGAGAAAACACGTCCACAAATTAAGAAACGAGGTTAACGCACTCCTGATAGGTATTGGTACAGTTAAAAAAGACAACCCGTCTCTTGATTGCAGAATGAGAGGAGGTACAAATCCTTACAGGGTAATAATTGACAGCTCCCTTAAAATACCTCTCAACGCCAGAGTGCTCAATCATCCAGATAATAAGACAATCATAACCACAACTAAAAAAGCTGACCAGAAAAAAATCAGACAATTACGTTCCCGTGGAGTTACGGTGCTTGTTATCAAAGACAAGGAAGGAAAAGTCGATTTAAAAAGCCTTATGAAAAAACTTGGCACATTAAACATAACAAGTGTAATGATAGAAGGCGGTTCATTAATAACAGCTTCCTCTCTTTCAAGTAAAATTGTTGATAAGGTGATGGTCTTCATTGCCCCAAAGATAATCGGGGGAATTGATGCCATCCCATCAGTAGGTGGAAAATCACCAGCTTTACTCAAAAATGCTATTCAGTTAAAAAATCTTCAGGTAACACATTTTGGTGCTGATATACTCCTAGAGGGTTATCCTAAGTATAAATAAAAAGTGTAGTCTTAATTCATATTAACTACTTTTCTAAAAATATCCTCCAAGGGTACAGCTTCTCTCTCACCCTGCCATGTTGGAGATGGCTTAAAGTGTTCTGCAGATAGCTTTTCCGGCACAACAAATTCAATTTCTGAAGGACTAACGCCCGAATCAATTAATCTACCATTTAATTGACTTTGGTATTCTACTGGCATACAAATAGTACCAGAGAATCCTTGTTTAATTGCCCACACCAAGCTGATCACCTCATGTTGTCCTCTGGGTGGGAGCCAGACAACCTTTGGTAAAATATTGTGCCGCGTAAGGATTGCTATGTGTTTTACTTGCTCCGAGGGATATGTGAGAAGCATTTGTTTATTGGAAATCATTTCTCTCATTTGATTATAAAAAACCGCGGTATCAAGGTTTGAATTCACCTTGATATTTTCGCCGACTGTTTTAATTATCCTTCTTTGGGTCTTTTCTGTTCCAGGGAAAACAATGCTTCTAACCCTGCTTTTTTTCCATAAAGAAATTATTGCAGAATTAATAAACTTCGGGTCACCACCACTGCCTGAAAGTTTTATAAAACAATAATTTGGTTCTTCGAGTGCTTCCTGAAACGGTAATGTAGCTCTTTCTATATGTTCAAATGCATCTTTGAGATCAACTGGCATAATGAGATAAACATTGTGCAAATTGAGTTCATGTCTATATAAATCTAAAGCTTCCCTGTTCCATACCAAGTAAATAATTTCCCGCTGTCTTTGTGTAGGCTTGCTATTATGGGTAAATTTTACATCTGAGCAACTCATAATTGTAGGGATATTACCGAAACTGCCTACAGATTCTTCCGCCATCATACTTTGTGACGTGATAAAGCAAATTGCATTAGGGTACCATTCATGAGCTTTTTTCATAAACCGCTTTAGCTCCCATTTCAGAGGCAGTACATTTAATGAAGACCTGTATGTTTCACTGTTTAAAGCATAATCCATGGTTTTTTTCGTACTCATGGTCATTGCGGTATGGAACAACCTACCAAGGCGTACAAATGGCCCATTTGGGTAAAAACCTGTGATTTGTATTCCCGCCCTATTAATAACAGCAATTAATGCTTTTGTATCAACGTAATTACCCTCACCAATAAGTGGTGTTCCTGCAATGACTATTTTCTCAAGATTTGACTTTTTCATTAGTATACTAATTATGAAGCCTCAACAGGCGTATAATTAATTTATTGAATAAATCAAAACAAATCATTTAGATAAAGTTTATAGGCATCGTTCCATTTGAAAAGTTCTACTATAATGGATGGTAAGTGATAACTAAATAATAAGAAATTGCTTTTTCCGCTCAGATTAATTTTAACAATAAAATCAGACCGACTGCAATGTTTCTTCAGGATTCTTAAAAAATGGGTGGCTATTTTTTCTTCAAGGCTTCTCTTAACTTTTTATCTGCCTGAATAATCTTATCTGCATCATCACCGCTCAGTTCCCATGAATAGCTGCCGGTTGCATTACGCCTTAATTTTATCTTGACCGGCTTTTGCGGTTTTATCTCGACAAGCTCCGGCAGTTGTTTGAAAACAGTTTTCTCTTGCTGATGCTCGGTATCCGTACAAGCCTGTACCGGAAAAAATAAAACTGCCAATAATAAAGCAAGTAACAATTTAAGTTCAGCCATCTTGTCCCCTTTTGTGTATATAAAATTTTATATGTTATTCATTATCTTTCTTATTCCCCCTCTTTAGCAAAGAGGTCTATGACCCATAGGGTAGAGGAGAAGGAGAAAAATTAATTATGGACAAATCTCTAATAACTCCTGTATTTATTTGTTATCGGAAAACGTCTGTCTTTTCCAAATGCCCTCGGGGTTATCTTTATCCCTGGAGGGGCCTGACGTCTTTTATATTCAGAATGATCTATCATCGAAATAACCTTTTTAGCACATTCGATATCACAACCTATTTTCAATATCTCGTCAAAACTCTTGTCATCTTCCACATAAGCCTTCAGAATAGGATCAAGCAGAGGATAAGGCGGTAAAGAGTCGGTATCTCTCTGGTCAGGTTTCAGTTCCGCAGATGGCTCCCTCCATAAAACCCTTCCAGGTATTAACTCCTTCCCTTCCTGTTCATTCCTCCATTCACATAATTTATAAACTAATGTCTTTGGAACATCCTTTATCACTGCAAAGCCGCCAGCCATATCACCGTATAAAGTAGCATATCCAACACTCATTTCAGATTTATTTCCTGTCGTAAGCACAAGCCATCCGAATTTATTGGAAAAGGCCATTAATATATTACCTCTTATTCTTGCCTGTAAATTTTCTTCAGTAATATCCGGCCTTTCACCTTTAAAATGTTCAGATAGAGTTTTCAGAAATGCCTTGAATATACTATCAACCTTTACAGTAATAATTTTAATTCCAAGATTTTTTGCTAGGGCATGCGCATCTTCATAGCTTTCTTTTGATGTATATAGAGATGGCATATACAGCCCGTGCACGTTTTCTTTTCCAAGAGCATCAACGGCAATCGTCGTAACCAATGAGGAATCTACACCTCCACTTATGCCTATTACTACGCCCTTAAATCTGTTTTTACGAACATAATCCTTTGTGCCAAGTAACAGCGCATGATACACCTCTTCATAAGCAGACAACCGAACTAACCTTTTTCTTTTAACATCTGGTTTTTGTCTTTTCATAACATATTTAGAAATATCTATTCTCTCAATCAATTCATCTTTTTTTAAAAGGGCTTTCAGTTCTTTTCTGTTTTTACTGGATAACTCAGTCTTTGTTCCCGGAACTGCAATATCAACTGCAATCAAATCTTCACTAAATTGTTTCCCTCTTATTAAGATATTGCCTTTACTGTTTAAGACAAAACTCCCTCCGTCAAATACAAGTTCGTCCTGACCACCCGTCATGTTAACATAAACAATTACTGCCCCGCTTTCTAAAGCACGTGACCTCACAAGGTCTTCTCTAATTGATGCCTTCCCCATATGATAAGGTGAAGAATTGATATTGATTATCATTTCTGCTCCGGATAATGCATAGACCTTAGCAGGTCCTTTTTCATGCCATATGTCCTCACATATGCTGACACCAACATTAATTCCTCCAATATGATAAACAGGGTATCTTTTACCGGCCTTAAAATAACGGTATTCGTCAAAAACGCCATAATTAGGTAAAATTTTCTTGTGATAGATATCTATGAGTCTGCCGTTTGAGATTATTGCTGCTGCATTGTAAATTCCATTATTCCTGTCAACAAAACCTACAATAGTAATGATGTTATTTGACGCCTCTTTTATTTCATGCAAGGCCTCAATACTGTCCTGCACAAAATGGGGTTTTAACAAAAGGTCTTCCGGGGGATAGCCGGTTACGGCAAGTTCTGGAAAAACCACGATATCAGTGGATAATTTCTTAGCTTTCCTGATATAAGAATTGATTTTTTTTACATTGCCTGGAAGGTCACCGACAGTAGGGTTCATTTGAGCAATTGCTATTCTAACCTTTTTCAATTGAAATCCCCGTTTAAAATATTTTTCTGAATGATTAATAATAATGAAAGTATGTATGTTTGTAAACCCTGTTGACTCATACTTTGTTTTCTATATATAATTTTAATTACCTTTAATCTTTAGTGAGAAATTAATTAAAATCAAGGAGAAGAGATGTTTCACAAAAAAATGAAGTTTCATTATGCAGTGCTTGTCCTTTCCTTATTTCTGTTATCAACATCAGCTGCTCTTGCTCTTGCAAGCTACCAGCCCAATGAAGAGAAACAAGCAAAAATCTCCGGAGAATCTGTAGACTTCCTTATCAAAACCGGACAGGCAATGGCTGAAGTGGCAGAGGCTGTAAAGCCCTCTGTTGTAAATATATCAACAGTGAAAACTGAGAAAATTATGCAAAGCCCTTTTTCTCCCTTTTTCGAGGACCCGTTCTTCAGAAAATTTTTTGATGATCAGTTCAGGCACCGCGAAACGCCAAGAGAACGCAAATCAATGAGTCTTGGTTCAGGGGTAATTGTCTCTACTGACGGATATATTTTGACAAATAATCATGTCATCAGAAATGCCGACAAAATAAAAGTCGTGCTCGCAGACAAAAGAGAATTTGTTGGCAAAGTTATCGGTAATGACCCGAAAACAGATTTGTCAGTTATTAAGATAGATGCGGATAATCTCTCAGCTATTAAACTCGGCAATTCCGATGAATTAAAAGTTGGAGAACTGGTGCTGGCAATAGGAAATCCCTATGGATTAAACCAGACTATTACCATGGGCATTGTCAGCGCAGTAGGACGAGCAAATGTAGGTATAGCAGATTACGAAGATTTCATTCAAACAGATGCCGCTATCAATCCCGGGAACTCCGGAGGCGCATTGGTGAATGTAAAGGGACAACTTGTAGGAGTAAATACCGCTATCTTCAGCACAACAGGTGGCTATCAGGGCATAGGCTTCGCAATCCCGAGCAATATGGCAGAAGTAGTCATGCAAAGCTTAATCGAAAAAGGGAAAGTTGTCAGAGGCTGGCTAGGTGTATCGATACAGGCAATCACCCCTGAGCTTGCCCAGCAATTTCAGCTTGAAAAAGATTATGGAACACTTATCGCTGATGTCGTTGAAAACAGTCCTGCAGAAAAAGCAGGACTTATGCGCGGCGATGTGATAATTGAATTTAATGGAAAGCAGGTAGATGAGCCATACATCCTCAGAAATATTGTAGCAAGTACTCCGCCTGGTACAGAGGTAGAACTCAAGGTAATAAGAGATGGTAAAATCGAGATAATACAAATCACTATCGGTGAACTGCCCACAGATATACAAAAAGTGCCGACTGTTTTCAAGAATGCCTTGAAAGGAATAAGCGTTCAGAATTTGACTCCCGATATATACAGGCAGTTGAACCTGCCAGAGAAGATAAGAGGTGTTGTCGTTACAGATATCGAACCTGGCAGTCCTACTGAGACATCATTAATGCCGGGTGATGTTATTCTGGAAATAAACAGAAAAGCAATATCCAACATTGAAGATTACGAGTCAATTGTATCAAAAATTAAACCTGAAAAAGACGTTTTACTGTTAGTTTTTCGTAGAGGTTCAACTATTTTTATCACAATCAGCGGGAAATAATCAGTTATCAGTAAGAACCTTTCATTTTCATAACCTCAAAAAGAGGAATATTAAATTTCTTTGCAATCTTTTTGCAATCCTCATATTCAGGTGATATTTTTCGTATTGCTTTGTCGAGCTGGGATGTTTTTACCCTCACGTTTCCAAACTTTGTTTTGACAGATTTTATCTCTCTTTGAAGGATTTTCCTCTCTGCTTTATAAAATCTGAGACCGATACTTGTCGTCTCTTTCAATATTATGTCAATAAGTTTCCCCCTTTTATCTTCACTGCAAAGAACAGTGAGTTTAATTCCAGGTCTTCCTTTTTTCATCACAACCTGTGTGAGAAAAACATCGAGGGCACCAGTCTTGAAGAGTTTATCCATAACATATTCATAAACCTGCGGGTTCATGTCATCTATATTTGTCTCGATAATTGATATCATGTTATTTACTCCCCCTTTACTTTCTTTTGCATCCTGTCCGATAAACATTCTCAATATATTCGGCTGCTCCTTAAAATCCTTACTGCCTGCACCTATACCTATTTTTGAGATATACATGTTCGGTAAAGGACCGAATCCCTTAGCAAGTGATGAAATAAGTACTGCACCGGTAGGAGTGGTAAGTTCAAAAGGTATATTTGAAGCATACACAGGTTTGCCCTTTAATAATTCAACCGCTGCAGGTGCAGGTACAGGTAAGAGTCCATGTTCTGTTTTTATGGTACCTCCTCCGATGTTTAAAGCAGATGAATAAACAGTATCAATTCCAAGTACTTCGATACCTATCAACGTACCAAAGATATCAACTATGCAATCTATAGCACCAAGTTCATGAAGATGAATCCTGTCATATCTACTGCCGTGGATTTTAGCCTCAGCTTCAAAGAGCCTTTTAAAGATTTTACGTCCTTTCTCTTTTATATTCTGCGAAAGGGTGGATCTCTTGATTACCTGCTCTATATCTCTCCATTTTTTAACTTCTGCCTTTTGCCTCTTGCCTTTTGACTGTAAAACTACATCTGTCTTTGTTGCTTTGAAACCTGCTCTCTTTACCTTGTTTATGCGTAGTTTATATCCCTTAACCGGGAGACAATATAATTTATCTTTCAGTTTTTCAAGAGGAACGCCTGCATCAATTAATGCCCCTAACATCATATCACCACTAATACCGGAAAAACAGTCAAAATATGCAATCATGATTCAGTTGTCAGTTATCATCTTCCAGCCGTCGGCCTTTATTCTCTCTTGGACTACTAAAAACGGATCACAGTCAACGGTTAACGGATAACGAATTTATCTTATGTGCTAAAACTCCTGCACCAAAACCATTGTCGATATTCATTACTGCAATACCAGGCACACAGGAATTAAGCATGGCAAAAAGAGCTGTGATACCACCAAGACTTGTGCCATAACCAACTGATGTGGGAACAGCAATTATTGGTTTGTCTGTCATACCGCCAATTACTGATGGAAGGGCGCCTTCCATTCCGGCTACCACGATTAAAACATTTGCATCTGAAAGTAATTTCTTTGCTTTAACAAGTCTGTGCAAGCCAGCTACTCCAACGTCATTCACAGCTTTAACCTTGCTTCCAAGAAAAGTTGCGGCAGCCAGGGCCTCTTCAGCAACAGGTATATCTGATGTACCGGCACAGAGTACTGCTACCATGCCCATCTTTTTATTTTCATCTCCAGCAGTAATTACGCCTGATCGTTCAAAAAATATTGCCTTTTTCTTGTATCGTCTGCAAAGCACATTAATATTTTTGTATATTTCCTTTGTTGCCTTTGTAATGAACAGCCTTCCGCTCTTTTTAAGCATTGAATCGGCAATCACCTTAATGTCTCTGGAATCCTTGCCCTTAGCAAATATTACCTCGGGAATACCATGTCTCAGTTCCCTGTGGTGGTCAACCATTGCAAAACCAACATCCTCGTATGGAAGATGTTTTAAATATTCAAGGGCGTCATGAACAGATAATGTACCGTCTTTCACAGATTTTAGAATCTTTTTCATTTTTTTGTTATCCATAAATGTTCTCAAAAGGGATTCAAGGGTTCAGTATTCTGACTTCAGACTCCTGGTCATGAGGTCCTTAACTGCATTAACAGGTTTTTTTTCTTCATTAATCACTTTATAGATTTGCTCTATTATCGGCATCTCTACATCATGTTTCCTTGACAGCTCATATGCAGACTCAGAGGTGGCAACACCTTCAGCTATCATTTTCATTTTCGAGAGTATGTCTGTCAGTCTTCCCCCTTTCCCAAGTTTAAACCCTACTGTATAATTTCTTGACAGTTCCCCAGTGCAGGTCAGAACCAGATCACCAAGTCCGCTCAATCCAGCAAAAGTTTTTTCCCTTGCACCCATTGCAATGCCAAGTCGTATCATTTCAGCAAGTCCCCTTGTGATAAGCGCTGCTCTTGTACTTGAGCCAAGGCCAAGGCCATCTGATATTCCTGAAGCTATTGCCATTACATTTTTCAAAGCTCCTCCCAGTTCTGCACCAAGCACATCCGTATTCGTATAAACCCTGAAATATTCCGTATTGAATAATTTCTGCAGTTCCAGTCCACTCTCTTTATCTTCGGAAGCTATAGTCACAGCAGTCGGTAGTTTTTCAATAACCTCTTTTGCAAAACTAGGGCCTGAAATAACCGCTGAATTTTTCCCTGTAAGTTCTTTGATAATACCAGATACTGTTAAAAGTGTTCCCGTTTCTATTCCCTTAGATGCACTGATTATAACAGTATCCTTGCCTATATATTGAATAACAGGTTTAAAAACTTCTCTTGTATGCTGTGTAGGGACAACACTGAGTATATATCTGGCATCATTTAATACATTTTCTAAATCTTCGGAAACGTCTATAGAATCAGCAATAGCATATCCAGGAAGGTAAATATCATTTACCCTTGTGTTTTTTATTCTTTTTGCAAGCTCCTTCTCATATACCCAAAGTGATACAATACACCCTTTCAGCGCGAGAAGATTTGCCAGTGTCGTCCCCCAGCTTCCAGCTCCTATAACAGCAATTTTACTCATACGAAGTTTATTTGTCCTGGTTTATTTCTGAGATTTCTGTATCTTGGCCCATATATCCCGCAATGTCACCGTACGGTTACATATAAGTTTTTTTTCAGTAGAATCTGGATCAATACAAAAATAACCAAGCCTTTCAAATTGGTATCTATTGCCCGGTACCGCATTTGCCAGACTCGGCTCGAAACGGCATGATTTTAATATTTCCAATGAATCGAGATTTATATATTCTTTAAAATCTTTTTCACTGCTGTTTTCTTCGGGATGTGCCTTTGTAAAAAGATGATCATACAGACGCACCTCACCTTCAATCGAATGTTCAGCCGAAACCCAGTGTAAAGTTGCTTTTACCTTCCGTCCATCCGGTGAATCACCACCCCTGGTTGCCGGATCATATGTACAGTGAAGCTCGATAATCTCTCCTGTCTTTTCATTTTTTTTCACATCAATACATTTAATAAAATATGCATAACGCAACCGGACTTCACGGCCGGGAGCAAGACGGAAAAAGTTTTTCGGTGGATATTCAAGAAAATCATCCTGCTCAATGTATAACGCTCTCGAGAAAGGAACCTTACGTGTTCCTGCACTTAAATCTTCGGGATTGTTTACGGCATCCAGTTCTTCCGCCTGACCTTCAGGATAATTTGTTATCACTACTTTCAATGGACGTAAAACAGCCATTACACGTGGAGCCCGTTTATTCAAATCTTCACGAATACAGTACTCAAGCAGGGCTATATCAACCATACTCTCTTTTTTTGCTACCCCGATCCGCTCACAAAAGTTCCGGATTGCTTCAGGAGTATAGCCTCGCCTCCTCAGGCCCGATAGTGTAGGCATCCGGGGATCGTCCCATCCATTAACATATCCCTGTTCTACTAATTGCAAAAGTTTTCTTTTGCTCATAACCGTATGGCTAAGATTAAGACGGGCAAATTCAATTTGCTGAGGGTGATAAATATTTAATTGATCAAGAAACCAGTCATACAGAAGGCGGTGGTCTTCAAACTCCAATGTACAAAGGGAATGGGTAATTCTTTCTATGGAATCTGAAATACAGTGTGCAAAATCATACATCGGGTAGATACACCAGATATCACCTGTCCTGTGATGTGTCTCCCGCTGAATTCGATAGATAACCGGATCACGCATATTGATATTTCCGGAAGTCATATCGATTTTTGCACGGAGCGTCCGAGATCCATCTTCAAATTCGCCTGCTTTCATATGTTTAAACAAGTCAAGGTTTTCCTCCACTGAACGGTTTCGATATGGACTTTCCTTTCCGTATTCGGTCAGGGCACCTCTATACTCCCTGATTTCATCTGCGCTCAAGTCACAAACATATGCCTTGCCGTCTTTGATTAACTGAACAGCATATTGATAAAGCTGTTCGAAGTAGTCTGATGCATAGAACATCCGATTGCCCCAATCGAAACCAAGCCATCTGACATCCTCTTTTATCGCTTCAACATATTCAGCTTCCTCCTTGCTTGGATTGGTATCATCAAACCTCAAATTGCAAAGGCCTTTGTATTCAGCGGCAACGCCAAAATTTAGACAGATAGATTTGGCATGTCCGATATGCAGATAACCGTTTGGTTCCGGCGGGAAACGTGTATGAACACGGCCTTCGTTTTTATTGGCCTTTATATCATCTTTTATAATATTCCTAATAAAATTCGATGGACGAGTTAATTCAATCGGGTTCATCATTAATCACCAAGTTTATGTGCATACATTTTATTGGGGAAATATTTTAACACATTATTTCTATAATCAGCTGCTCAATACTCTTAAAAAAATATCAGAATCTATCTGCAGAGATAATAATATCGTGAATCAGATAATCTCTCCAATTGCTTTCTCCAGCCTTTTTATCGTCTTTTCTTTTCCAAGAACATCAATCACTTCAAATATCCCCGGACTTGCCGTAGATCCTGTTAATGCCACGCGAACTGGCTGTGCAAGCAGGCCAAGCTTCACACCATATTTCTCAACAATCGATCTGAAAAGCCTTTCAATCGATTCTTTTGTAAACTCATCAAGTAAACTCAAGCCGTCTTTCATTTCAATGAGAAGCTCCCGGCTCTGTTCATTCAGAAACTTTGCCCTTGCCTTTTCGTCGTATTCAATCTCTTCGGCGATGTAATAACGCAATGACTTTGCAAGTTCAATTAATGTCTTCGAACGTTCCTTCAATGTATCAATAGCTTTTGACAGCCATTTTTTATCCATCATTTCTTCTTCACCGATTACTTCTTCTCTCACAAGAAATGGTTTAACCAGTTCAACGAGCTTTTCGGATGATGTGTTAATAATGTACTGGCTGTTAAGCCATAAAAGTTTCTCAGGATTAAATACAGCAGCTGCCTTTCCTACATTTTCAAAAGAAAAATATTTTATCAACTCTTCTCTGGTGAATACTTCTCTATCTCCGTATGACCAGCCCAGCCGTACAAGATAATTTACAACCGCATCCGGCAAATATCCCATTTCATAATAAGCCATCACTGAAAGTGCACCATGCCTCTTGGAAAGCCTTGTCTTGTCGGAACCAAGTATCATCGGCAAATGTGCAAACCTGGGAACCGGATATTCAAGTGCATGGTAAAACTGTATTTGTTTTGGCGTATTGTTCAGGTGGTCGTCTCCCCTGATAATATGCGTTATGCCCATATCAACGTCATCTACAACAACAGTTAAATTATATGTCGGAGTGCCATCAGAACGGAGAATAATCAGATCATCAAGTTGTTCATTGTTAAATACAACCTTTCCTTTTATCAAATCATCAACAACAGTTTGTCCTTCTTGAGGCATCTTAAATCTCACCACGGGTGTTATTCCCGGAACAGGTTCTTTCAGGTTTCTACACCTGCCGGTATATTTTAATGGCTTCCCCTGTGACATTGCTTCTTTCCGCCTAGCTTCAAGCTCCTCTGACGAACAGTAACAATAATACGCCTTTCCTTCCTTTAACAGTTTATCTACATAATTTCTGTAAATATCGAATCTATCAGTCTGTCTGAATGGTCCTTCATCCCATCCAAGTTCAAGCCATTTCATTCCTTTAATGATTGCATCAATATACTCCTCGGTGGAACGGGTTTTATCCGTATCCTCAATTCGCAGTATGAATATTCCCCTGTTGTGTCTTGCATAAAGCCAGTTAAAAAGGGCGGTCCTCGCCCCTCCTAGATGCAGGAATCCAGTAGGGCTCGGTGCAAAACGGACTCTCACTTTTTCAGTCAATACTTCCTCCTTTAAGCTATAAGCCTTTAGCAATAAGCTGGAAGCTTCATATTTTACGTTTCTACAAAACTATAACCTAAATACAGAACGACATATTTATTTTTATTGCGAATAGAGTCTCTTGCATCTGATTTGTCATTCCCGAAGTTTTCTATCGGGAATCCAGTATTCTTTCTAATCAACTGCTTCTGGATTCCCGCTTAAGGACTGCGGGAATGACGATTTATGCGCAATTATTTATGACGCCATGTACAAAAGCTTATAGCTTATAGCTTATAGCTTATAGTTTATAGCTTACAACTTACAGCTTGGTTATCATAAGCCTTAGAAATTTTTCTGTCTTGCCGGTTACCTTGAATCTTTCATCCGCCCTGTGACCTGCAACCCATATAATATCATTTCCTGATACGACAATTGGAATTCTATCCCTTTCATCTCTTGGTATTTTTTCATCGACAAAAAAATCCTGAAGCTTTTTCTTTCTACCAAACCCGAGCGGATAGAAAAAGTCTCCTTTACTCCTGCTTCTGATTCCAAGAGGATAATTCATAACGCCTGCATCTAAAATAATCGACCTCCTGCCATCACCTGATTCTCCGCATTTTTCCAGAAATGATGCCTTTAATACAACATTCAATTCCTTAATAGTAATCTCACATGGCGGCTGAACCTCATACTCAGAAAGTGTCAACGGCCCTTCTTTCGTTACTTTTAAAAGGGAATATTCTTTCACTACTCGGATACCTTTCGGAAGATGGATCCTGTCACCAGATGTTCCATGCTTTATAAGGGTAATTATAGCTTCTATATGTCCATATCTTATATCCCTTAATCCTTCCGTTGCATCAATAGCCCTTCTCAAGATTCGCCTTAATATTGGTTTTTCTACTATTTCAAGAGGCGAGAGAAAAAGCTCTATTGATGCATCGCTTTTTCTGCTGATCAGCCTGATGAGGGTTTTCGTAACAATAAATTCAAGGTATTCATCTTCTTCTCGAAAGATATGAGCTGTCCTACAAATATCCTGAATAACCGCAGGGTTTCTTTTTTTTATTTCTTTCATAAATGAGAGTCTTATCCAGTTCCTGAAATAATCTTCCCTGAGGTTTGAGGAATCACTCATATAAGATTGTGATACATTTCCCGTAAGGAACCTCTCTATTTCAGATCTTTCAATCTCAATGAGCGGCCTGATTATATTGCCCCTTACCGGTGGTATACCCGCCAACCCCTTTCTTCCTGAACCTCTTAACAGTCTCATTAAAACAGTCTCTGCCTGATCATCAGCGTTATGACCAAGGGCAATCCTTGAAGCATTTATCTCTTTTGAGACCTCATCGTATACCTGATACCGAATCTCACGTGCAGCCTCCTGTACACTGATACATTTGTCTTTGGCATAATTTTTTATACTTGCCTTTTTTGTATAAAACTTAATTTGATTGTCATCACAGAATTTTCTGCAAAATTTCATTTCTTTCTTAGCTTCCTCCGGCCTTAAACCATGATCAATATACACGGCACTTAGTGAGAGATCGAAATCATTTTTGAGTTTATTTAAAATGACCGAGAGAAATATTGAATCGGGACCTCCTGAGAGACCGATAAGCACCAGATAACCGATTGAAAGCATAGAGTATTGCGCTATTGTTTCTCTTATTTTTTTAATAATATCCATAAGCAGTTTAATTATACCTCAAAAAGTATTGAATTATTTAAACCAAACAATGCATTTCACATAATACAGGCCTTGTGAAAGAAATTATGTTTCAACCTGTCTGCCGACAGGCAGGTACCGTAAACGCAATATTAATTGATGGAGTGTGAATACGTTTATTCAAAGTCATATGCACAATTTAATAATAAATGTATCGAGTTAAATAATTTATTGAGGTCGAATCGCCTCTGCATTATTTAATACAAAAATAGGTTTTAATCCCCCCTTGCCCCCCCTTTAGTAAAGGGGGGATGGGGGGATTTGTAATTTTCATTCTTCGTGGCACCCCTTAGGGGCATGAGTGTTTGGGTTAAAGTATTTTACATGTATATCTCTTTTTTTGGGATTTTGGTTTACACATGAAATTCTATGAACAATTATATATAATAGGGGACTTGAATATTTCTTAACACTATCAATTAAAATGAGCAATTTGTATATAATTTGATGTGTAAATTTTTAAAAATCTTTAATTTTATCCAAAAATGTCATTCCCGTGTAAACGGGAATTCATTTCCTTTTCCGTTGGATTCCCCGATCAAGCCCTGAACCAGATGGTCAAGGGCAAGTCGGGAAATGACAGACAAGGGCATTTTCATTCTTCGTGGAGCCGCTTAGGGGCATGATAGTGTAGGTATTAAATAAGTTATGCACCATTTTAAATACAAAAATTCAGAACTGTATGCTGAGAATACACCTGTCAGAAAAATAGCTGATACGGTAGGAACACCTCTGTATATCTACAGCTACAAAACTCTTCTCAGACATTTAAATGCATACAAGGATGCCTTTGCCGGCTACCCAAATACCATATGTTTTGCGCTGAAAGCCAACTCTAACAGCGCTATTTTGAGATTACTTGCAAAAAACGGCTGCGGTGCAGATATAGTGTCAGGAGGAGAACTCTTTCTTGCCAGAAAAGCAGGTATACCCCCTAAAAAGATTGTATATGCTGGTGTCGGTAAAACCGAGGAAGAGATTATGAGTGCATTAAGATCTCGTATTCTTATGTTCAATGTAGAATCATCTGATGAGTTGAAAGCTATCAACAGAATTGCCAGAAGACTCAAGCTTAACGCACCGATAGCCCTCAGGGTGAATCCGGACATAGATCCCAAGACACATCCCTATATCTCAACAGGATTAACAGAAAGCAAGTTCGGAATTCCAATAGGTGATGCACTTGAACATTATAGACTTGCAAGCAGGTTAACCAACATAGAGATACTGGGTATACACAAGCATATAGGCTCTCAAATAACCACAACAAAACCATTTGTAGAGGCACTACAAAAGATAATCATGCTTGCACACAACCTAATATCAAAGGGGATTACTATTAAATATCTTGATATAGGCGGCGGGCTTGGGATACCTTATAAAAATAACAACACTCCTTACCCACATGACCTTTCAAAGGCAATATTGCCTGTGGTGAAGAAAAATAATTTTCATCTTATTATTGAACCTGGAAGGTCAATCGTAGGGAATGCAGGAATACTTGTAACCAAAACTCTCTATTTGAAAAAACAGCCTAAAAAAGAGTTTCTAATCGTTGACGCAGGTATGAATGACCTTATCAGACCAAGCCTTTATAACGCATTTCACGATGTTCTTCCAGTAAAGAAAAACAGACGTGGAAAAGTTCTTGTGGATATTGTCGGTCCTATATGTGAATCCGGAGATTTCCTTGCAAAAAACAGAAAGATCAATCGCATAGTTCAGGGTGAACTTATCGCTGTTATGAGCGCAGGAGCATATGGATTTACAATAAGTTCAAATTATAACAGCAGACCGAGAGCAGCAGAGGTTCTCGTAAAGGGAAAAGATTTCTATGTCATTCGCGAAAGAGAAAAATATAAAGATCTTGTCAGGGGGATAAATATCCCTGAATTTTTGAAATGAAATAATATGAAACTCTCTTTTATAAAAATGCATTCCCTCGGCAATGACTTTATCATATTAGATGATAGATCTTTAAAGCTGAGAAAAATCTCTCACATTTCAAAAAAACTTTGTAACCGCAGATTTGGTATTGGTGCAGATCAACTATTGCTGCTTTGTAACTCTAAGACTGCTGACTTTAAGATGCGCATATTCAATGCAGATGGCTCAGAAGCAGAAATGTGCGGAAATGGGATACGATGTCTTGTAAAATATATATGGGAAAGTGTATTGGGAGATGAAAAAAATGTTTACGCCAGAAAATATCAGTCATCTATAGACCGTCTCGCTATAGAAACTCTTGCTGGTATTATCCATATTCAGAAAACCGGAAATCTTTTTAAAGTTGACATGGGAGAACCAATATTTGAGCCTCAACTGATACCGGTTAATTTCACTCGATTACAGAAAAAATTAATGAAATACAAAATAGTAAATGAGCCTTTTAAAGTTAAAAACAAAACCTTTAAAATAACGTGTGTTTCCTTGGGTAATCCTCATGCTGTTATCATAACGAAAAATGTTCAATCCATTACATTGGAAGAGTACGGGCCTTTAATTGAAAACCACAGCCTCTTTCCAAACAGGACGAATGTTGAATTTATACAGATATTAAACCCGAGCAATATTAAAATGCGGGCCTGGGAACGTGGTGTGGGAGAGACAATGGCATGTGGAACAGGTGCTTCAGCCTCAGCAGTTGCATCATCACTGCTCGGACTTACTCAAAAAAAGGTCACGGTGCATCTGCCTGGAGGTAAACTTAAAATTGAGTGGTCTGAAAAAAACAACCATGTCTTTATGACGGGTCCTGCTGCAAAAGTATTTGAAGGAACGATTGAGATATGAAAATCAAGTGTCCGACTTGCAAAAAAAGGACAGAATGGCAAAATAACCCGTTTAGACCATTTTGCTCTGAAAGGTGTAAAATCATGGACCTCGGGTCTTGGGCATCTGAAAAATACATAATAGAAGGCAAGCTTAATGATGAAACCAATCATAAACCTTCAGATAAGGAGGTAGAAAATGCTTAGCATGATAGTATCTGGTGCTTCCGGCAGGATGGGAAGTCGCATTATTACGCTTTCAAGGGATTTTAAAGACATAAAACTCATAGGGGCATTGGAGCGTAAAGATCATAAGCATTTAGGCAAAGATATCGGAGAGATTATAGGCATAGGCGTAACAAACGTAAAAATCACAGCCGGGCTTAAGGATATTCATGAAAAAGCCGATGTGCTTGTCGATTTTTCATCCCCGTCCGCAACTATAGAATGTCTAAAATCCATCTCTGACAAACCCATGCCCGTGGTTATAGGCACTACAGGCTTTAGCAAGGATGAAATAGAATATATAAGGTTATATGCTCAAAACACGCCATGTGTCTTTGCTCCGAACATGAGCGTAGGGGTTAATCTTCTTTTGAAAGTTCTATCAGACATAGCAAAGGTTACTGGTGATGACTATGATGTTGAGATAGTTGAAACTCATCACAGGCTTAAAAAAGATGCCCCTTCCGGTACAGCAATGAAAATGGCGCAGGTTATCGCCGCAGCATTGAACAGAAATCTGGATGATACGGCTGTATATGCAAGACATGGTCTCATCGGAGAAAGGAGACAAAAAGAGATTGGTATCCAAACGGTACGTGCGGGTGATATTGTTGGAGAACATACTGTTCTATTCGGGGGGCTTGGAGAAAGGATAGAAATAACCCATAAGGCATCAAGCAGAGATACCTTTGCACGAGGTGCATTAAAAGCTACAGCATGGGTGCACAAACAAACTCCTGGGCTGTATGATATGCAGGATGTGCTGGGATTAAAATAACAACTAAATTACAAATTCCAAATTGTAAATTTTAAACAAATACCAATTACTACCTACATTGACCCAAATAATGCAGACATTGTAACAAAATTTATTTAATTCGATGGATTTTTTATTAAATTATGCATATAGCTTGGAACAGAAATATTTACCTTAGATTGGTTGGAATTGCGTCTAAGGTATCGAGAAATAAATTTTCTTCCAACGCCTGCATTATTTAACTGCATTTTTTGGATTGAGCGATTTAATTTCATAAAGATGTGCAAGGCAGGTGAAAAAATTGAATTTTTGAACCTGCATTGCACATCTAGTCATATGAGAATCGCTCAATTTAGGTACCAATAACCAATTATCAGATAATGTTTGGTTATTGGAATTTGGTTGTTGGTTATTATTTGAAAATTGGTGCTTGGCATCTGGAGTTTAATTCATTCCAGTGTTACTTTGCCTTTCAATATAATATCTACAATCTGGGGATCAAATTGGGTACCTGCATTATCCCTTAATTCGCTTAAAACCTTAGATATGGTAAGGGCATCTCTGTAAGGTCTGGCACTCATCATTGCATCAACAGCATCTGTAACTATCACAATCCTTGCGGACAGCGGTATCTGTTCACCTTTCACACCTTCAGGATATCCTTTGCCATCATATCGTTCATGGTGATAGAGGATAACAGGGGCCGCTTCTTCAAGGAATGGAACTGATTGCACAATTCGTACACCTATTACAGGATGCTTTTTCATTTCTTCGTATTCCTCAGGTGTCAAGCGGCCATTTTTTTTGAGAATATTCTCATCAATACCTATTTTCCCTATATCATGAATAGAAGCTGCGTGCTCTATCTTTTTTATTGTTTTTTCGTCTAAACCCATTTCAACTGCTAATAAAGAAGACAACTTTGCAACGCGGTTTGAATGATTATATGTATAATGATCTTTCGCATCTATGGTGAGGATCAATGCATTTACTGTACCTTCGTAGAACGTAATAATTTTGTTTCTGGCCCTATTCACCTGCTCTTCAAGATAAGATGCCCTGTCTAATAATATTTCTCGTTCTAATTTCAGACCCGTATTTGCCCTTCTTTTTGCCAGTCCTTTTTCTACAACAACCAGTACATCATCTTTATCAAAAGGCTTCACAAGATAATCAAATGCGCCAAAACGTATTGCATCCCTTGCAGTCTCAAGACTGGCATAGGCCGTTAATAAAACTACCTCTGTGTCAGGATGCCTCTTTTTTATCTCCTGTAGTGCGGTGATTCCATCCATCTTTGGCATCCTAATATCCATTACCACCAAATCTACAGGGTTTTGAGCCATTAAATCCAAACCCTCTCTCGCTCCAGCAGCTGTATTGACGGTATATTGATCCTTTAAAACCATCCGAATGGATTCTCTTGGAGCCAGCTCATCATCAATCACAAGAACTTTTTCTTTATTATCCACTAATATGACCTCCCTTAATGGAAACATTCGTACCCCTTCTGTCAAGGATTGGTAACGTAATGATAAAGGCATTCACGCCATCCTCACTTTTTATCTCAAGACTGCCACTGTGGCCCTCAATTATTTTATGGCTTATCGGTACATTCAATTCGGTTCCCAGGTGTTTGATATCCAGGAGGGGTTTTAGTAAATCGTGCTTCTCATCCTTGATGGATTCATCGCCACTATATGATAAAGACATCTCAACAAAAGGGGCATCCTGAATTCTTGCATGAGCATTCATTGTGATAAACGTACCATCTGGAGTCCTGTCAATAACTGTTAATACAAGGTAGTAAATCGCTTTTATGAGGTGCTTCTTATCAGCATGAATATGAAATGATTTATCCATCGATTGGCGAGAAAACTTGTGCGTTTCGGGAATATTCTTCGAAATAAAATCCACGGCCTCATTCATTAAATTATTGATATCTTCCTTTTCAAAATTATAATCCTGAGTACTTGAAAACGTCACAAGTTTATCAATCAAACTGTCAAGCATGTTGATTGATTGACTTACTGTTGAGATATAAAATTTATTCAAATCATCATTTGCATACTTTTCGTTTAACAGTTGTGTAAAGGTTTGTATAGACGTTAAAGGGTTTCTCACTTCATGGGCTATTTTTGCCATGAGTTCATTGACGGCTTTCAGTTTCTCCGTTCTGTGACGCTGCTCTTCCAATTTTTTGGAATCGGAAAGATCAGAAAATATGATTCCGGCACCAATAGGATTTTGTGCTTCATCATGGAGTCTGTAACTGTTTATTCCAAGAGGCAACTTTGCAGGATGTATGGTAACTTCATATCGTATATATGTGGTATCAGTTACCATGGTCTCATATAACACATCTCCCAATGGAGATGGAAGCGCCCTCAAATCGCTCCCAATCATCTTTGAGGAGTCAAGTTTTAGAATTTCTGATGCCTGCTGATTAAAAATGGTGATTTTTTCATCTTTATCAATTGCAATCATTCCGCTATTCATGCTTGAAAGTATGTTCTTTGTAAATTCCTTTTGATACCATATTTGATGATAGAGGTTTATATCCTTTACCGCAGCTGCAAGGTAATTGCATAAAATATATATTATTTCCAGCTCCTCTTTGTAAAAGGGCTCTTCCGTAATCTTATTATCTATATTAAAAATACCTATCAGTTTTCCTTTGTATATCATGGGAAAAGATACTGAGCACTGCAGCGCATCCATTTCTTTTTTAACATTTATTGAGGCAGAATCAACAAAGCTTATTGGTTTGTGCATGATCCGTCCTGTCTTCGCAATCCATGCTGCAAGTGCGCTATCCTTTCCGAGCTTAAGATTTTCAGCAATATATGGATCAAGACCATAATGTGTCTTGACATGAAATCCTTCTTTATCCTTGAGCATAATAGACATCTTGCTCACGCGGGCAATCTCCATGACAAAATCAATAAAATGATTTAAAAGTTTGCGCATATCAAAACTAACAGCCAACATCTTGGCAAAATTGATAATAACCTTTTCCTGGATGTATCTTCCGCTCTGAACCGGTTCGCAATGGCCTGAAAGCGCCTCTGCTTCTGCCCTGCTATAAACTGGCTGCTGTACTGGCGTTAACACATCCCGCGACTGTTTCAACATTCTTAATTCATTCTTATACTTCAGTTTTTCAAGAGCGCGTTCAACCAGCCCGGTGAGGTCCGTTTCTATTGAATCTACATCAATACAATCAAAAACGCTTTCAGGCAAATCATCCATCTTAAACCTGTCAAGCCGTTCAGGCATAATGAGCACAACCTTGTCTTTATAAAGTTTGTTCAGGAATTCTTCAAGAGAAGAAAGTTTATTGGAAACAGCGTCAATAAGAATAAGATTAAGAGGAATATTGCTGTATAAGTCCTCAAGCTCTTCCAAAGTTTTTATGGGATACAGTGTATATTTTTTAAGTGCATCCTTTACATGAGGAATAATTACGTCTTCACTGTTACTTAATAATGCCAGAATTTCCATATGTTACATCCCTTAAAATCAAGTCCAGGATTCCTCGTCCCGACCGGAGACTCGGCCTGTAAAATTAATAATTTCTTATTATATATGCATTTAATCGTTCTGTACAGGCAACGAAATTGTAAACGTTGATCCCTTTGATAACTCGCTCCTAACGGTTATCTTTCCATTATGATCTTCTATGATCCTCTTGCTAATGGCAAGTCCAAGACCAACACCCTTCTCCTTTGTTGTAATAAAGGGATCAAATATCTTCAAAATATCATCAGGATGTATCCCATTACCTATATCTTTTATTTTAACATCAACATTCCTGCTATTTTGGTTAATCTCAACTGTCAATATACCATTTCCATTCATAGCCTGACATCCGTTAGTAATAACGTTAACAAACGCTTGTTTTAACTTCGTTGCATCACCTGACATATGTATTTCATTTTTCTTATAATCTTTTTCTATAGCAATATTACTTTTTTCGAATCCTAATTTGCCCTTTACATAATCGAGTGTTTCATCTACCAGTGTCACAAGGTTAAAATTATTCATACGGGCTGATTTTTTTTCTGTGGAAAAATCAAGGAGATCACAAATAAGTCCATCTATTTTTTCTATCTCCCCTTCAACTATCTTGGAAAACGTATCCCGAAACTCTGCATCTTTATACTTTTCCGGCATCAACTGTGCAAACGTTTTAAGTGAAGTGAGTGGATTTCTTATCTCATGGGCAAATGTCGCTGACATCATGCCTATTGATGCAAGCCTGTCTGAATCGACTTTATCCTTATAAAGTCCTGCGTTTTTTATAGCTATAGCTGTCTGATTAGATATAGTTGTAAACAGGTTTACATCTTCAGAAGTAAACATATCACCTGATAATTTCTCACCAAGTATCATTAAAAGGGATAATTTGCCATCAACAAACACCGGGACAACGGCTTCACCATGAAACGGGTTAAGTTCACCCTTGATCTTATCTACTATTTCCGGCCCAAATTTTTCTTCAAATGCCGGCAACTCATCTTTAATAAGAATGTCTTCAGATCTTTTACAAAATTTAACGATACCCGAGTAATTATTCATCTTCATTACCTTTTCGTCATTTTTAGACTCTGCTTTAAATTTTTTGCTTTTAGCTTTTTGAGACTTATGATAAACAACTTCATAAACGCCACCTGGTAAAGCAGCCAGAAGGTAAATGTTCTTCAGTCCCAGCACCTCAGAAATTGTGTCCCCTATGAATTTAAAAACTTCATTCACATCAAACATTGAGGCGAGGTTACGACTGATCCTGCTTACGGTTTCATAATAATCATATGTTCTTTTATAAAAAAACCTGTCAATAAGTCTTTGCACTCTATTTTTAAGGGGATTGAAGAGAATAGCGATAGTAATTGCTGCAATAACAGTAATGGTAAAAGAGTTCATCCCGGCCATATTAGATAAAAATTTAGTCATAAAAATAACAATAACAACAAAAAAGCTCGTCAAAATTCCAGCGGAAAGTGAATAAACCATGCTCTTTTTGAATACAACATGTATGTCCATAAGGCGATAGCGTAAGATTGAGTAGGAGACAATTAAACAATACAGAGTTATTCCCAGATTACCAAAAGGATAAAGTATATCTATTCGAAATTCTGGTAAAAACGTAGAAGTCCCCCCAACAAATCCAATCATGAAACCAAAGATTATATATAAAGTCTGCGTTCTTTTGAATCCTCTCGTTGTTTTAAGGAATCTTATAAGCTCGTAATAACTTAAAATTACTAAAAATAGATATGACATTATTCCTAATACTAAAAGAGGAGTAACATCGTTGTAATATATTTCAAAAACAAATCTGGTTTTACTAAAGAGATGCTTTGTACTAAAACTAAGCAGATTAAAGATGAATGCCTGCAAGTATGCAAAATAAATCAATCTTCTGCGCTGAATACCACAAAAAACACATACGATATGATAAAAAAGAGTTCCTATAAAGAAACCACCGAGATGAGCAATTTTCCAGCCGAATATCGCTTCTTGTTCAGTATTTGCAATCCCTACTAAAAATAAACCATAACCCCAAAATGCTACCACTATATTAAAAAACAGCAAGAGACGGTGCAGCTTTGATTTACCAAAAAAAATTGATAGCAGGGATAAGATTGAACAAGATATTGTACATGATAGACCTGCTATTGAAAATAAATTCATTTTTTATATTTTTCCTTATTTAGAATCATTCTCGCTGTACTTCGACCTATATATGAAACACCAGAAATACCCTGCGCAGTTGTAGTCCAATGACCTGTCAGATATAGATTTCTAATACATGTCTTCTGAGAAAATCCTCGTACTCCAAATTGCGAAGGCATGCTAGCCCATCCGTAAGCAGCACCCCTGTGATTCAAGGTATATCTGTATAAAGTATGTGGAGTGGCTGAATCCTTAAAAACTATGTG
>CAYFXR010000022.1:0-1752 GCA_964347155.1 uncultured Nitrospiraceae bacterium | reverse complement strand
TATTATTAAATTATGCATATAGCTTGAAACAAAAATATTTACCTTAGATTGGTTGGAATTGCGTCTAAGGTATCGAAAAATAATTTCTTTCACAACGCCTGCATTATTTGAAATGCATTTTTTTGGGTTTATCGATTGCAAAATGACATCAGGTAATCATGTTGCATTTTAAAGATTTTGAGAGTATTATGCCTTTTATTTGCATGGCTAACTGCATTTTTTGGGTTAATATCCAAGGATATTAAATGTTTTCAAATTTTTTCAGATGTCATCTGTCCTCTACTCTTAGTGATCTTCTTGTTCATGTAACATCTTAATCCCAATATCACTCCTCCGGCAATAAAGAGTAGATAACTCATTGGCTCGGGGATGACAGGAGGAACGCCTTCAACACTAACTAAGTCAACAGATTCATTGCCAAAAAAAGAAGATACACCATCATTATTCCTTTTTTTGTGATATGAAATCACCACATCGACTCTTGCCAGAGGGACATTATATATTCCGGACACTACCTTGTCTTCATCCCAAAACACATCGATATTACTATCTTCCCTTACAATAAAAACAGATGCTGAACCTGATAGAGGCAAGGAATTCCTGCTTGAATCCAATAAATTTTCTCCTGCAAAAGCAGATATTTTACCCCGGGCATCCAACCAGGCATCGACATATCCTGCCCTTGAAATAATGTTGTCTCCCGTATCATAAAGCCTGATCAAAACCTTCTGGGTGGCTCTTTTGTATCCTTCTGAGTCCCATGAGAAATTAAAATTTACCTGAAAATCATCCAGTGGAGTAAATGTCTGGCTGAGTATAACATCAGCCCAATTATTATCTCTTGAAGGGTCAACAATATTTGTAATATTTAGATCTGTACCAGATTCATTATACGTCCATCCACCAGATTCATTAAAGATAATATCCCAGTCTACATCCAGAAAACCATCATCAAAATGATCGTAGAGTTCAAAACTTCCCTGCACAGGTAAAACAAAAAATATAACAAGAAAAACTGTTGCCATGAAAACATATAAGGTGCCTGAAATTATATTCTTGAAGATCATTTTTAATTACATCCTTTCTAAAAAAGACATTAAAGGTTCAATCGTCCTCAATTGAACCAGCAACAAGCCAGCAGTAAAATAATTTTTAAATTATTTTAAGAAGGGCGGGGTTCAATGCCCCGTCCTCCTCACGGGTTTTACTCAAATGTAATTTGCTCTTTTATCTTTTCTAAAGTCTTCTCCCCAATACCTTCGACTTTTTTCAGGTCGTCCACACTGTTAAATTCCCCGTTTTCATTTCTGTAGGCAACAATAGCTTCTGCCTTCTTCTTACCAATACCGGGGAGAGCGGCTAATTCTTTTACGGTTGCTTCATTGATATTGACTGTTTCTTTACCCTTTTGCTTAACTATTTCTTCCGCCAGTGCCACATTGCTCATAATGAAACCGGCTATAAACACCATTGCTGCACATTTAAAAATCATAAAAAGCATTCCTTTTCCCATTTAATCCTCCTTTTTCTTTTTTTCTATCATTCACCTCCTCTCATTTTTTTCTAAAGACATGTAACATGTCAGTCCGGTTCAATAATCCTTGATCCTGGATTCTTTTTTTCAAAACAATTAACCCAAAAAATGCATTTCAAATAATGCAGGCGTTGTGAAAGAAATTATTTTTCGATACCTTAGACGCAATTCCAACCAATCTAAGGTGAATATTTTTGTTCCAAGCTATATGCATAATT
>CAYFXR010000021.1:0-13063 GCA_964347155.1 uncultured Nitrospiraceae bacterium | reverse complement strand
GGTAAAGTATTCAATCCCATAACATCTATAAACACTCTCAAGGAAATGCTGGTTTGTTTGGAACAACCCCAATTGTATCGACTCAACGATTACCACTATCTGCTGCTTTATGACACACTGTTAAACCTGTGTGAACTACATAACGATGCGGTAAGAGAAGCTGAAACCGAGGAGGACAGAAAACAACTATCTCAGATAGGTAATTACTTTATAGAGAAACTGTTATTTGATGAAATGGTTGATATTTACTTCTATGACATCGATTTTCTATTAAATCCAGAGGAAACATTTCAACTGGGGATACAAGGCAGAAGGATGGTAGATGTCAGTGATGAAACATTTGCCATAAGTCAGGGCTTGGCTCCACATCCAGAAGAGTTAGCATTAACAATCCACGAAGGGAAAAAGGCGATTGAAATAGATTCTTCACCGTACTTTGGAGCTAAATCAAAAGTATATCCCGACTTTGATATCAAAAAAGGGGAAAGGCTTTAAAACCCTCTCCCTCATATTCTTTCTAACGGATTTTTTAACTGTATAGTTTTTGTATAGTAGACAGGCAAAAAAATAGGGAAAAGGGAGGAAATCACCCCATTCCCAGATAACCCTTAAAGACACAACTTTCAACGATTTAGAAAGGTAAGGAATAGTACACCACCTATCAATTCTATTGTTCTCAGGTTTTCTCTGAATTAGACTACATGGGTATTTATTACACCATTCCCATTGCTTCATGGCAAGGTTAAGGGCTTTTGAAAGCAAGGCAAGCTCTTGCCTATTGACTTACAGAAATGATATCAGTATACTTATAGTCTTGTCTTTTGAGAGAATTTATTCTCTCTTTACAACAATGGAATTTTGTATTAATTGAATAACAAAGAAAGATCTGCTTAGTAAATTTTTTAATGGTAAATACACAATTTCATAAAAAACAACATTTGTTTAACAGTTCTGTAATGCACGTAACATAATGTATTGTCATTTGCAAAATGTGCTATGAATGAATGTGTTAAGGGCAGTGATGATTTTTTCTTTGAAGAAAGGGAATATATTGAACTACGTAATTAATAATCAGTTTGCATCAGTAATCAAAAATAATCACTTAAGGACAAAGGTAATTTTAAATTTTTTTGTATTCTTTCTCGCCAGTTCTGTGGCCATATTTTTATTATATGAGGGGCCACACCTTACTTCCTTATTGAGTCAATTAGTTTTTTCATCAGAGTATTTTGATCTGCCCGAGTGGATCTCAAATATTCTATATACATACTATGTGGTTTTCATTATTGGGTCAATTTTTCCATTCTGTCTTTTGGTCGGCTGGCTTGTTATGCATAATCGTAAAGAAATCCAATACAGTGATGACATTCCATTCGTTAGCGTGATAATCCCGGCATTTAATGAAGAAGCATGTATATCCAGATGTGTAGAGGCAGCAGCCAAAATGGATTACCCATCTTATGAAATCATAGTAATTGATGATGGCTCAGATGACTTTACGTCTTCTCTTATTGAAAACGCTCCTATATCATTTATTAAACTCCGTCACAATAGAGGGAAGTTTGCGGCACTCAACGAAGGTATTATGCAGGCAAAGGGCGATATTGTTGTTTTTTCTGATTCCGATTCGTGGTTACATCCTCAGGCGCTCCGCTATTTAGTAAGAAACTTTTCTGACACAAGTGTGGGAGCTGTAGCCGGCACAGTGATACTGGATAAGCCGTTATCTTTTCTGAGATGCTGGCAAATGCTTGAGTACATTTTCGGTCAGGCATTTATTAAGGTTGCTCAAATTGGAAGTGGATCATCAGTTACAATCTGTCCAGGGCCAATCGGTGCATATCGGAAGGATCTGCTTCTCGAAGTAGGGGGATTCAAAGAGCGGACCTTAACCGAAGACTTTGACGCTACTCTGGACATACTGCAAAAAGGCTACACTGTATGTTATGAATCGAAGGCAATCGCTTATACTGATTCTCCCTTAAGCTGGAAGAGCCTCATGCGCCAGCGATTGCGCTGGTTACGTGGTAACTTGCAAGTATTAAAATTTCATAAAAATATTTTTTTCTCGCCATCATCAGGATTAGTCGGTTTTTTTTGGCTCCCTTTTTACTTTCTGTTTATCTCATATGGGCTTAGTTTTTTGGAGATAATCATGCTGGCTTCAGCTCCTTTCATTGCTTACTTTTCCGGTAATCCTGCGGACTTTTGCAAGGCTGCTATTGTCTACTTTTTCCTTATAGAAATGCTAAACGTAATGCAGTATATTTTTGCTTTGATTATTTCAAAACAGGTGAGAGTATCATTCATAATTTCTGCATTTTTTATAATGCCATATAGGTTATTTTTAAACTGGGTAAAGTTGCTTGCTGTTTTCCAGGAAGCTCAGCGGAAGGAGTTGAAATGGTCAGACGTCTGATAGTTAAAAAATTATCATATATTTTATTTTTGATCTGTACAGTTACAATTTGTACTGCATCCCCGGTACTGAGTCAGGATAAGAAGATACCCGTCATTCTTACACTGGACGTGGAAAAGGAAGAGGACTCGGTTGCATTGAGAAAACTCAAACTCGATGTCCCTGCTACCTATTTCATTACAGGAGAATTTGCTGAACAGAATCAAAATATTGTTAAAGAGTTAATTCAAGATAACACGATTGGTTCACACTCATATTCTCATCCAAAGTTGACTGGCCTTGATTCTTCTGAATTGCGGAAAGATTTACTTATGGGTAAACTCATTTTGGAAAAGGTCACAGGTAAAGAACTTCTCTGGTTTCGTGCTCCATATCTCGAATACAATTATGAGGCAATGATCATGCTTAAAGAAATGGGATTCCTCTATGATAGTTCAGATGCGCAAAGGTGGCAAAGGCAAACTGTTTTGAAGGAACTGCCAATCTCGGACGGCCCTGATGGAGAATTTATTATGGCAGGAGATTACAACATATTTTTACAGTCGAAGATGACATCTTCTGAAGGCCTAGAGTGGCTTAAGCAGCTTTATTTTTGGAAAGCTAATACAGGACAGCCTCTCGTGATCCTTCTTCATCCGCATATCATTGTACAGTATGCTGATACCCTGAAACAATTTATTCGTTTTGTGGAGACTGCTGGTGGCGTCTTTATGTCTGCTGACGATTATGTAGGGACTTATCACTCAAAAAGTTCCAAAAATTCTGGAATATGGATAGACTTCAGTCTCGGTTTTCATGATCCAGTACAGACCGCTAAGGATATAAATGAAATGGGATTCACAGACGTATTTCTTATGGCCTCAGATCCTGAGGGAAACCAATATTACATATCAGACAATGACAACAATAGCAATAGAAGGGACCTCTTTGGAGAAACGTTAAATCTCTTAAAACAAGAAAATATTCGCGTCCATGCGTGGATACCTATTTTCAGGAACCCTCACGTATTACAGGCACATCCTGACTGGGGTATAATAGCACAGGATGGAACGCGCTCCAGTGAGTGGTTATCACCAGAAAATATCGAAGTTCAAGCTTTCATTTTAAATAACATCAAATACATGATAAAAAATTATGATATAGATGGCATCCATATGGACTATTTGCGATACCCTGACTTCATATATGATTTTGCTCCTCATGCGGTAGACTCTTTCAAAAAAGCATATTCATTGGATAGTAATACACGAAAAGAAAATATAGTAACCGACTACTATAACCAATGGATGAATTGGCGAGTTGAACAGATCGTTCATTTTACTCAATTGGTCAGAGAAGAAATAAATCGGCTTGCAGGATCTGAATTGACTCTCTCTGCAGCTCTTATTGCTGAAGCAGCAAATTCATACAGAGCCATGGAGAAATTTGGACAGGACTATAGCAAGCTCGCCAGACATCTCGATATTGTTATTTCAATGGCATATTTCAAGGAAGAGTATAAGCCAATATCATGGATTTCTAATGTCCTGTTTGCAAGCCGCACAAAAATAGGGAACAAGCCCCTATTTACAGGTATTTCTGCATATCAGAAGCCTGGGGGATGGACGTATAACTTGTCCGAATTCAGCAAAGTTCTTAATATGGCAAGTTCCGGTTCTGATGGCATTGTCATTTACCCGTATCTTTACTTATTTCGAAGAGGTGAGACAGCATGGAACATGCCCGAGGGAAGCATGTCATTACTCCAGAATGTTATATCACATAAATTAAATCACACAACTAACAACGTATTAGAAAAAATTGGTCTCAAGAAAGAAAACTTTCAGATTATTTTAATTATATTCGCCGTAGTCAGCTTTACAACATTAGCAATAATCATAAGACGTCGTTTTACCAGAAGAGATGCTATCAAACCTGAACTACATTCTTCTATAGAGAACAGTGTGAATATAAGCGAATGGCGTAAAATTAAAGCAGATATAGGCTCTGGAGCAGTAAACGGTCTTCTTTCCGAAAAGATTTCAAACTTTCTTCGCATATTTAATGCCAAAAAAATAGAGCGATTTCGTATTGCCTATATTCTCGATATTCTAACCACATCATCAGATCCTCTGTCTTCCTTTTTAAACGGAGCATTTAATTTTATTCCGGGATGGAGGACACTTGGATTCAGATTTCTTGAAGAAGCCTCTCTGCTTGGTTATGCTCGAGTCGATGACAAGACAGCCAGTATTACAGATGATGGAAGACAGGAGCTGGAACTAGCAAAAAAAGATGGATATGATAGAGATCTCTGGATATTTATAGAAAATCGTATTCATGAATCATTAGTGGCTACATGCCCCATATGTGGAAAGAATAACATAACTCACTGGTACTGGCATACATTCGATTGCTCAAGCTGCGGCAAAAAAATATTTCTTAAACAGTGCTCGCATATCATATGTAAGCCTCCTAAAATTGCTGCACGATTTTACACCCCAGTTTAGTAAAATAATGAAATTTTTGAATTGTTCTATTCTAATCATATTTACATGCTTTATATTACATGCCTTAGCATATGGCTGGTCGCCTGAAGGCTATCCATATCATGTATCTGGGAACCTCAATTTTATTGATGGAACTAACGGTGCCATTGAAGATGGAGCGTACCTGGAGCTGAACGCAGAGCAAGGCATTGACTTGTTCAAAATCAATACGAAATCGAATAACATTCAAGATGCAATGTTCAATGTATTTGTATCTGGCAATGTTACGTTAGGAGGAGAGGAAAATAGAGATCCTTGGAATAAGAAAGTTGAAACGGATGCAGGCTTTAAATTTCGAATTTCCCTGAAAAATAGGCCGCCTACTATTAGCTGGGGGGATATTAGTATAGGTGGCAAAATAAACCATATTAATTATCTCTTTGACAACATTGAAGATGAAATGCGATATATTGGTTTTGTATCATGGGGACTGGGCGGTGACTGGAAAAGATAATAAATCCCATAATATTCGAACATATAATCAGCAAAATACTTACAAACAGTAATCTACTAGTGGAAATGTAGTAAATGAAATCAATAATCTCGCCTTGATTACGTATGTTGCATAAGGATTGTGACAACGAATTGAGTCATGGCGGGGAAGTAGAGAGCTGTATTATCGATATCACTAAATTATCCTATATCATATATGATATCAACGATAACCTCTGTTTCCTCATTCATGAGTACTATATCACCACCCACTTTTAAACGCACATACCCTCGTGGAAGTGGAGAAAGCCGCTCTTCCAGTTCATAGGGAAGATGTTTTTTAGCCAAGCCAGGCGGCAACTTCCCATTTTTCTCGAGATGTTTTTGTAGGCCGTAAGGTAATGTTCCTTTTTTAGCCAACCCCGGTGGTAGTCCCTTGTGTTTTATTTTCTTCTTGCTGTAGTAATCGTGGATAATCCGACGATCACTGTCATTAAATGATACCTTTACTTGCATATCATCTGTCTTAACTTCAAAGACCCCTGAATCAATATGGGGAATAGAGGCACATCCCGCAAAAAATATCAACAGAAATAAACTTATAATGTTTATGTACAATAATTTTTTCATTGAACTTTTCCCCGCTTTGCCATGAATTTCTTCATAATTTATAGATCTACCTTCATAGAATTCTGTTTATTTATGTTTATTTAAAATATCGGTATTTTTATCTGTAAACTTGAATGGCGAAGCAAGACATAACTCATAGCGCCTTATGCTAAATTGATCCGCGCTTACAAGCATCGGGTTATCTGTTGATGGATTTAGCATTATGTTGATAAATTTTAATATGTTTGTTATGAGCAGCTTTTTTTAATTTCTTAACAGCATCGTATATGAAATGGAGGTCAAGAACATCTATATCCGATGTTAATTCACCAGCACATATCGGACAAAAAATTTTGGACTTAGCTGAAAAATGTTGAACCTTATGAGTCTTACAATAAGATGGATAATCTACCTTGAAATCGTGAGATTTTGGATTGATAATTTTCCATAAAAGACCTTGATAGTCTAAAAATTCAAAAGATCTTTTCGTACGAATAGATTCTTTAAGGAGGAGATATAATGCCCATAGAAGCAACAAAAATACAGTTACTAATATGTATAAATTTACCACTATGGTTTTTGATAATGTTTTTGATAAAAAATATAAAACATATTGCCAGTATTTTACCATTAAGTATAAAGGAAACAATGTGAGGAGTATCGCTAAAGTTGCAATTGGCTTTTCATATAATTCTTTTAGAGCGTTGTGGTAAAGTGTTTTGAATTTTTGTTTTAACGATTTTATCATTTTTAAGTTTTTTAACACCGCCAGTAACAGTAGAAATTGAGAGACGCAATATCTGGTTATTCTATATTTTCGGGTTTAGCATGCCGAAACTTTAGATGCGCAAGATAGTAATTTATTTTTAAATATGGACAGATAATATGAAAAGTTAGGGTAGGTCTATAATAGAAAATTAGGAAACCAGTGCTCTATCCTGCTAAGCTAAGGAGGGTTAACTTGCCTTTGGCAGTTTCTTAAATACCCGCCATCCTTTCAGCAGGTCTATTGCCCGCTGAAGTTGATTGTCTTCATCTTCTGATATTGCTACCGGAACTTCTGTTAGTTCTTTATCATTTATCTCTTCCTCTTCCCTTAATTTGTCGTTATCGAGATGTTTTTCCAGGTCTTTTTCTCTGAAAACCGGGTGAGTTTTTGTTCCCTCCTTTGTCTCCAGCTCGACAATGATGTCAGGTGTGATCCCGGTTGTCTGTATCGATCTTCCATTGGGCGTGTAATATCTGGCTGTTGTCAGTCTGAGAGCTGAACCATCGCTGAGGGGTATGACTGTCTGGACAGAGCCTTTACCAAATGTTTGTGTCCCGAGAATCACCGCCTGTCCCCAATCCTGGAGTGCGCCGGCAACGATTTCTGATGCACTGGCACTCCCCTCATTTACAAGTGCAACCATAGGGTAATCATAATAATCGTTAACATTGATTGTGTGAAATTCGGTTCTCTCGCCATTTCTGCCTTTAATATATACAACAAGTTTTTTAGGCGGCAGGAATTTACTTGTAACGTCTACCGCACCTTTTAATAGTCCGCCTGGGTTGTTCCTGAGGTCGAGAATCATGGCATTTATTTTCTTTTCAGCAAGGTCCTTTAGAGCTTTTTCCAGGTCTGAAGAAGATTTTTCCTGAAACTGTATAAGCTTTATATATCCTATTGCATCATCGATTATTTTATACTTTACGCTTTCAAGCTTTATTATGTCTCTGACTATCGTAATATCTCTTGGTTTTTCCAGCCCTTCCCTGACTATTGTTATTGTTACAGATGTACCTTTTGGTCCTCTTAGCTTTGTGACAGCATCGTGAAGGCTTATGTCTTTGGTTGATTCACCATCTATTTTGATAATTTTGTCGCCGGCCTTAACACCGGCCTTATGAGCTGGTGTATCTTCAATAGGCGCGATTATCGTTAATACTTTGTCCTTTATTCCAATCTTTATACCAAGTCCTCCGAATTCACCTTTTGTGTCAATTTGCATTTCTTTAAAGATTTCAGGTGTCATAAAAGAGGAATGGGGATCTAGTGAATTAAGCATCCCTCTTATTGCTCCATAGACCAGATCCTCCTCGTTTACTTCTTCCACATAGTTCTTTTTAATTAATGAAAGGGACTCAGCAAATGTTTTTATTCTTTTATAATGCTCATTTTCACTGGCATCAACATTATTTGAAAGGCTCCATTGATTAAGTATAATCCCTGTAACAGCAATTGCAATAATTAATATCCAAATAAAGACTGTTTTACGACTGAACATTATTCCTCCATTATCCCGGAGAGATATTTCTGTTTCTATCCGAGCATATTAAAATTATTATCTTTTCGTCCTTCTGTCTCTTTTCTTTAACCATTTCATAGGGTTTGTAGGTTGCCCTTTATATCTGATTTCAAAGTACAGGGTCGGAATATTTAAAAGACTTGAATTGCCTACCGTTCCTACCGCGGTACCTTTATGTATTATATCACCTGTTTCATGAAAAATCTCTGAAAGATGTCCATAGAGGCTGTGATAACCGCCACCATGACTGATTATTAAGAGAAGACCATAACCCTTGAACCAGTCAGCGTAGACTACACGGCCTCCAGCTATTGCCCCCGGTCTATCCCCTTCCTTTGCCTTGATCTCTATTCCGTTTCTAAATATGGGTACTTTAAATTTTGGATCTTTATATTTTCCAAATGGAATAAGAACCTTATTTTCTAGAGGCCATGGAAGATGCCCTCTATATGCTCTAAATCCTTTGCCAATTACTGATTTTGGAACTTTTTTCCTTTCAAGCCTTTCAATCATTTCTTGTAGTTTTTTGGATGATTTTTCGAGTTCTTTGATTGCTTTTTCATATAAACTTCTTTTGCTTTTTATCGTGACGAGCAGTTTGTCTTTTTTAATACGGGTTGTCTGAAGTTCTTTTTTCTTTTTTTGTGCATCGTCTTTGTTTTCCTTAAGTTTTTTATGCAGCACCTCCATATTCCTTTTTTTAAAGTCAAGTTCTTTTAACTCGTTGCTGTATTTTTTCATAACTCTGCTGTCATGATAGGCAATAAGACTGATATATTTGCTTCTTCTGATCAGATCGTTGTAGTCCTTTGCGGAAATGAGTATAATGGCGTTACTGCCATATCGCTGTTTATATAGTGCACTAAGGCGTTCTTTCAAGTACTGTTTTCTTTTGTCTAATTTCCCGGCAAATAAGTGAATCTCTTTTGCAAGACGCAGGATTTTTGATTGCGTATGCGATATGCGTTTATCATAATATTTGAGCTCATCCTGTTTCTTTTTTATGCTCCTGTCTATTTTTTCAATTTCAGAGAGTACGGACTTTTCTCTTTTCAAGGCATCTTTTACTTTTTGTTTTTTCATCTTGAGTTTTTTTTGTATTTCAGTGAGCTTTTTTTTGGGGTCGGTGGCATTGACAGGCGAGCAATGAGGAGGAAGAAATGAGAAAAATAAAAAACAGGAAACAAGAAGTGAAATTTTAATTTTCCACTTCCAGTTTTCCATTTCCTATTTTCTTCCTCCCGACCTAATATCTTATTCTTCCAACTGCAATGAAACTGCCTATAAAACTCATAACGGCTCCTGCAATGGGAATAAATATATATAATTGTATGGGCAGAGAAATCATTATTGCCCTGATCAGGTAAATAGACGCAATGCCTTCAAAGGATATCAAAGAGTATATTCCATATAATGCCAGTGAACCAATGATACCGCCCAGGATCCCTATGAACAGGCCTTCTAGTAAAAAAGGAAATCTTATAAAACTCCTTGTTGCACCCAGTAGTTTTAATGTTTCAATTTCCTCTCTTCTTCTGTAAAAGAATATTTTTATAGTATTGTAAGTAATAAATACAATGGCAATAAAAATAGCGCATCCCAGAATTGTCGCACTGATCTTCATTGTCTTTGAGATGGTATTCAAGGATGACAACCATTTTTCTCCATATTGAATTTCTTCTATCCCCGCCATCCGTTTAATCTGTTCGGCTTTCTGTTTAACGAGAGAGGGTTCTAACAGATCTCTTTTTAATTTAAGTTCGAAAGAAGAGGGGAGGGGGTTTTCTTTCAGTTCTTCCAGGATCGGAGCCTTTGGCCCCAGTATGCTGCGAAGTTCCACTGCGGCCTGCTTTTTAGAAATGTATTTTACGTCCACTATGTCGAAATCATTCAGAAAAAATTCTTTTAGAGTGTCTTCTGCTTCCCTGGTTACATTTTCCTTCAGATAAACAACAAGTCCAAAACTTTTAGACCAGCGCTTAAGGATAAAGTCTAAATTTAACGTAACCGTTACAAAGGCGCTTAGTATTAACAGGGCAATGCTGATGGATAAAATGGTAAGAAAGTATATCCATTTTTCATGCCAGAGGCTTTTAAAGGCTGTCTGGAGAGAATAGACAAAGATTCTCAACCAATAGTCTCCTTTTCAATAAGGGTGTCTTTCAAATGAATTACCCTGCGGCCTGTGCCTTGGAAGAGCGTGTTATTATGAGTTGCAATAAGTACGGTGGTACCTCTCGCGTTTATTTCTCTGAAGAGGTGCATTATTGTACCGGATGTCTCGGAATCAAGATTTCCTGTAGGTTCATCAGCAAGCAGTACCGTTGGCCTGGATACCATTGCCCTTGCTATTACAATCCTTTGTTGTTCCCCTCCTGAAAGATGCTGGGGAAAGATGTGTGATTTGTGTTTTAATCTTACTTCTTTTAATACTTCATTTACATCTTCCTTTATTTCTTTTGGGTGCATGTTATGGATTCTCAAAGCAAGTGCAATATTGTCAAAAACTGTTTTGTTAAATAATAGTCTGAAGTCCTGGAAAACTATTCCGACATTCCGTCTTAAATAAGGGATTGTCCTCTGCTTTAAATTTTCCACGTCCCAGCCGGCAACAGCTATATGTCCTTCATCAGGACGTTCTGCACAATAGATGAGTTTGAGCAAAGTGGTTTTCCCGACGCCGCTTGGACCGGTTATATAGGCAAATTCACCTTTTTTAATAGTAAAGGAAATATCTCTCAGTACCACATCTTCATCATAATACTTTAATACGCCGGAAAACTGGATCATTTTTTCAAAGATGTCCTGACTGTTTCAACAATGTCTTCAGCAGTAAGCCCATGAAATTTTAAAAGTTCAGCCGGATTGCCGGAACAGCCGAACGTATCCTGAATTCCTATACGCTTGACATGCATGGGATAGTTTTCTGAAAGAAATTCACACACTGCTCCGCCTAATCCGCCGATGATAGAATGTTCTTCCGCTGTAATAAGGATCTTGGAATGCCTGGCAGCTAATAAAAGGACTTCTCCGTCAAGGGGTTTTATTGTTGACATGTTAATGAGACCCGTATCAATACCCTCTTTTAACAGGATTTCAGCTGCTTGCCTTGCTATATCCACCATAATCCCGGCAGCCACTATATTAGCGTCTTTTCCTATATGGAATATGAATGCTTTTCCAGGTTTAAATTTATAATCGTCAGGCATGACATAAGGTACTTTTGCCCTTCCAAGCCTTACATAAACAGGCCCTTGATATTCTGCTACGGTATTAATTACCGATACAGTTTCAGTGGCATCAGCAGGGACTATTACTGTCATGTTCGGCAGAGCTCTCATTAAAGCGATATCTTCAAGCGCTTGATGAGAAGCCCCGTCTTCGCCAACGGTTATTCCTCCGTGGGTTGCAACAAGTTTGACATTTGTATTTGAGTAGCAGATGGTTATTCGTATCTGGTCCCATGCCCTGCCTGTTTCGAAGACTGCAAAAGTGGAGGCAAACGGTATTTTGCCGGTCAGGGCAAGTCCTGCAGCTGTTCCTATCATATCCTGCTCGGCAATGCCCATATTAAAAAATCTGTCTGGAAATTCCTTTGCGAATTTGCTCGTTTTTGTTGATCCCGAGAGATCAGCGTCCAGAGCTACAATATCCGGGTGTTTTTTCCCAAGCTCAAGGAGGGTTTCACCATATGCTTCCCGTGTGGCTTTTGGCTTTTTGTCTGCAGCTTGTGCTCTATGCTCCCCTGTACCGCGTCTGGTGCAGGGTTCTGTGTTTTGCGATTCAGCCATGATAAATCTCCTTTTTCGCCTTATCAAATTCCTCCTGTGAAGGAGCAACTCCATGATATTCCACTTTGTCTTCAAAGAAAGATACACCTTTACCTTTTGTTGTGTTGGCAATGATCACCGTGGGTTTGCCCTTTATGGTTTCCGCCTCGTCAAGGGCGCCCAGTATTTCTTCCATATTATGTCCGTCAATATCAATAACATGCCAGCCGAATGCAGCCCACTTATCGTTAATTGGTTTAATTCCCATAACTTTTTCCACAGGGCCGTCTATTTGAAGACCGTTATTATCTACTACACCGCAGAGATTATCGATTTTATAATGAGCTGAAGTCATGGCGGCTTCCCATATTTGACCTTCCTGAATTTCTCCGTCACCCATAATACAATATACTTTTGCAGGATTATTGTCGAGTCTGAGGCCTAAAGCCATTCCGTTAGCAACAGAAAGTCCTTGCCCGAGAGAACCTGTTGAAACTTCTATTCCGGCAAGACTCTTACAGCACGGATGTCCCTGAAGAGGAGATTCAATCTTTCTCAGTGTTTCAACTGTTTCTATGGGGAAGTATCCTGCCTCAGCCATGATGGCATAGAGGAGGGGAGCTGCATGGCCTTTTGAAAGAATGAACATGTCCCTTCCTTTCCACTTTGGATTTTTTGGATCAAAATTCATTTTTGAAAAATATATGGCTACCGCTATATCTACTGCAGACAATGAACCGCCTGTATGTCCAGAGCCTGCTTTGGTCAGCATATGTAGGATGTTGACTCGAATCTTTTTAGCAATATTTTTAAGATCCTGAACATTTTTAATCTTCCCCGTTTTCGTTACACTCATATGGTTCTCCTTAAAGTTTGTTATTTTTCACAAAACCCACTCCCCTCTGGGGAGAGGGGAAGGGTGAGGGGTATTTTCAGGTCAACAATAAACAAACAATTATAAAATTTCAGGGGAGTGAGAAGCAAGGAATCTTTTCAGTTTTTGATTTTTCCTAT
>CAYFXR010000020.1:0-19957 GCA_964347155.1 uncultured Nitrospiraceae bacterium | reverse complement strand
CAGCATAACAAAGAGTAAAGATTACTGGAGAGGTAAAGCTGTCCACTACAGGATGCATCCGGAGAATATCACCTGTATAGCAGCAGCCGGAATAGATTACTCTTCTCTTGCAAATAACCACGTTCTTGATTGGGGATATTCAGGACTAGAAGAGACAATCGAAACATTGAAGAAAGCGAATATAAAGACTGCCGGAGCTGGCACGAATCTTCAAGAGGCAGAAACTCCGGCAGTAATGACCGTTGAGGGGAAGGGAAGGGTGCTTGTTTTTTCATATGGATTGACAACAAGCGGAATTCCTCTTAGCTGGGCTGCTACGGCTGAAAAGCCCGGAGTTAATCTGTTAAAAGACCTGTCATATAAAACAGTCCTGCATATCAAAGGTAAAGTCAGGGGAGTCAAAAAACCAGGAGATATAGTGGTTATCTCTATTCACTGGGGAGATAATTGGGGTTTTGATATACCTCCTGACCATATAGCATTTGCACATAAACTTATTGATGAAGCAGGTGTTGACATAATTCATGGACATTCATCTCACCATATAAAGGGAATAGAAGTTTATAAAGACAGGCTTATTATCCATGGTTCCGGTGACTTTATGAACGACTATGAAGGTATTTCCGGCTATGAGGAATTTAGAGATGATCTGGGCTTGATGTACTTTGTGAGTGTTGATCCATCAACAGGAAAGCTTGTTCGTTTGCAAATGACCCCAACACAGATTAAACGTTTTAAAGTAAACAGGGCATCAGGAGCTGATGCCCTGTGGGTAAGAGACACATTGAATAGAGAAGGTAAAAAGTTAAGAACTCGTGTGAAACTGAATAAGGACAATACCCTAACACTACACTGGGATTAATTTTTTTGTTCCCATTTTATCAGCGTCTCAATTCATAGGGCATATCTTTCAACCATCCCACATCCATTACTGCCCAAAGTCCAATCAGTATTGCCTCTGCTGTATCGTGCTTTAGAGAAGTAGGACGGGATATGCCCGACCATTTAATTATCTTACGGGCAAGGTTATCGGCATAATTTTTTGCCATAAGTCCTGTAAGCTGTTCCCGGGGATATAACAGTTTCTGACGCCACTGTTCAGCGAAGATCTGTTTTACAAGAATTTTTCTTCGTTCGGCTTCGCGCTTCCAGATTATTGCGAGTGTTCCACCGCCTTCCAATACAAGGAATGAGAGATCGGGAACACTATTCAGTAAAGTAATCACACCACGCTTCAATCTTGCGGCTGTACCATAGTTTTTAGAACGGTACCAACATAGCCTCCCATCCTGACTATAAAGTGCAAGGCCGGTCCTTATACCTAAATCAACAGCAAGGAGTGAATCCATGAGTACTTCTTCCTTTTACCGGATTTGATGAAAGCGATCCACTCGTTCATCACAATCTCTAATATATACAAAGGCAGGGCACCGTTTTCAAGAAGTCGGTCATGAAATTCTTTAATATCAAATCCTGAACCAAGGACATTCCTTGCCTTTTCCCTCAATTCAACTATTTTTAATTCTCCTGTCTTATAAGCCAGCGCCTGTCCGGGCATGGCAATGTACCGGTCAACCTCAACTTCTATTTCATGATCTTCAAGGCCTGTATTTTCCTTACAATACCTTATGGTTTCATCACGGTTCCACTTGTAGAAATGAAGGCCTGTATCTACGACAAGTCTGACAGCCCTCCAAAGCTCAAATGAAAGCCTGCCGTAATCAGAGAAATTGTCCTGATAAAAACCCATCTCCTTTGAAAGCTTTTCCGCATATAATGCCCAGCCTTCTATAAAAGCAGTGGAACCTTCATGCCTTCTAAAGTCCGGTATATCTTCGAGTTCCTGCATGATTGCAATCTGAAGGTGATGACCTGGAACAGCCTCATGATAGGATAATGCCTCCATATCGTACCTGGGTCTCTGTTCAGGTTTGTATGTATTGGCATAAAAATATCCCGGCCTCGAAAAATCCCTGGGTGGTGGATAGTAATATGCAGCCGGCGCTGCCTTTTCTCTGTATCTTTCAATTTCTTTAATATCATACGCAGCCCTGGGCAGTCTTCCAAAAAACTCGGGAATCCGTTTGTCCATCTCGGATAAGATACTCCTGAAAGCATCAAGAATTTCCTCTCCTGTTTGGGGATAAAGTTCCTTTTTCTTTTTAACATAATCCGCAAATTCTCTGATACTTCCATTGAAACCGATTTTGCTTATAATCATCTTAATCTCGCCCTTAATCCTTTCGACCTCTTTTTTACCGATTTTGTGGATCTCCTGGGGTGTAAGGTCTGTGGTTGTATGATATTGCGTATAAAATATGTACATGTCATTCCCATCAGGCAGTGACCATATCCCCTCTTTTTCTCTGCAATGTTTCATATATTCTTTACTCAGATATTGATAAAGTTTTTTATAAGCGGGGGTTACCCCGTCGGAAATTGCTTCTTTAATTAGTTTCTTGATTTCTTCTCTATCCTGTGCCGGTAATTTGTCTTTTATCTTTAGGACAGGCGAAAATAGAGGGTGATCCTCAGGATTGAACAATGTAAAGGTATCTACTTGTGCCAGCACATGTTCGATGATTTTTTGAAAGGCTGTAACTTTATTCTTTACACTAAGTTGTAAAAGTTCAATGAGCTGATCTATCTGACCGGGAAAGGACTTTAATCTTTTAATATAATTATCAATGTCCTGGAGTAAGTTAAATGGATGATATTCAATTATCTGCGGAAAGTCTATATGAGGTCCCTGCATATGATTCAGTGGTATGTAATGTGTTTTATATTGATACATCCGGACATGATTATTAAGGGTATTTTTGAGAAGCTCATAATTTAATCTATTCTCGGCAGTTAATAATTTTTCATCGATTTTATCAGTATTAGAAAGAAGTGTTTTAAAATAATCTATATGTTTAGTAATAGACTCCTCAGATAGATCCTCAAGCAAATCATCATAGCGGTGATCACCTATATACGTTGCAAATGTCGGATTAAATTTTAAAACGTGTTCCCAGTAATCTTTTAGATAAATTTGCAACCACTCATTCATAATATGAGAGTAAAATGTTTAGATAAAATTGCAAAAAAAATCCTCGGCGTCGCGCAATGGCACCGGGGATTCGCGGGATTATTGGATCTCTATCTTCCTGTGTTTCTTTTCAGCTTCTTTAATCGGGATTCTTACTTCAAGTACACCATCTTCAAAGTGAGCCTTTATCTTTTCAACATCAAGGTCGCCAGGAAGCTCAAACCTCCGGACGAATGATCCAAAGGTTCGTTCATATCTGAAGTAGTCTTCTCTTTCAAGTTTCTCTTTTCTCTTCTTTTCACCGGACATGGTAAGTATGTTTTCGGCAAGATCGATCTTGATATCATCTTTCTTAATTCCGGGCAGATCAGCAATCATAACGATTTCATTGCCTTCCTCGAAGATATCAACATTCGGTGAAATTTCGTAACTTTCAGCTATACGCAGATCCGGCCAGATCGACTGTCCTAACCGTGAAAATGGTTTCTTCCATGCCTCTTCAAACCACTGTTCAATATCATAAAGTGGAGGCAGATGTCTCGGTCTTTCCCGCTTAACCAGTTCTTTCAGTCCCTTTGCTGTCATATTTTACACCCCCTTTCAGGAGGAATATTCACTTACCTCCTAACTTTATTTTATAACTGATATTACATAAGTTCAAGAGTTATTTGTCTTTATTTTCTCGATAGTTAAGTGGCTATTTGCAGTGCTATGGTGTAACAGGAAAAAAACAGGGGAGGATATTGTTATTTTTACTTTATTTCAATCAAATTTCCTGAAAAATCCTTGACGAAATGAACCGTCTTCTCTTTTGTTTTTCCGGTGATGAGTTCTACTCCGACCTGTGGAGCTTTTTCTATAATTTCTGTTAAATTATCCAGCATAAAGCCTATATGCCTGAAATCAGGAGAGGGCGGTTTATATTCAGGAAAAATGAATACCTCAATTTTTATATCTTGTTTTTCAAAAACCAGTATCCTGATCTCCCGTGAAACATGAAACAACTGCTCTGAAAGTTCCTGCGGGACATTAAATTCCCTGGTTTTCTCAAATCCTAAGAATTCTTTGTAAAACCGTACAGCCTGTTCTTCGCTTTTGTTGATAATTCCCACATGATTTAAGAGCATATGATATTTTACCAGAAAACGGATATCAGCGTTCATCTGTCAGCAATCGTATTTTCCTTACGGGTGCTTATCCCGAGCACCGACCACAACGGTCAAAGACTGACAAAAGCCGTAGCGAATGCTATAAATGCAACTATGAATAATCCTGTCTTCCACCATGCACTCATCTGAACAAAGATACCAATGATGATAAGAACACTTCCAATAATGATCCTTATTGTCTTGTCAATACTACCAACATTCTTTTTCATTTATCTAACCCCCTTTCATGTTTTTGGCATATTAAACCGCTTTTATCACTTGACTCAATAATTTGATGCCATACTTTTTGCCTGTTTCTGTGCCGCTTCAATTATTTTTTCTTTATCTTCCTTTGTCGACATTAACATGGGTTCAGCTGTTATTGACTTTATATCCGTAAAACCGATAAAACCTAAAATGTGCTCCATATATGTCTTTTGATAATCAAAGCCTTCTGCCCCTGTACCGCGAGAATAAGCGCCTCCTCGTGCGTAAATAAGCATTATTGGTTTTCCCGTTATAAGTCCTTTGTACCCTTCATCTGGTGAAAAACTAAATGTATAAGAAGGCTGTACAAGCACATCAATATAATGCTTGAGTTTGTATGGGATGCCAAAATTCCACATCGGCAGTGAGATAAGGTATTTATCTGCATTCTTAAAATCATTAATGACCTTTTCCACTGAACTCCATGCTTTCAACTGCGCACCGGAATGCTTTTCTCCATGCATAATTACATACTTTGCATTGATGGTTTCACCGTCAAATGACGGCAGATCGGTCACCCACAAGTCAATAGTATCAACAGAGTCACCGGGGTTAGATTTTTTATACTCGTCAATAAATATCCTTGCAATATTAATTGATGTGGACCTGTCTTTCCGGGGTGATGATTCAATATAGAGTAAACGTGCCATAAAATCTCCTCCTTTCAATAACAAGATACCCTTCTTGAAATAATATTATCAGATATTAATTCAGACGTAATGATTTATATCATATCTAAACGATCTATCTATTTAGGATATCGTAAGATCAAAAATTAAAAATCAAAATGCAAAATGACAAATTAAAAAGTTAAAGTCCCCGCCTACAAGGCGGGGCTTTAAAGAATATCAACTGGAGAACCGGGATCAATTTTGATCTTTTTGACCGGATAGAATTGACTTTGAAAATATACAGGTTTCATATGATTTATATCATAGCCGCTTTATAAGAACGGTCATACAATTTTTATAGTATTAAACAGAACAAAAAGTTTTTTGAGGTGTCATTTTAAATTATTGGACAGCCCACATTAAAGAAGGAGGTGAAGATAAATGAAAAAATCAGCTGAAAGATCAGAAGATTTCTTAAAACTCATTAAAGAGTGGCAGGATCTGGAAGATAAGACAATTGCAAGTGCTGATAAAATGCTCAGTAAAACCGATAATCTACTGATAAGGACAACGATGGAAATGATTAAAAATGATTCGAAAAAACACAAGGTCATGCAGCAGATGATAATAGATAACCTGACAAAAGAAGCACTGCATTTAACTCCTGAAGAACTTGCTCCTCTCTCAGAGATGTTGACTGATCATCTGGAAGCTGAAGCCAAATCACTCGAAATTGCCAATACAGCACTGAAAAAAAGCGGGCTTTTCGTTACACGTTACATCCTGTCGTATCTTATAGCGGATGAGGCAAAGCATCATAACTTGCTTACCAAGCTTGACGAAGTGAAGAAGGCAACTGTATTCGTTACGTAACCGGCTTAATACAGGCTTAAAAATTTACAGGCATAGGATGAGGTGCTATGGAAAAAGAAAGTTTTTTGAGCAAGATAAGTTTTCTAAAGGCCGGATGGTGGATAATACATCTGTTGGGAATAGCGGCAATTTACACTCTGGGAAATTTTTTGTGGTGACAGGATGCTTAAATATTTCATGAAATTTAAACTTGGCTGGTGGATACTTCACATTATAATGATAGGATTAACTTTCTATATAGGCCATATCGTCAAGTTTACTTTTTAGGGAAATATAATGACGAAAAGGGCTCTTTTAATTGCACTTTTTTTACTGGCGCTGTCTAATCTGTTGCTCCATTTCAGAATACACAATTTTATGGTTGCTGATCCGCTCTATCCTGAAATCGTTCAGTTTGATCGAACAAAGTTTCTGTCATTTTTATTTCCGCTTATCGATGTAATTATGGTAACAGCGCTTTTTACATCAAGGAACACCGCGGTTTACGGATATCTTCTCAATGGGATTATTGTAATCTATGGAACTGTTTTCATGGCCCATTATAGTATTGCGGAGTTGACTGATAAAGCTGCTCCACTTGGAGATTGTTTTTTAAAATCAACTCTGCCGGATATAGGCATTGCGTGGGGAGATTTTTTTATAGGCAAGGCACTTTATGATTTGCATATAAAGGTAAATTAGTACTATTGAGCGGGTCTTTCAGAAAAGGAGAAAATTATTAATGATTAGAGGGAAAGAGGATTTGCTTCAATCACTTATTGAAGCATTTATTATGGAAAAAGGCACTCGGATATTCTATACAGAAGCTGCTGATAAGGCTGTTAACCCTGAAGCAAAAAATATATTTAAAGAACTTTCTGAATGGGAAAAAAAACATATGGATTACATTCAATACTTATACCAGTCTGTGAACGAGGACAGGGAAATGAAGAGTTTCGAGGTATTTAAAGAACATGTGGAGGCTACTGTGACCGAGGCAGGGATAACCATTAAGGACCTCGAGGCAAAAATACATAAATATTCTTTTGCTGATGAAATGCAGGCACTGACATTGGCAATGGAGATAGAGGGAAAGGCATATAATCTATATCGCAAACTTTCACAGGATGCTGCTGATACCAATACAAAAGTAGTATTTAAGGAAATGATGGATCAGGAAGTCAAACATGTAAACTATCTTAAGGATCTGAGGGTCAAACTTGCTGATGTATATAAATAAAAGTTAACGGAGGTAATGTAAAGTTATGACAAATGCGATTGAATTAGCAAAGAAGATGGAAACAGATGCGATTAAATTTTACACGGAAGCAGCGAAGAAGACAAAATATCCCGCAGGCAAAAGGATGTTTGAGACAATAACAGTTGACGAAAAACGTCATCTGGAACTTGTTAAACAGCTGCTTAAAGGAATGGATATACATAGAGAAGAGGTGCATCCAATGGAAAATATCAGGACTGTTTTTGAATCAATGAAAGATGAAATGATGGAAAGGGTAGAGGCAACCGCGGATGAACTTGAAGCATTCAAGATTGCAATGCAAATGGAGAAAGAGGGGCTTGAATTTTACAAGAAGTTGTTGTCTGAAACAACAACGGGAAAAGAAAAAATCCTGTTTAAAAAACTCATCAAAGAAGAACAGCAACATTATGACATCTTTTCCAACACATATAATTTTCTCAATGATACAGGAAACTGGTTTATGTGGGAAGAGCACAGCATTGTAGATGGAGGAACGCCATGGGCATAACATAAGTAGTTTTCAATTGACAATTGATAATTAATAATTTTCTAGGGAGAATTTATGGGGTATACAATTGTCGCATTAAAGGGAAAGATCATGGAGATTTACCCGGAAGTCCAGCAGCATAATATCTCGGTAGGTCTTTATTTTAGCGAGGAAAATAATGCATTTGTTGTAAAATTCAAAAAAGACTTGCATGAGCTTGAAACGTATTTGGACAAAAAGGATGCGGACGAGTGTATGGATGGAGTAAAGTGTATTCACCTAGGTGTTAAAATTGGTGAATTTATTAAAAACTTTGAAACAGAAAAATAGGTGTCTTTGTTTACATTGAAAGAATACGTTAAATAAATATATGGTAGGATTTTTAATAGGGTAGAGATACATTCTATGAAGGCATTGATTATCAGCGCTGACAATTTCGAAGACTCCGAGCTTCTTGTGCCTTATTACAGATTAAAAGAAGAAGGGGTACAGGTAGATATTTCATCTCTAAAAAAGGGGAAAATAAAAGGGAAACACGGTTATGAAGTTGATGTGAATAAATTATTTGAAGAAGTAAATCCTGATGATTATGATATTCTTATCCTCCCGGGAGGAAAAGCGCCAGCAACCATAAGAAAAGAAAAAAAAGCATTAGAAATTGCAAGGCTCTTTTTTGAGAAAGAAAAGCCTGTTGCGGCTATATGTCATGGGCCTCAGATATTAATTTCAGCAGGCTTACTCAAAGATAAACATGTTACATGTTATAAATCAGTGGCTGTAGAGATAAAAAACGCCGGTGCTGTTTATGATGATAAAGAGGTTGTAGTTGATGGGAAATTGGTTACCTCAAGACAACCATCTGATCTTCCAGCGTTTATGAGAGAAACATTAAAAGTCCTGAGAGGACGGTGATTGATGTAGAACTAATTCTCCGTTAAAGTGGCAAAAGGTATTGACGTAATTTTTGCTTTTTAATATAATGATAATCCCTTAACTGTGATTCAGGACTTGTCATCCTGGATTTGTCACTTATGAAAGAGGAAAGTGGGTAAGAGGGACCAAACTGTTGAATTTTTAAGGATTTTTACAAATGTCAGAAGGAGGCTTACATGAAAAAAACAATCAAAAAAGCTGCTTATAAAAGTAAAACTTCAAGTATGATTTCAAAAAACAGGTCAAGATCTGAAAAGATGGTTAGCTTAAAAAAACTTTATCTGAAATCCAATCCTGCATGCAAGGTTACATTCAGATTGCCAAAGGAAGCTGCACCCAAAGCACAAATTGTTTCAATTGTTGGTGATTTCAATAACTGGAATGTAAACAAAAATCGGATGACAAAACTAAAGAGCGGTGACTTTAAATTAACATTAAAACTGTCATGCAACAAAGAATATAGATTCAGATATCTCATTGATGCTGATCGTTGGGAGAATGACTGGTTTGCTGACAAATATATTCCAAATCCATACGGCACTGAAGATTCGGTAGTTGTTGTTTAACGTTATTACAGGATTACTTGAAAATCTCCCTTATGCCTCTTTTTTGGAAAAAATGTCCAGGCTTTCCAAAGAAAAATCTGCCTACTTACGACAATCTGCAAACCAGAAAATAGACTGGTATCCATGGTCCGAAGAGGCATTCCATAGAGCCCAACATGAGGACAAGCCACTATTTCTAAGTTCAGGTGCTGTATGGTGTCACTGGTGTCATGTAATGGCTAAGGAATGTTTCAGCGATGAAGAAGTAATACAACTTCTCAATGAGAATTTTATCAGTATAAAACTTGATAGAGATGAGAGGCCACATATAGATAGACGATACCAGATGGCAGTTGCCGCTATGGGTTCTGGAGGCGGCTGGCCGCTCAGTGTATTTTTAACACCGGATAATACCCCTTTTTTTGGAGGGACATATTTTCCACCTGAAGATAAACATGGAAGACCAGGATTCAAAAAGGTTTTAAAGGCGGTAGTTAACCTTTACAGATCAGAAAAGAATAATATATCTAAATACACTGAGGAGCTTATCAATGCGCTTAAACCCGAACCTTTGTCACAGGGAAAAATAAGCGAATCATATCTTCACGATGCCGTTAAAATTATAATCTCGGATTTTGACCAACAAAACGGAGGTTTTGGAAACGCTCCCAAATTTCCTATGCAAGGAGCATTAGAGTTTCTTATAAACAGATATTATCTAACTCAGGATGAATCTATTGGATATGCTGTAAGAAAAACCCTTGGGTCAATGGCACATGGAGGTTTTTATGACCAGATTGCTGGAGGATTTCACAGGTATTCCACTGATAAGGCATGGATTATTCCCCATTTCGAAAAGATGGCGGATGATAATGCATGGCTCTTAAGAAATTATCTAAGTGCATATTCTCTTTTTGGCAGCGAACTTTTTAAAGAAGTTGCTCAAGGGACAATTAATTTTATTCAAAATGTCTTGTCTGAACCTGAGGGGGGATTTTATTCAAGTCAGGATGCCGATATTACCCCTGATGACGAGGGCGGTTATTTTACATGGACTGAAAGGGAATTCAGGACTGTCCTGAGTGATGAAGAATACAAAATACTTTCATTTCATCTTTTACATGAATCAGGCTCAATGCATCACGATAATTCAAAGAAGGTATTGTTTGTTACAATGGATGCAAAAGAAATTGCCAATAAAACCGGAAAAAGTGTAGCAGAAGTCATTGAAACCATAAAGATCGGAAAAGAAAAATTGCTGAAAGAAAGAAATAAAAGACAATCACCATTTGTTGATAAAACCATGTATACATCGATAAACGGAATGCTTATCTCCGCTTACTTCCATGGATACAGAATACTCAAGGACAAGAGTCTGAAGGAGTTTGCTATAAAAAGCCTTGAGAAAGTAATGAAAACTAATTTGATCGATAACAAACTCTTTCATGCCACAGGCATTAGAGCTTTATTAGACGACTATGTGTATCTTATTGATGCCCTGGTTGCTGCTTACGAGGTAACAGGAAAGGTTCGGTATCTTGATCAGGCAGATAAACTTATGAATACATGCATAAATATATTGTACGATAAAGATGAAGGTGGTTTTTTTGATTCTGATGATGATACTCTTGGAATGAAGATTAAAGGGATAGAAGAAATTCCACATCCCTCTGCAAATTCTGTGTGCATCAGGTTGCTGCTCAAGCTTTATTCCTTGACCGAAAATCAAGCATATTACCAGTACGCAGAAGAAGCCTTGAAAACTTTTTCTGAAAAAGCAAGGGATATCGGTATTCATGCAGGTTATTATTTTTGTGCCCTTGATGCGTATTTTAACGAAATAAAACTTATTTTAAGTACGACATCCTCAAGTACATTATCCGATAAAGCTATTTCACTGTTTCATCCATATATAAACATGGTTTACAAAGAATCCAGTGTTTTTGCCATTCCCTGTAGTAAAAACGTATGCTATGAGCCAATTGACAACACGGACAGTTTAGAAAAATTCTTTCAGGACAGGAAATATTTCATAAAGACAAAACATTAAGATCAAAATATAGAGGAGAATATGGGAAATTATTCTGTAAGTGAAGTCATTGAGCAGGCCATTCAAACTGAAAAGCTTGGACATGATTTTTATACCTATATGGCAAAAAAATTTATTAAAGATGCTAATCTGAGGAAGCTTTTTGAAACATTGGCAATAAAAGAAGAACAACATGAAAAGGCTTTTTGGGATCTCAAGAGAAGTTCCGGTTATCAATTACCTGATGACTGGGGCGAAGTCTGTAAGTATTTAAGGGCAATCGTTGAATCAGAGTTTTTTCTAGGTAAAAACAAATCTCTTCCATCTCTCGAGCATCTGGAATCTGTTGAGGAAGCTGTTCATTATGCCATTGGTTTTGAAAAGGAAACGCTCCTGTATTACATCAATTTGAGGGATGTTGTAGATAAAAAAGAGATTGTTGATGAGATAATAAAAGAAGAAAAAAGCCATATTGTGTGGCTGAGTGAATTCAAAAGGGTTATTACCAAAGACAGTAATGAATAATGAATTGTCTCCAAAAAATACAATTCTTCATTACTCATTGATAATTATTAATTTAGCACTTGAATCCTTTCTACCAACTAAATGGGAGAAGAACCTTTAATAATAAATCTATCGAATTAAATAAATTTATTTACAATGTCTGCATTATTTGGGTTAATTAATTTCATATGGATTATTCAATAAAGATAGGCGGTGAAGCAGGACAGGGTATTCAGACAATAGGCGGTACCCTTGCAAAAGTCTTTGCAAGGGAAGGATATCATGTGTTTACCCATCAGGATTATGAATCCCGCATCCGAGGCGGACACAATTTCTATCAACTTAGATTATCGGATCAACCTGTAATGTCATCAAGAGACAGGATCGATATCGTAGTGGCTCTTGATAATGAAAGTATAACGAGACATGAAAGCGAGCTTACAGAAAACGGGCTGATCATGTACGATTCGAGTTTATTGAAACAAAAATATAATAAAGCACATTTTCTTGATATCCCCTTGGTAAACCTTGCACTGGAACACGGCGGAAACAAGATTATGGCCAATACAGTTGCTGTCGGTGCAGTTCTGGGAATGCTGGGAATAGACTTAGCTATATTAACCGGGATTATAAAGAATACATTCAAGAAAAAAGATGAAGATATTATAAAAGGCAATTTAAAGGCTGCTGGTGCAGGACACGATTTCGCTGTAAAGAACTGTGAAAGATGTGCCTTCTCTCCGGCATCCCGTTCTGAAGCAAAAATGTTGATAGCCGGAAATGAGGCCATCGGACTTGGTGCTATTGCATCGGGAGTAAAATTTTACTCTGCCTATCCCATGACACCGTCAACAGGGATTATGAATTATATCGCCGGTAAGGAAGCAGAATTCGGCATCATAGTTGAACAGGCTGAAGATGAAATAGCTGCTATTAATATGACATTGGGCGCATCCTTTGCCGGAGTCAGGGGTATGACAGGAACTTCAGGTGGAGGGTTTGCATTGATGGTGGAAGGGCTTTCTCTTGCAGGCATGACAGAAACTCCGATAGTAATTGCTCTTGCGCAGAGACCGGGACCGGCAACAGGGTTTCCAACAAGAACAGAGCAGGGCGACCTGCAATTTGCCCTTTACACAGCACATGGAGAATTTCCAAGAGTTGTCTTTGCACCGGGTACACCCGAGCAGGCGCTCTATCTCACCAATAGAGCTTTCGAAATTGCCGAAAAATACCAGATCCCGGTTATCATTCTCACCGACCAGTATATTGCAGACTCTCAATGGACATTTGAAAGGCTTGATCTCAGTAAAATCCATTATTCTGACCAGAGGCTGAGAGGAGATATACTGAAAAGCCTGTCTGATTATAAAAGGCATGTATGTACAGAAACAGGAGTTACACCTCTTGCAGTTCCGGGAGATTCGAAGCACCTGGTAGTAACGGATAGTGACGAACATGATGAAGAAGGGCATATTGTAGAAGATGCAAAAACGAGGATAAAAATGCTGGACAAGCGATTATTTAAAAAACTTACTCATATACGAGGAGATATTTCTCCACCTTTCATTTATGGTGGAAATAAACCCGAGACAGTGCTTGTTGGATGGGGTTCAACATACGGGATACTAAAAGAGGCGGTGGATGTGCTTTCTGAGAAGAAAAACATCGCTATGCTTCATTTCAGTGAAATTTACCCATTCCCATCCCCGCGGGGGAGGGGAAAATTTAATTATATGGATATCCTTCATAATGCAAGACAAACCATCTGTATAGAAAACAATGCAACCGCACAGTTTGCACGGCTTATGAGAACCGAGACAGGATACGAATTCAGGATTAATATTAATAGATATGATGGAAGACCGTTTACATTGGAGACTTTAATAGGAGAGATTAATGCCCACATTACAGGACTATAGAGGTCAGCATCCCGCATGGTGTCCGGGATGCGGCAATTACAGTATTCTTAAATGTTTTAAAGATACAATGGTTGAAATGAATATTGAACCGCATCAGTTTACGATTGTCTCCGGCATTGGACAGGCTGCAAAGTTGCCTCATTACGTTAAATGCAACACCTTTAACGGCCTTCACGGCAGGGCGCTTCCGGTTGCAACCGGAATGAGACTAGCGAACCATGAGCATCCTGTCATGGTGTTTACCGGAGACGGAGACTGTTACGGAGAAGGTGGAAATCATTTACTGCATGCTATCAGACGGAATATAAACGTGAAGCTTTTTGTACACGATAACCAGATATACGGACTTACAAAAGGACAGCCCTCTCCGACAAGCATGGAAGGCATGAGGACAAAGAACCAGCCCTTTGGAGTTTTTTCAGAGCAACTTAATCCAATGGCACTGGCAGTTGCACTTGACTGCAGCTTTGTGGCAAGGGGTTTTTCAGGAGATATGGGGCATTTAAAGGAATTAATGAAAGCAGCAGTAAATCACAAAGGTTTTTCTCTAGTTGATATATTACAGCCCTGTGTAACATTTAATAAGATTAATACGTTTTCATGGTACAAGCAAAGGGTCTCTTATATAGAACCGGGGCATAACCCTGCAGATAAAATTGAAGCATTTCAGAAAGCCCTTCAGTGGGGGGATTCGATACCTATCGGTATAATTTACAAAAACGAGAGACCCATTTTGGAGGACAGGATTCCTATTATTAAGGAAAAACCTCTTGTTAAACAATCATTCGAGCCCTCAAAAATAGAAGCTGTTTTAAGGGAATTTTATTAACTCGAACGATACAATTATCGGAGGCATAGATAACTTAAAAAGCTTTACCCCGTATAATCTAAATAATGCAGACATTGCAATAAAATTTTATGTCAGAGGCATTTATTGGAAAATGGGGATTAACCCTGAACCGCTACTATTCCAGGGTTAAGGGGGGGATACATAAATAGTTAATATTTTTTGAAGCCCCGCCTTGTAGGCGGGGAGTTTCACCGCAACACATCTAAACGTGCATCCCGCTTGTTCAGTCTTGTAGTCTGAAACAGAAGAAACAGCTTTATACTCTCTTGTGACATATCACGGATTCGTAAATGCTTCCCGTAGATTTTGAGAAATGGGCAATAGCAATAAAATAAAATTATATAATAAAATATAAGATGTAAAAAGCTTATGACTGTGTATTGCAGCATAAAAATATCATGTAACGGATTAATGCGGTATCGTCCCGATGCTAATTTTATAACGGGAGGTTCAATAGAGGACGATTGAACGAGCAGTAGAATATGTTTCAGTAGTTTTAATTGTTCAAACGGTTGAAACGATTTAAAACGTCTGCATTGTTTGAAATACATTTTTCAGATTAAAGAGGAGAAAATATGGATCGCAGGGAGTTTCTGAAATTAACGGGAATCACCGGAATCGGCCTTTCAATTCCACCTAGTCTTGATGCAATTTTCAATTCTGCGGAGGCATCTGAAAAGCCGGGTCTCATAGTCGCCAGCGGTGATTCTCCTTCAAAGATTACAAGGGCAGCTATTGATGTCTTTGGCGGGATAAAGAAATTTATATCAAAAGGGGATATCGTTGTAGTCAAACCGAATATGGCATGGGACAGAATCCCTGAACAGGCTGCAAATACTAATCCAGAAGTTGTTGCCACCGTGGTGCGTATGTGTTATGAAGCAGGTGCAAAAAAGGTAAAGGTATTTGACAGGACAGTCAATGATACGAGGAGGTGTTATATCCAGAGCGGCGTCGCAAGGGCAGCACAGGCTGCGGGGGCAGATGTAAGCTATGTTGATGAAAGAAAGTTTAAAAAAATGAGGATTAACGGTGAAGTTCTTAAAAAATGGCCGCTGTATACCGAGATATTTGAGGCAGACAAGGTAATAAATATTCCCATTGCAAAACATCACGGCCTCGCAAAACTCACAATGGCAATGAAAAACTGGATGGGTATTATGGGAGGTTCGAGGAGGCAGATACATCAGAGTATTAATCAAAGCCTTGTAGATTTATCAAGAGCGATAAAACCGACCCTTACCGTGCTTGATGCGATAAGAATTCTGACAGCAAACGGTCCACAGGGTGGAAGACTTGCTGATGTTAAAAGGCTGAATACGGTTATCGTCGGTACTGACCAAGTTGCAGTTGACTCGTTCGGGGCAACACTTTTTGGTATGAAAGGAAGCGACCTTGGATACGTTCGCATTGCTGCTGGAGCAGGACTTGGAACGATGGATCTGTCAAAGGTAAATATTAAGAAAATTGTCATTTAATGAAAGTCTTTTTGGATACAGATAAACAAGGATTTTTCATTTGAATCTATGCAAAATCTGAGGAGAATATCACAGGGAATATTCTTACTGTTATTCTTATTTCTTTTCATTCAGACTGAATCCAAGGGAACAGACGAGCTTGGTTATCCTGTAAAGATTTTTCTTGATTTTGATCCACTCATTTTTATTACCACTTTTCTTTCTTCACATACCGTACAAACGGCATTTTATTATTCAATCATTGTCATTATTGCTACAATAATCCTGGGAAGAGTATTTTGTGGATGGATATGTCCTCTCGGTACTTTCAATAATATTGTTGGAGCTCTTAAAAAACGCCGTCCTGACAAAATACGGACTAACTGGTACAGGGTCAAATATTATATCCTTATTTCCCTTATTGTATCGTCTTTGTTTACTCTTCAGCTTGCCGGTATTATGGATCCCATCTCCCTGCTCATCAGGTCTCTTTCTATCAGCATTTATCCTCTATTCAATTATGCAATGAGGGCTGTCTTTGATACGATTTATGATTTACATCCTCGTGGTATTGTAGACGTATCTGAATCAATTTACTCAGTACTCAAAAGCAGCGTTTTTTCTTTTAAACAGCCTTTTTTTAACCAGGGATTATTCATCGGTTTGGTATTTTTTATAATACTCGGTTTGAATCTTATTGAAAGGAGGTTCTGGTGCAGGCATCTCTGCCCGCTCGGTGCCCTGCTTGGAATTCTTTCACGATATGCACTCCTTAAGAGATCGGTAACAGAGGGATGTAATGAATGCGGTATGTGCGCTTTTGTTTGTCAGGGCAGTGCTGTCACTGATAAAAAAGAAGAGTGGAAAATCTCAGAGTGTATGTATTGCTGGAATTGTGATGATATCTGCCCTCAAAATGCGGTCAGTTTCGGGTTTACGTCCTCCGCCTTTGGTAAAAGGCAATATGCCGGAATTGACCTCGGTAGAAGGAGAGTACTTGTATCGGCACTTACCGGTGTAATTGCTGTCCCTTTGTTCAGGGTAACACCGCTCTCAATGTCAACTGCATTAAATTCAAAACTTATCAGACCTCCCGGTGCTCTTGAAGAAAAGGAATTCTTAAAGAGATGCGTCAAATGTGGTGAGTGTATGAAGGTATGCATTACCAATGGTTTGCAGCCCACGTTACTTGAAGCAGGACTTGAAGGAATATGGTCGCCGGTACTTATTCCTAAAATAGGTTATTGCGAATACAGGTGCACGCTCTGCGGACAGGTATGCCCGACAGGTGCAATCAAGAATCTTCAGCTGGAAGAGAAAGTAAAAGTAAAGCTGGGTCTTGCCATGATCGACAAAAGCAGATGTTTGCCATATGCACATTCAATACCCTGCATTGTTTGTGAAGAAGTCTGTCCTACACCCAGGAAAGCAGTATGGTTTGAAGAAGCCAAAGTCAAAGAAAGGCAGGGTAGGGCACAGATGATACAGCAACCCAGAGTCGATCTTGATCTCTGTATTGGCTGCGGAATCTGCGAGACCAAATGTCCAGTCAAAAGCCAGCCTGCAATCTATGTTACGAGCATCGGAGAATCAAGATCAGAGGATAATCAATTACTTTTAAGTAACACTTTTAAATCCTTTTAGTTAAAATTTTAATATCTACAAATTAAGGGGGTGTTATTGTTAAGAACGCTGCGCCAAAAGTGCAGGGTTCTTAACAATAATTTTATGAATAATTGAGGATAAATCCCATCCTTTTCCAACAGAAATTCCCTTCTTTTTTTCTCATTCAAAAAAATTTCATTTTTAAGTTAAACCCTTTCAAATAGCCCGTCATCCGTCCGTCTAATATTTATTTAGACAGCCTATAAAAGGAGGGAAGATCTTATGATGAACAATGAAAACAAAAAATTATCAAGATTGGCCAACGATTTTTCAAGAATAAAAGCAGAAATAAGCACAGTTATTGAAAAAGGCCGTGATAGGGGACTCAAGTCGGAAATAATAGTTGACAATATATTGAAAACAGTTATTGATGAAAAAATTGTCGTAGAGGAAGGCAAAAGGACAGAACGTCCTGTCAATATAAAGGAGATTGTTCTCATAGCAAAAAAAGCAGTTGAACAGGCAGAGTTTGAAGGCGTGTCTATTGTTTTAACAACAGGAGTAAGAATTAAAAACAGAAAAAACCATATCTTTGAATGTTAAGGTTAAGGGAATAAAAAAATGAAACACTTGATTCTCAATATAATAAAACTGATTTTAATCTTGGCGAGTACAATGGCATATGCTGCTGTCCAGTCTGATATCACCACTGATATTTCTTCGATAATGATCATACAAGATAAGAAACCGTCAGGCAAGAAAGCAGTTAAACCTGCTGCCAGGGAGATGGTATATCAAGATGGTAAATTGACAACCCGGATTACATCTAAACCTCTGGATAAGGTGATGGAGGAATTCAGTCGTCTTACCGGTGTAAAGGTTGTATGGCAGGAACAGAAAATAAAAAAGCTGATCTCATCAGGGATTACCAATCGTTCTCTTGATGAAGCAGCGCAAAATATCCTCCATGGTGAGAGCTATCTGCTCTTTTATGACTCTACTGAAGAAGGGGAAAATCTCTCCAGGATTTTGATTTTGTCCCGCGATGGAAATAGTGATGCGGTTATTATAGACAGGGAGATAAATGAGGATCGGGCATCGGTTTTTTTGTTATCTGAAAATGAAATCATTGAACAGATTGAAGATAGCGAAGAACCTTTATTTGTATTGGATGAGGAACTGGAAGAAGAAGACTTAATGCTTGGCTTGACACCGGACTCAGGCCCATGATAAGAATGTAGAATGTCGGATATCCTTACATTTGTAAAATTAACTTACATATATTGACCTCTCATTTATCCAAATGATGCAGAGTCGATTCTACCATACTGGTTCAATCTTGCAGATTGAACCATATAGTATATAATTTTCACTATATCTTCTAAGTGGGCAAAAAATAAACGGTTCAATAGTATACTATTGAACCAGCCAAAAAAGAGAATCATAACTTCAAAGAAATATTAAATTCAAAAAATGATAAAATTCAGACTGTTGGCACATTATTTGCTCAATTATGAATATACCCTCCAATCTTAATAATTCGGATACGGATATGATCAGGCATAATCTTATATTATTTATCTTAATTTTTTTTATTACCTGCTGTGCTTCATCATATAAACAGCAGAAAGCCGCCAAACTTTTAAATCTTGGTACCCTATATGCTGACAAAGGTCAATATGAACGTGCTATTGTTGAGTACAACAAGGCTATAGACATAAATTCAGATTATGCCAAAGCCTACAATTATCGTGGAAACATCTATTTTTTGAAAGGTAAATATGACCGGGCTATAGTTGACTATAAAAGGGCCTTAGCGATTAACGATAAATATGTCCAGGCCTATAGCAACCTTGGTTTTGCCTTTTTGGGCAAAAATCAGTTTGACCACGCCCTCGTTGTGTTTAATAAGGCCATAGAAGTCGACCCGTTTTACGCTAAGGCGTACAATAACAGGGGCCTAGTATATTTTTCAAAAGGAGAATATGACCGTGCTATCCTTGACTTTAACGAGGCCATAGATATTGATCCTGACCTTGCCAAGCCTTACGATAATCGTGGATATATATATATGTTGACAGGGGACAGGGAAAAAGCCTGTTCTGATTTCATGAAGGCATGTAAATTAGGTGTATGTTCAACTTATGAAAAATTAAAAAAAACCGGTTACTGTCTATCTGATTACTACACATTGTTCATCAAAAAATACATTTAAAAAATAAGGTTTTTTTTACCATTAAGTTGCTAGAAAGGATTCAAGGATTCAAGGGTTCAAGTGTTTGTTTTCCAGAGATTTTATTAGTGCCTTTAGCGTCCTTTCTACCTCTCCTATTGCTTCCTGAATTCCCTTTAATTTCTCAGACTTAATATACCCTAAGTCTCCAGATAATAATACTTGCGTCTCTAACTCACAGTTTGAACCATAAGCTACATATAAAGAACGAATATATTCAGG
>CAYFXR010000019.1:0-4201 GCA_964347155.1 uncultured Nitrospiraceae bacterium | reverse complement strand
TATACATTATGTTGATTGTTAAAATCAAGCCTCCAAATACTCGTTAAATAAACCATCATATGGTCTGACCTACACTTGATTAGACACCAGGTGTCAAATCAAGTCCCTCTTATTAAAATTTCATTAATGATCATTCTATTAATCGAACCATATTTTATCAGCTTTAAAAATTGAATGGCGCTAAATATTACACTATGCGACATTTTATGGATTTTAATCCTGAACTTTTGTGCTTATTTTTCCGTTATAAACATTGAAAGGTTTTGATTCATCTAAGAGTAGGGATTAAATTTTTATTGAAAAATTTTGGTGAGATTTTCAAAATAATGACATTCTTTCTATTTAAATAAAGGAATTTTAAAGTGTGTAAAAAAAATTTATTGCTTTTCTTCATAATATTTTTCTTCCTAATTAATATTCAATCATCTACAACGCAACATTCAAAAAAAAGGCTTTTTACTCAAACACAGATTCACTACAGCAAAAGGTTTCATGAAGTCAGAAATAAGGTATTCAATGTCGTAAATGGAGGAGAAGTCCCTTCTCTCTCGATAGCAGTTGCTAAGGATGGCAATATTATATGGGAAGAAGCATTTGGCTGGGCTGATAAAGAAAAAAAGGCAAAAGCAACTCCACACACTTTGTATTCACTCGCTTCAATTTCAAAGCCATTCACTGCTACTGGATTAATGATCCTTGTGGAAAGGAGCCTTATTGATCTTGAGAAGCCAGTAAATGACTACCTCGGAGATGCAAAATTAACTGCTTATGAGGGAAATGCCGCAAATGCAACTGTAAAGCGAGTTTTAAACCACACATCAGGGCTTACCGAACACTTTAACCACTTTTTCGAGGACGAGGCTTATCGTTGTCCCAGCATGAAAGAAACTATCCGCCGGTATGGGATCCTTGTTACGCCTCCAGGAGAGATTGGTGCTTACTCTAACCTGGGATACGGAATAATCGGCTATATTATCTCAAAAATCACCGGACAGAGTTATGCCCAGTTTATGACAGAGGAGGTTTTCCTTCCGCTTGGTTTAAACCATACGTCGGTTAATATAAGTAAAGCACAAGAGAAGTATGTAGCTACTCGCTACGATAAGCAAGGATTTCCCATTCCCTCTTTTACCTCTGATAGCCCGGCTGCTGGAGCTATTTATTCCAGTGTTCATGATTTAATTCGTTTTGGAATATTTCACCTCAAAAATCATCTCCTTGGTCAGAAACAGATTCTTAGTGATAAGAATATCCAAAAAATGCACAGTGCTTGGGACCCAAATGCACTGTATAGAGATGATTACTATGGTTTGGGCTGGTTGATTGATGAAGATTGGAATGGGTATCATGTGGTCTATCATCATGGAAGCGGACCAGGGGCGAATACCATGCTTTTTCTAATTCCTTCTGAAGGTCTTGCGGTAGCAGTTCTATGCAATTCAAATAGCATGCTTCCTTTTGAAATTTGTGATGAAATTGTTTCTGTATTGTTACCTAAATTTGCTGAGAATTTAAAAAAAAGGAGGCAGGAAGCGGGAAAGGGAACAGGAAGAAGAGATTTAAACATTCCAGTAGAACTTATCGGGAAATGGGAAGGTAAAATCAAGGCATATGACAGAGAAATAAGAGTTAAAATGTTCATTCAAGAGGACGGAGATTTTCATATTAAACTGCAAGATCAATTGGAGACCCTTATAAATAATGTTAGTTACAGCAGATTTTTTATTTTTGGCTATTTTAACGGCAAAATTCCCACTCGCGATAACGAGCGTCGTCCATATGTACTCCAAATATTTGTATTATTGCGCGGCAACAGATTGAGCGGAAGAATTACAGCCAGTGCATTAAGAGATGGATATGATGCATATAATCTCTCGTCATGGATTGAATTGAAGAAGAAGGATTAAATTGCCGCCTTTAACTCTGGAGGAAGGAGGAGCTTAGAAGATATCAGAAGCATTCGATGATGAAAAAGTTTATAATACTTAATATGATCAATCCTTTTTGGGCACTATTCGAGGCAGTGAAAATTTAATAAATCCTACATAATTATAATCTTTATAATATTCACCACGGGTATTCATTGCTTTTATTGTTAGCTTGTAATTCTCATGTTGTCTAATATTATCGAAAATAATATTTCTTATGACTATAGTTTTATTCTCGCCTGAGTTAATGTTTTTCATGGGGCCAGCTATAAGATCATCTCCTAAATAAACATGAAAAGCGACTCTTTTCCCTTCAGGTGTTGTATTCTTTGCATTGAATTTCAGCATATCTAATTTAATTCTGTACCTGTTGCTAGCCACTTCTTCAAAAAAGGCGATATTAGCTGGGTACAAAGTCTTCCCCTCACCATAGTGAAAAAGGATGAGATTATCACTTTTTCCTATGTAGATAACCTTAGGGTCAAATATCAGGCCTATTTTTTCATAATCTACGAATCTTAAGAATCCCGTGAATGTATTGTTTTTAAAGCTTACTGGAGGTTTCTGGTTCTGTTCAAGGGGACAGACTACAACTTTTACCTCAAAAGTCTTGTCACCTTTTTTTATTGAAGGCGTTACAATTTCTTTAAGCTCAACGGTTCTATAGCCGCCAGGAGCCAGAGTAGCTACGTTATTGAATTCTTTTGCGAGATTTCTCTTAAAATAGACATTAGCATCAACAGATTTATCCATGTTGCCAACATTTCTAACCTGTAATTTTATATCAAAAATCACCTTGTAATACTCTTTTTTGGGATCACCCATCGTTCCAAAATTGCCAATATCAATCAGTTCACCGTGCCTCATTTGTGTATAGTAATTGTAGCTTTGTCCAACAGAAATGATGTATGGATAAATCTCAATATCCCCTGGGCTTGTAGCTCCGGCTCTATCTCTTATATTAAAATACCCATCACTTTCATCCTTTACAGATCCATCAATAGTTGCGATCTCGACTTTGTAATAGCTTCCTGCGGGTAAAACAGTGTAGCCAATCTTCTGTGGAACTTTCCATCTATGAGTTCCATCATTTGGTGTTTGAATCTCAACATAATTGATATATCTATCTCCATTCCATTTCTTGATTATTATTTTGACATCACCGCTAATTCCATTGCTCTGCCATCGAATAGTGTATTCCCCCTCTTTGTACCAGGTTTCTCCGCCATTCGGATACAGTACCTTAACAGTGCGAATCGCTATAATTTTCTTCTGGATAACTTTTCTCTGCTGGATTTGTGGATATATCGCTGATATGGCCAATGATAAAATGATTAAAAACAAAAAGCATTTTTTTACCGTATTTACCATAAAAGCCTCCTTTTTTATTTTTAAATTTCCCCTAAATTCTGATTTTTTTTGTGTATTTCCCTTCTTATATCATTTATTAACAAGAAAATTATTAAAAAGAGAACTAATTTTATTATCCTAATCTCCCCATTTGCTAATACTATTTTAAACAATAATATATGTCAAATCTAGCCGCACAAATTTGATTTTCACTCTTCAAGCAGTCCTTTTATTCCAAATTATAAGGACAGCTAATTTTTGAGTTTAAATCATTATTTGTGAAGAAGTGACTTTAGATAATTCTCGTAAGGAAAGATTGGGCTATCTTTTTTACTGATTTTGGAGGAAACACAAGTTATTAATGAAACTTCCGCTAATAAAAAGATATCTCTATTATGTGAATGATTTGTGCCGGATAATTATCATCCTGTTAACTAATAAAACAAGCCTAAAATAAATAAATTCTTAGATTTCTAATATAATTTTAGAAACCATCTCTTTTATGCTTTCCTTTGGTATCGTCTCTCTATAGTAAAGACTGTCTAATTCTGATTCATAAGATTCGAGTGCGATATTTGTATTTTCTATTAAGCTTTCCTGGGTAAGCTCCTTAAATAATTCCTTTTGTTTCAAAATATTAACGACTTCACTTAAATCTAATCTGTATTTTTTAAAGATTAAGTATAGATCATAAAGATCCCTGGGCCTTGCTCTTTCGTTTAATGTTCTTAAGGAATAAGAATTTGCTTTTCGGCTGCACAGACCTAGTGAACATATATGCCTTGATTTTCCAACAAAGAATCGTGAGGAATAGTAAGTCACGACTCAAGAATTTGTCAAGGACAGCTTGAAGGCGTAGGGATGTGTCCCCGAAGCCGTTCGAGGGGCCAAAAGAGCCACAAATCACCCAGGCTTATCCTCTC
>CAYFXR010000018.1:0-4485 GCA_964347155.1 uncultured Nitrospiraceae bacterium | reverse complement strand
CATCACAGATAAGGAGGGCTGCAATATCTGTCCCGAGCAATATTGCAGAGGGAAATGGAAGGAAGACAACTCCTGAATATATTCGTTCTTTATATGTAGGTTATGGTTCAAACTGTGAGATAGAGACGCAAGTATTAATATCTGGAGACTTAGGGTATATTAAGTCTGAGAAATTAAAGGGAATTCAGGAAGCAATAGGAGAGGTAGAAAGGATGCTTAATGCACTAATAAAATCTTTGGAAAACAAACACTTGAACCCTTGAATCCTCGAATCCTTGAATCCTTTCTAGCAACTAAATGGGAGAAGAACCGAAATTATAAATGCTTAAGGGGGTTTAATTATGTCTTGTACTTTGTGTGAATATATTGAAACTAAAGGTCACGTTATCAAAAATGGGTTTAAGAGGTTTGACTGTCCAATATGTGGGGAATTTATTATACATGAAGAAATATTAAGAGATATTGAAAATATATTTCGTAAAATAAAAAGTCAGAAACATCTTATTTCAGGATATACCAGAGAGTTAAAAGTAGCAAATCGTGAGCTTCCCATTTTAACCTTTGAAATCATAATACTTGTTACTGAACAGGCACCCAGAAATCCGTTTAATAAAATAAATAAGATTTTGATAAATCTAGCGAACATGTCATTGTATCCTGGAATGGAAATTATCATTTCTGAAAGACTTGACTATACTCTGGGATATTGCTGTAATCCGGGAGAGTTCGGCTCTTTCATAAGATACTTAAAGAATACAGAATTGCTTGACAACGGTGTTAAGGATAAGTACCGTTTGACTGCTAAAGGATGGAGTATAGTGAGAAATTATCACAAAATAACCCCTACATCAAACCATTATGTATTGCGATGAATTTCAAAGAGAATTTAAAGTGTTTTTTAAAAGACATATGCCCTTCTTGAGAATCTGAATCCCCTCTCCCCGGGGGAGAGGGTTAGCCCTGAACCATGACGGTTCAGGGTTAGGGTGAGGGGGTATAAGGACAATTTTGCAGAAATATGTTGAAGGAATCTATTATGTGTGATAAAAGTGCTATTACTTCAAATGGCAAAAAATTATATCTTGCGACTTTTGAGTTTGTAAGTGGTATGTATGGTCAAATGTTTGAAAAAGCTTTTTACGCAAAGACTGAAAAGAGTTTGGAAAAGCAAATTCATAAATTTCTTAACGAATATTATGATAAAGGTAACACTTCAAAAATAGAGGGAAAAATATATTATTACTTGGATGGAGATGTTGCAGTTAAAAAACACGGGTGGGAGGAAATTACTGGTTTTGATCATCTTATAAATAAACTTCTTTAATATGACTACCTATAACCTATATAACCTCCTTAAAGAAGAACTCAAAAACGGTTCAAGCGATCTTGTTACAAGACCGTCGGGCCAGGTGATACGGGAGCGAATTGAGAGCGATATCGAGAAGGAAGAAGAAAGAACTGTTATTGCTCTTGATTTTTCAAAAATTGGTATTATTGATTATTCCTGTGCTGATGAAATTGTGGCTAAAATCATCTCCCGTCTCATCAGCGGAGAATATGGAGACAAATACGTACTTTTAACAGGCCTGAATGATAATCAGAAAGAAAACATAGAAGTGGCTCTTGAGAGAAAGGATTTGGCTGTTATAGCAGAAATGAAAAACGGTGAAAGAACACTTCTTGGCAACTTGAATCATTACCTAAAAGAAACGCTGGAAACTATTGTAAAAAAAAATAAAATAACAGCCAAAGACATCTCGAAAATCATGAAGCTTGAGGCAAACACAAGCGGCACGAGACTGTTAAATCTCCACAAAAAAAGACTTGTGAGAAGGGTAGATGAAATAAGAAACGGAGGGCGGGTTTGGATATATGAAAAATTGTAAGGTAATAGCAATTAATTTGGGTCTTAAGGAGTTTTGGGAAGGCTCGTAAAAGAAGGTCAGGGAAAACTTGCAAGATTTAACCCTGGGATATAAAATTCTGTAAGGCTGCTGGAATGTTATTGGAGAATAAAAAACCTCGGGTAAAAAATATGCCATGAAAGCGCTATTAAAGATAGGCAGGGAAAATCAAAGTACAAAGGATTGTTAAAATAAAATTATAGCCAAAGGAGGTTATTATGCTTCTTTACCTTGTACAGCATGCAGAGGCTTTGAGTGAAGAGGAAGACCCATCGCGTATTTTATCAGAGAGGGGAATTGAAAATATTAAGAAGATTGCTGTTTTTGCAAGGGAGATAAATGTTTCAGCGCACCAGATAGTTCACAGCGGGAAGATGCGGGCTCTTCAGACAGCACAGATATTATCAGACCATATTACGGCCGATATGGGAGTGTTGGAATCAGATGGATTAAAACCAATGGATGACCCTGAAATCTGGTTTGAGCGTATTTCTAGATTGAATGACGATATGATGTTGGTAGGGCATCTGCCCCATATGGCCAAACTTTCATCATTAATACTTTGCGGAGACAAGGAAAAGGGTGTGGTAAACTTCGAGATGGGAAGTATTGTATGCCTGAAAAAGTCTGATGATGGCACCTGGGCAATAGATTGGATAATAAAACCACGGATGCTTAAATAACAATGGCAATAAATATAAGTCTACTGGTTCTGGGTTTTGTAATCGGGGGGATGCTTGCATGGCTTATCGTCTACATTTTTTTCTCAAAAAAAATTGCTCTTTTTGAAGGGAAAGCAAGAAGCGCAGAGGCAGTAAACAGTGAACTCAGGCAACAAATTGAACAGACGAAACAGGAACTGACTCAAGTTCAAAATGAACTCAAAAATGAATCAGAAATAAGAGCTACCCGTGAAGCACAATATCATGAGGCTGAAAAAAATCTTCAGACAATAGAGAAAGAGCTTTTAGATAAATTTGATGCCCTTTCTTTGAAGGCATTGTCAAAAAGTTCTGACGAATTTTTGAAACTAGCTGAAGAAAAACTCAAATCACAGACTGTTGAAGGCACAAAAGCACTTGAAGGCAAGAAGGCCCTCATCGATAAAAGTCTGGAGGAAATGGATAAGACACTTTCTGATGTCAAGCAAAAGATTGAAGATGTGAGCAAAGGAAACATAGAGGTTTCTACTCTTATAAAGAAACATGAGGATGTAACATTGAAATTGAGAGATACAACAGAGCATCTCAAACAGGCGCTTGCAAGTTCTAAAAAAAGGGGTGAGTGGGGAGAACGTATGGCAGAAGATATTATCAATCTGGTAGGAATGGTTGAAGGAGTTAACTATATCAAACAGAAGACACTTGAGGGCTCATCTGGCAGACCTGATTATACATTTTTTATGCCCAACAAATTGAAGATAAACATGGATGTTAAATTTCCATTGGATAACTATATATACTATCTTAATGCACAATCAGAACATGAAAGGAAACGCTATAAAGACGAACTTCTGAAGAACACCAAAATAATGATTAAACAGGTAACAACTCGTGATTATATTAACCCTTCCGACAATACCGTTGATTACGTACTTGTCTTTATTCCTAATGAACAGGTGTACAGTTTTATTAACGAAGCAGATACAACTATTATGGATGAGGCATTAAAACAGAAAGTTATTTTATGTTCTCCTTTTACGCTCTATGCTGTTCTTGCAGTTATCAGACAGGCAATAGAGAACTTTAACCTTGAAAAGACTGCCTCAGAAATGCTTAAACTTCTTGGTGAATTTTCAAAGCAGTGGAATACGTACAAGGACAGATTTAAAATTATGGGTGAAAAACTGGATGCCGCCAAAAAGGAATATGATACCCTTATTACTACAAGAAGCAACATGCTGGAGAGACCGCTCAAAAGAATTGATGAATTAAGGAAGCAAAAAGATATTACTTTTAATTCCAATATAAAGATTGAAGAAACTCCAGTGCTTGAATAGTGCTTTAACAAAGAATCTTATGGCTTGAAGTAGTACTTTATATAAATAAACCCCGTTAGAAGGATGGGGCTTTAAACCCTGCCCTCAAAAGGGAATTAATATAAGTACTTACAGTAGTACCGCCATTAATGGCGGAGTTTTCTAAAGGGGTAAAACTACTGAAAAATGAATTTTGTTTTTCTGGCAGTTCAAAAAAATTAATAAAAAGGAGGAAATTATGTCAGGAAAATTGAGTCATGAGGAGTTTATAAAAAAGGCTATTGTCAGTCTCAGAAAAGACGGATATAAAGGAATTCATTCTGTTTATTCCGGATTCAATAATGCCTTTAAAAAATATTTTAATGGTGAAAATCCTGTTGAAGTTACAAATAAACTTGCTCAGGAAGGAAAGATAGTTGTCAGACCTGTTAAAGGCGGTGTTATGCTTTATCTTCCGGATGAGGCACCGGAAACGAGAGACGCGGGAGATGACGCATTAAAAAAGATGGGACTATAAAGTCAGTAAAGAGTAAAGAGTAAAGAGTAAAGAGTAAAGAGTAAAGAGTAAAGAGTAAAGAGTAAAGAGTAAAGAGTAGGGAGTAG
>CAYFXR010000017.1:0-12494 GCA_964347155.1 uncultured Nitrospiraceae bacterium | reverse complement strand
CAAATTTAGATATTTTTATACCGCTCAGAGAAAAGGTTTTAGAAGTTCCTGTCAGAGTGAGTAGATTATCAAAGGCAGAAGATAAATATGATGGAATGGGTGTTGAGCTAATACATCCTCCTATGGAGTATTTAGAATTGTTAAAAATTCTAAGAATGAACCAAGCCAAGGATTTGGAAATTAAAGACGAAGCAATAAAAATATTTATTTGCAATGTTTGTAATTATATTGCATTTGATCAAGCACCAATAAGTTGTCCTTTTTGTAAATCGTTAATCGATAATTTTGTCGAAGATCCTAACGCAATAAAAACTGTAAGAGATTATGAATATTTAAGTGAATTTGAAAAAAAACATTTTCCTGTTGTCAATATTTCAAAAGAGTATCGTTCAATTCAGAACTGTAAATATATTAATGTCCGTGTAAAGGTCGGAGAGATTGAGCATAGTATGGAAATTGATGACCAGATTATTTTTATAGATTTTTATCTTAATGAATATAATTTCAGCAAAAGATGTATCGCAAGAATTAATTTAAAATGTCAAAAGATGAATCCCGCATCAAATATTACCCTTAACCATGTGACTTCAGGTGTTATTACTGTTATCAGTCATTGCAGTGCTCATGGAATGTGGATGACGGAGGTGAAAGTTTAAAATACTATCGTAAATCTGTAACCTCTCATCATAAAAATTTCAATTCTTTAAAATCAGAACAAATTTGACCTTGCTACTTGACACCCTTTATTATGAACAAGTATACTTATTATGTCCTAGGGGAGGTTGTGCCTGAGAGTTCCCGATGAACCGGGGAGACCCTTTGAACCTGACCTGGCTAATACCAGCGGAGGGAAGGAAGTAATAAAAAAATAAACCGTATTTCCTAAGGCATGTTTCACCTAGGGAAGACGGTTTTTTTTATTTTAACAAAAGATGAGATATAAGACAGTCATAAAATCGGATTCCTCCTATATCAGAGATATTCTTGCAAAATCTTTGGATATGGAGGTCTTAAACCTCTCGGAGGTTTCCGCGCTTTTAGAGCTAAGAGATGATGAGCTGTGGTCTGAGGTCCTTGATACAGCACGCAGGGTCAAGGAAAAAGTATATGGTAAAAGAATCGTTCTGTTTGCCCCTCTTTATGTTTCTAATGAATGTATGAATGACTGCCTCTATTGCGGTTTTAGAAGAGGTAACAAAGAAGCAAAAAGAAAGAGTCTGACTGTGGATGAGGTTGTGGAGGAGGCGTCATTACTTGCAGGGCGAGGGTATAAAAGACTGTTGCTTGTTGCAAGCGAACATACAAAGCGATCGGGAGTGGATTATTTAGAAAAAATTATTGATGCAGTTTATAGCAATACGGATATACGCATTTTGCATGCAAACGTAGCCCCTCTGAGTGTTGAGTATTTTAAAAGGCTAAAAGCATGCGGTGTGGGTGTATATCAGTGCTTTCAGGAAACCTATCATATTCCAACGTATAGATTTATGCATCCTGCTGGAGCAAAAGCTGACTACGCATGGAGGCTTGGTGTGATGGACAGGGCAATAGAGGCTGGTTTTGAAGACGTTGGAATGGGTGTGCTTCTTGGTCTCTATGACTGGCGATGGGATGTAGCTGCGTTGATTGCACACTGTCGGAGACTTATAAAAAAATACGGTTTTGGCCCTCATACCTTATCTGTACCAAGGCTCCAGCCCGCACAGGGTTCTCAGGTAGATTATTCAAGGTATAGGGTTTCAGATGAGGACTTTAAAAAGATTATAGCCGTTTATAGGCTTGCTCTCCCCTATGTGGGTATTGTTGTTTCTACAAGAGAGCCGGCTATACTGAGAGATGAGGTGTTTACAGTCGGGGCATCCCAGATTTCAGCCGGATCAAGGACCAGCCCATGGGGCTATATTAAAGAAGGTGATACCGAACAATTTGAAATAGGTGATAAAAGAAGTCTTGAAGAGATGATAGAGAAAATCACAAGCCTTGGACTTATCCCAAGTCTTTGTACGTCATGTTACAGAGAAGGAAGAAGTGGTGGGAGGTTTAAACATCTTGCAGAAGGAAAGATCATTAAAAACTTCTGTCATGAAAATGCCCTATTGTCTCTCAAGGAATATGTGGAAGACTTTGCATCAGATACGGTGAAGAAAAGGCTATCAAGAAAGCTAAAAGAAGAAATAACGAAAAGCTGTAATGGACTATCAGAGAAATTTAAGCTTATCGAGGAAGGAAAGAGAGATATACATATATAGCCATAAGTTGTTAGCATTCAGCTATAAGCTGTAGGAGTGAAGAAAATGAAATTAATACTCAATGGAAACGAGACTGATATCAAAGACAATCGTACAGTTGCAGGTCTTCTTGAAGATTTGCAGATTGAATCTGCAGGGGTTGCGGTAGAAGTTAATTTGAATATCTTAAAAAAACATGATTTTAAAAAACATGTTCTGAAAGAGGGAGACACCGTGGAGATAGTGAATTTTGTGGGAGGAGGATAATAAATAACAAATTACAAATTTCAAATAAGGATTTTAGGAGTCTGGTCTGAGATGGCAAGATTAATAGTAAAGTAGAAAGGATTGAGAATGGATGATACATTAGTGATTAAGGAAATTAAGTTTCGTTCGAGACTTTGGGTCGGAACCGGAAAGTACAGGGATTTCGAGGAAACAAGGCAAGCAGTAGAGGCATCCGGAGCTGATGTTGTTACCGTTGCTGTAAGAAGGACAAATATCTTTGACAGAAATTCAGAAAATCTACTGGATTACCTTGACCCCAAAAAATATAAAATACTCCCCAATACAGCGGGATGCTACACAGTTGAGGATGCATTAAGATATTCTAGACTTGCACGGGAGGCTGGCGTTTCTGACCTGATAAAACTGGAGGTTATTGGTGATAAAGAGACACTATTCCCGGATACATGCGGCCTTTTAAGAGCAACGGAGATTCTTGCGAAAGAAGGGTTTATTGTTCTTCCCTATACAAATGATGATCCTGTTATGGCTCAGATGCTGGTGGATGCGGGAGCTGCTGCTGTAATGCCGCTTGCTGCACCAATAGGGTCAGGGCTTGGTATACGGAATCCTTTTAACATAAAAATAATACTTGAACAGGCAAAAGTACCGGTTATTGTTGATGCCGGTGTCGGTACGGCTTCTGATGTGGCAGTTGCTATGGAACTTGGATGTGATGCGGTTTTGCTTAATACTGCAATAGCGGGAGCACAAGATCCTATTGCAATGTCAGAAGCAATGAAACATGCTGTTATCGCAGGTCGTCTGGCATATAAAGCAGGCAGGATTCCGAGGAAACTTTACGCGACAGCAAGCAGTCCGATTGAAGGCATGCTGTAAGAGAGTTTAGAGTTCGGAGTTATGAGTTCGGAGTTAATAGATTTTAATCTATATCTAATAACTGATAGAAAACAGTTGATAAAAATTCGCAACTCGCAACTCGCAACTCGCAACTTGTTAACTGCTGTGAGACAGGCTTTGAAAGGTGGAGTTAGGGCGGTACAGTTAAGAGAGAGAGATTTAGGCACAAAGGAGCTTTTAAAATTTGCATATAAAATGAGGGATTTAACAAGACAATATAAAGCAAAACTTTTTATCAACGACAGGTTTGATATAGCACTAGCTGTTGGCGCAGACGGTGTTCATCTCACTCAAAATAGCATTCCCGTTCATGCCGTAAAAAATTTGGTAAAGAGAAAACTTATGATCGGAGTTTCAACGCATTCATTAAAAGAGGCTAAGGAGGCTGAAAAGGGTGGAACTGATTTTATAACCCTTGGTCCTGTATACAGAACACCGTCAAAATTAAAGTACGGTGATCCCTTAGGCATTACAATTTTAAAAAGTGTCAGTAGAAAAATACAGATTCCCGTTTTTGCAATAGGCGGAATAAAAAGCAACAGGATAGGGGAAGTAAAAGGTGCAGGCGCTTATGGAGTAGCAATGATATCAGAAATTTTCAAGGCCGACAGTATACAACAGAAAGCGAAGGATATAACGCACGTATTAAAAGAATATGAAACCTAGTTCAAAATTGTCCAAAGTAGTTCAAAGTAGTTTAACATTGTTTGTTTTACGATCTTGAACAATTATTGAACTATGTTGAACTACTTTAACTAAATTGAGCGATTCTTATATGACTGGATGTGCAATGCAGGTTCAAAAATTCAATTTTTTCACCTGCCTCGCACATCTTTATGAAATTAAATCGCTCAATTTAGGTTTAAACAATTTATTTAAGGAGAATTTATGGGTAAAGCTTTCCAACATACAAGGATCGAACTTGCAAGAAAAGGAATAATTACCGATGAAGTGAAACAGATTGCAGCTGCTGAATGTATTGAACCCGGGCAACTTTCAGAAGACATTGCTGAAGGTCTGACCGTTGTTACAAAAAATGTTAGGCATAATATAAAACCGTTAGGCATAGGAAGGGGTTTAAAGACAAAAATTAACGCCAATATCGGCACTTCGAAGGACAAAATTTCTTTTGATGAAGAGATGCAAAAGCTTGATGTGCTCATTAAGTACGGTGCTGATGCTGTAATGGATCTTTCAACAGGAGGTACGATAAAGGATATCAGAAGACTGCTTCTCAGAAAGTCAACTATTTGTGTTGGAACAGTTCCTATTTACGAAGCGGTAGCAAAGGCGGCTGAAGATAAAGGATCTATTGCAAAGATGAGCATTGATGATCTTTTTCAAACCATTAAAGAACATGCGGAAGAGGGCGTTGATTTTGTTACTGTCCACTGTGGGATTACAAGAAAAACAATAGAGACATTGAGAGAAGATGGGAGAATTCTTGACATTGTAAGTCGTGGAGGCGCTTTCCTTGTTGAATGGATGATCTACAATGACAGAGATAACCCACTTTATGAATATTATGACAGACTTCTTGAGATTGCTAAGAAATTTGATCTTACCTTGAGTCTTGGTGATGGTGCTCGACCCGGATGTCTAGCTGATGCCACTGACAGAACACAAATAAATGAACTCATAACCCTTGGAGAATTAAGGGATAAGGCGATTGAAACCGGGGTACAGGTTATCATAGAAGGTCCAGGACATGTTCCGCTTAATCAGGTTAAGCTGAATATAAAAATGCAGAAAGAGATATGCAGGGGTGCACCTTTTTATGTTCTTGGCCCCCTTGTAACTGATATTGCAATGGGTTATGACCATATTGCAGCAGCAATTGGAGGTGCTCTTGCAGGTGCAGCTGGTGCTGACTTTCTATGTTATGTAACCCCCTCCGAACACATCAGGCTACCAAATATTGAAGATGTAAAGGATGGTGTTATTGCTTCAAAGATTGCAGCACATGCAGCGGATATTGCCAAGGGTGTCAAGGGTGCGATAGATGTTGATATTGAAATGTCAAAGCGAAGAAAGGCGCTTGATTGGAACGGACAGATAGCCCTGAGCCTTGATCCTGAAAAGGTAAGGAAATGGCGTTCAGAAGTTCCCCCGACAGAATCACAAGTCTGCAGTATGTGCGGAGAATTTTGTGCGATTAAGACAGTTGAGGATGCATTAAAAAAGAGATAGTTTTTCTCTACTCTTGAATGATTTTCGCGCTTTAATCATTTTGTCATCCGGTCATTTTTATTGTGATTGAAATCACTTTTTTCTTATTAATTTTCCTGTATTATTAAAGAAACAATCAATATTGTCCGTACATAAAGAATAAAGGGGAATAGTGTGCTTTATCTTGGTAGTAATTAAAAATTGAGAATATTAAGAAGGGGGGAATAATAATGCAAGAAGTTAAAGTAAAAGAGCAACCTGTCATTAAAAGATTTTGCCCCTGTATCGAAGAACCTTCTGATGCTTGTTACTGTAATAAACTGGGAAGTCAGGATATAGAGAAGATGCTGTATTTCTGTTGTAATTTTTTTGAATCATGTGAAATCTTCAAGACCAGATTTTAATCTGCAATTTGCAGTTTATTCCCGTTCATCTTCAAATCTTTTATTTCCCAGTCTTTGAAGATCACATCAAATTGATGTTTATTGGATATATCAAATTTTTTCGGTAATATGAAAATCTTACGTGAAAGTGCAGGACTGTTATCTGCTTTGCCAAGTAAAACAGTAATCTCGCTTTCAACAGAGTTAATGCTAACCATTAATTGAAATATCGGCACATTAATAATTGAACTAATGATAGGGTTAATTTTAGCTATTGCTTTTGATTCTAAAACTGTTGTAAAGATTCCTGTTCCCAGGATATTTTCATCAGGAATGTGGATTTCTGAATAATCAATTCCGGGCAGAGGATTTGTTTCATGACTTTTTATTTCTGACATTCATACCTCCTGATATATCTGATCACACTGATTTTTAACGAGCTATTATAATGTCAGTCTCTATATCTTCAAGGGGGTCTTTTAAAGTAAAGACATCAAGATTTACTTAGCTTCTCTCTGATTATATTGATTATAATAGTACACATTGATTACAAGTCGCAATGAATTTTATCGTGCAGTTTCACCTCCTTACAAATCACTTCGGCTGTTTATCACGGGAAAAGATATGCTTATTTTATCGCAAAAATTGACAAAGACATTACCGAATAAATATAATTTATATGCTGCGAATAGATAGAGTATATTATATAATTTTTACAAATGTATAGGAGGACTATTAAATGTCGGATTTGGTTACAATTGTGAGTACTGATTCTTTTGATCAGGTTGTTCTTAAATCGTCGAGCCTTGTGATGGTAGATTTCTGGGCAACATGGTGTGGACCATGTAAAATAGTAGCTCCTGTTGTTGAAGAGCTTGCCAAGGAATATGAAGGCAAAATGACATTTGCTAAAGTAAACACAGATGAAAACCCTGATCTTGCAAGCCGCTATAATATTAGAGGTATACCTACTCTTATGTTTTTTAAAGAGGGTAAGGTTATGGATCAGATAGTTGGGGCTGTACCGAAAGCTCAGCTTAAATCGAAAATTGATTCCCTGATCGGATAAATGATTTATGACATTATCATTATTGGCGGAGGCCCTGCTGGTCTAACAGCAGGGCTTTACGCTTCCAGGGCAAAACTTAAGAGCCTGCTTATTGAGAAAGGCTTGACAGGCGGTCTGGTTGCGACCACTGAGTTGGTAGAGAATTATCCAGGATTTGAAGAGGGAATTCTGGGGGCTGAACTCGCCCAAAAAATGGAAAAGCAGGCAAAAAAGTTTGGACTTGAAATTATTCAGGGCACGGTTTCTAAAATCTCCATGAATGACAGAATAAAGCATGTAACACTTGAGGGTGATCTATCCTATGGATCTAAAAGCATAATACTGGCTACGGGAGCACATCCACGGGATTTGAAGGTAGAAGGAGAGGACAAGTTTCGGGGTAAAGGTGTTTCTTATTGTGCTACCTGTGACGGAGCATTTTTTAAAGGTGAGAAAATTGCAGTTGTTGGGGGAGGAGATTCAGCAGTTCAAGAAGCGATCTTTCTCACAAAGTTTGCGGATATAGTGTACGTAATTCACAGAAGAGACGAACTCAGGGCAGAAAAGATATTACAGGAGAGGGCTTTTTCCAATCCGAAAATCGAATTTGTCTGGGATTCTGTTGTAGAAAAAATAGCTGGTGATGATGGAGTAAAAGCTCTGCATGTAAAAAATGTCAAGACTGAAGAAAAATCAGTTCTTGATGTTCATGGTGTATTTATTTATATAGGTTACAATCCAAACACGGATTTTCTTGTAGGCCTTGCAGATCTCGATAAAGCCAATTATGTAATTACTGATGAGAATATGTCTACCTCTTTACCGGGTATATTCGCGGCAGGTGATGTAAGGTCTAAGCCTTTAAAACAGATTGCAACTGCTGTTGGGGACGGTGCCACAGCTGCCATAGCAGCAGAAAAATATATAGAGGAGAATTTTTAAATAAGCGGTTAGCTGTAAGTGTGTAGCGGTCAGGAACATAATAAAAGAAAATGAAAACTATTTGCTTACAGCTTAAAGCTAAGAGCTTAATATGTTTGAATCATTATCAGATAGATTAGAAGGTATCTTTAAAAAATTAAAGGGCCGTGGATTTCTCAAAGAGGAAGATGTAGTTGTTGCTCTAAAGGAAATCAGGATGGCCCTTCTCGAAGCTGATGTCAACTTCAAAGTAGTGAAGGACTTTGTTGAAAAGGTTAAGGTAAGGGCTGTAGGAAAAGAGGTAATTGAAAGTATTACTCCTGGACAGCAGGTCGTAAAAATCGTTAATGATGAACTCTGTGCTCTTATGGGTGGCGGGCACAGTAAGATTAACCTTGCTCCGAACCCCCCTACGGTTATTATGCTTGTAGGTCTCCACGGTTCAGGTAAAACAACAACAGCTGCGAAGCTTGCAAATAACTTTAAAAAAGATGGAAGAAGGCCTATGCTTGTTGCATTGGATACAGGCAGGCCTGCTGCTATTGATCAACTGAAATCACTTGGCTCTCAAATTAATGCTCCCGTATATGCAACTCATCCAGGAGACAATCCAGTAAGGATTTTCCCTGAAGCACAGAAAGAAGCGAATCTCGAAGGAAGGGATATTTTGATACTTGATACGGCAGGAAGACTTCATATTGATGAGCAGCTGATGGAGGAGCTTGAGAACTTAAAGAAAGAGGCAGAACCAAAGGAAATACTACTTGTTGCTGATGCCATGACAGGACAGGATGCGGTAAATATTGCAAAATCCTTTAATGAAAGACTTGATCTTCAGGGGGTTATTCTCACAAAAATGGATGGAGATGCCCGGGGTGGTGCTGCGCTGTCGATTGTTTCGGTAACCGGAAAACCGATTAAGTTTATCGGTGTCGGCGAAAAGATTGATTTCCTTGAACCTTTCCATCCGGAGAGAATGGCCTCAAGGATACTTGGCATGGGTGATGTAGTTAGCCTTGTGGAAAAGGCCCAGGAAGCAGTTGATCTGGAAGACGCGCTTAAATTAGAAGAGAAACTCAAGAAAGACAAGTTTACTTTTGAAGATCTTAAAAATCAGATAAGACAGATTAAGAAAATGGGACCTCTTGAGAATATTCTCAGCATGATCCCCGGTCTGGGCAAACAGTTAAAGGGAGTTAATATTGATGATAGGGCATTTATGAGGATTGAGGCAATAATAAATTCAATGACGGTGCAGGAAAGAAAAAATTATGTTATACTTAGCGGCAGTCGAAAGAGGAGAATTGCTGCTGGAAGTGGGACTACGGTTGCTGAAGTAAATAAGTTGGTTAAGCAGCATCTCGCAATGAAGAAGATGTTGAAAAAATTTAAACGCGGCAAGGGACTGGGGTTGCCGCAATTTAAATTTTAGAACTTGTCCCAAACTTGTATGATTGTAGCACCTATAAGAGAACATGTTTATCAAAAATGTCATTGTCCGGCTTGACCGGACAATCCAGACGTGTCCCCGTGAAAACGGGGAACCATATATAAAAACACTGGATTCCCCGATCAAGTCGGGGAATGACAGCGTTTGCTTATAAAGTAAAAAACTTAAACAATGTTATTGTCATCATACAAACTTGGGACGATGTCAAATTTTAAATATATAAAAATTCGATATAATTATTGAATATTCAAGCTTGAATACTTAATTATGTATACTGTATTATTAGAATTTAATTAGATGTGGAGGAAGTAATTTGGTAAAGATAAGATTGACAAGAAAAGGTGCAAAGAAAAGACCTTTTTACAGGGTAATAGTAACTGATTCACGGAGAAGAAGAGACGGGCCTTTTTTAGAAATTATAGGAACCTATGATCCATTGCAGAACCCATCCGAGATAAAAATTGACACTGAAAGGGCGAAATATTGGCTTGGCTGTGGAGCACAACCAACTTCTGTTGTGAAAAAACTTTTGAAAATTTCTGGTATGTAGAAGACAACCTATATGCAAATGGAGGTTGATATGATGAAACTACTTATTGAGCAAATGGCGAAATCTCTGGTAGATAAACCGGAGGATGTTTCAGTTGCCGAAGTAGACGGGGAAAGAACCACTGTTTTTGAATTGCGTGTTGCTACAAGTGATCTTGGAAAGGTTATAGGAAAACAGGGCAAAACGGCTCGAGCAATGAGAACTATTTTAAGTGCTGCTGGTACAAAGCTCGGTAAGCGTTGTGTCCTGGAGATATTGGAGTAATCTGAATATCATAGAAACTGGATTCTTAACATTAGGGTGCTGGGTGATGGATATGAAAAAGGGATACACACTTTTCCTTTAAAATAGTCTTTTGTCCTGAAAATGAAATGTGATGTTCTAACGCTCTTCCCCGATATATTAACTGCCTATCTTAACGAAAGTATTTTAAAAAGGGCCCGTGAAAAAGATTTGCTTGACGTGAAAATCTACAATATCAGAGATTTCGCATCAGGCCCACACAGGTCGGTTGACGATTATCCTTTTGGAGGAGGAGCAGGCATGGTTTTTAAACCTGAGCCGATATTCAGGGCAATGGATTTTCTTAGAGAAGACGGAGAGACACGAAAGGTTATTCTCCTGAGTCCACAGGGAAGGCCGTTTAATCAGAAGATAGCTGAAACTTACTCAAGAGAAAAACAGAGATTCGTATTTATTTGTGGACGCTATGAAGGCATTGATGAAAGAGTGAAAATCCTGATAGACGAAGAGGTCTCAATTGGAGATTATGTGTTAACAGGAGGAGAACTGGCGGCACTTGTTATTATTGATGCGGTGACAAGACTAATTCACGGTGCTCTCGGTGATAAACGCTCTGTAGAAGACGAATCGTTTTCTTGGGGGTTGCTTGATTATCCCCATTATACGAGACCGAGAGAATTTAGAGGCCTGAAAGTTCCACAGGTGCTTATTTCCGGAAATCATAAGGAAATATGGCATTGGAGGAGAAAAGAGGCATTGAGAAAGACAATGAGAATAAGGCCTGATCTTATCGAAAAGGTTGTGCTTTCAGATTTAGATAAAAAGATACTTTCTGAGATTGAGGAGGAGTAAAATGGATGCCATAAAAGTAATAGAAGAAGGTTATAAAAGGGATTTACCGCCGTTCAGGATCGGGGATACGGTTAGTGTAAGTATGAAGATTAAGGAAGGTGAGAAAGAAAGGGTACAGACATTTACTGGTATTGTAATGGCGAGGAGAGGCGGCGGTACACGTGAAACGTTTATGGTAAGAAAAATATCATATGGTATCGGTGTAGAGAAAATATTTCCTCTTCATTCTCCCTTAATACAGAAGATAAAAGTTGTGAAACATGGACATGTGAGGAGAGCAAAGCTTTATTACCTCCGTGGCAAAAAGGGGAAAGCTGCTAAAGTTAAGGAAAAGACATTTGTCAGGAAATAATTGTTAAATGTTATAGGTTACACGTTATTAGATTTATGTGTTGAGAGCACAAAAAGGCTATTGTGTAGTCCAAATAACATATAATATATAACTTATAACGTATAACGGACTTTTCATTGGAAATGCCTTCAAAAGAACCTCTATCAACGAAAACTGTCCAATCTATCTTTTTACATGATGAAAAAATTCGACAAAAATACGCGTTAGTTGCAGGACTTGATGAAGCTGGCAGAGGGCCACTGGCTGGACCTGTTGTTGCTGCTGCGGTAATACTGCCTTCCGGACTTATTATGGAATGTATCAGAGATTCAAAAAAAATTACTGAGCAAAAGCGGAAAAGAGTTTTCTGGAAGATTGTTCAAAATGCTGTTGATGTTGGTGTGGGAATAATTGAAGTGGATATAATAGACAGGATTAATATACTGCAATCTACAAAACGTGCAATGGAGCTTGCTGTGAAAGATTTAAGAATAAAACCTGATATTCTGTTAATAGATGCTGTGAAGCTGCAGAATGTTGATGTGAAGCAGTATGCAATAGTAAAAGGCGAATCTGTAAGTGCTTCAATAGCGGCAGCATCTATCGTTGCGAAGGTTGTAAGAGATGATATGATGCTTGACTACCATGAGAAGTATCCCTTTTATAATTTTAAAAAGCATAAGGGATATTCCACGAAAGAACATATCAAGAGCTTACAATTGCACGGGCCATGTCCTATACACAGAAAAAGCTTCAGAAAAGTAATGGATATGCAATTGCCTCTTGGATTATGAACAGCTTACTCCTTACTGCCTGCTGCTTACGTGGTTGATTATTATGTTTTATCTCATAGCTGCGGATATTGTGGTTTTTCTTCATTTCCTCTGGATTGTATTCCTGATCTTTGGTGCATTTATTGGCAGGAGATATACATGGGTCAAGAGAGTTCATATCATCGGCATATTCTTTGCCATTCTCATACAGGCTTTCGGCTGGTATTGTCCCCTAACGTATCTTGAAGTCTGGCTCAGAAGGATACATGATCCGTCTTCAATCTATCACGGTTCATACATCATTCATTATGTGGAAAAGATTGTATACGTTGACCTTCCACCATATGTAATTCTAATAATGACAATGTTACTCGTGTTGATATCTGCATGGATATATCTG
>CAYFXR010000016.1:0-3925 GCA_964347155.1 uncultured Nitrospiraceae bacterium | reverse complement strand
ACGTTGCCGTACAGCTCCTCGCACCATCCACCGTTACCACTCCGTCTGTACAGTCCGCATCTCCACTCCATCCCGCAAACTCGGAACCGACTCCAGGCGTCGCTGTCAGCTTCACTACGGTGCCCTGGGTATAATCATCTGAACAGTCCGTGCCGCAGTCTATACCTGAAGGAACACTAGTTACCGTCCCTGATCCTGCTCCTGCATTCTCAACGGTCAGGGAATGAAGTGGTTTGTTCTGGTATTCCAATAGTTTGCTCTTGAAAAACGCACCAGATTCACTTGGCATATATGAATTTATATCGCTTAACAATGCAGGTGTCCACGTGCTGGAAAAACACCAGACTGTCCAGCTTATTTTCCTTTCCTCCAAATAATTTATTACCGCATCCCGATAGCGTTCAGGCCCGGGATACTTATTTTCGGAAAATTCATTGCCTGGTGGAGCAAATCCAAACTCTGTTGCAAAGACCGGATACACTGCCTTTATGTTGCCAAATGCATTATCCCAGCTTACCCAGTTTGCCTGTCCTGGATATGGATGTGTTGCATAGATGACATTCGTCCTCCGTACAGGATACTCCATAACACGCGATAAATCATATGCCCAGTCAATCCCGCCGACTATTACAGGTTTATCAGGATCATTTACTCGTATGGTATCTATTATTTCTTCTGCAAATTCTCTCCAGCTCAGCCAGTCCTGTGTTCTGTCACCACCTGATAGAGAGGGTTCATTGAATATTTCATAAAATGCCACTCTCTTGTCATCTTTGTAGTGATCAGATATATCCCTCCAGAAGGACTTGATATCGGATTTTGTAGTATAATAGTTTCTATTTGGATAATTCCCTGTAGGAGGAAAACCTATGGAATGATAGTCAATGTATATGTACATATTGTATTTAGCAGCCCATTGTGCAGCCTGATCAATTACTGCAATAGATGACTCTATACCGTATTTTCTAATACTATTTGGACGTATGCTGAGACGAATTATTTTTGCTCCCCACTTGGCCATCTCCGCAAACTCTGTTTCGCTCCACACTCCATTGTCACTATCGCCTCCAAGGGCGTGTGTGACTGGATCTATAGGATTTATCCCCCTGAATATCCTTTCTATTCCCTGCTCATCAACTATTTTATTGCCTTCTACATGAAACTTCTGAGGGTACTGTGCAGCAAAAACGTGCTGTACATTTGTTATGCCGCAAAAAACTAATGTCACAACAAAAAAGATTATAAATATTATTATTAATTTTGTTGGTTTCATAAGCCCCCCCCTGCCTAACTCCTACCTGAGATAGGAGCCATTGTAAAATCTGATGTCAAATCAAAACCTTATTTATTTTATCCTTCATTATGATATGACACCTCTTGAAAGACAAAAGGTAAACCTCATAGTAAAAATCCCCTTAGTTACATGATGATAAAAGATAATGAACAATGATAGCTTCTCATTCCTACCTGTCAATAGACCTGTTATATATGAATTTCCGTAGAGTCAATAAAATAAAATGAGAGATATAATTATTCAGACGCAGCCTTTCGTATAAGGTTCCCCCTTTAAAGTTACCTGTATTTTGTGAGGTATTTCCTGAATTCCTCTTATTTGCTAAGTTTTGTATCTCTTCTAGCCCTATTTTTATTCTCCGGGAAACTACTCGCAGTCGATCGCCTATTTTTATCAAAATAAGACTAGATACGCTTTGACAAGATTCAAATTGTCCTATATAGCGGATATTATTGCCTCTAAAACCGGTCTTGAAATGATATACTCCTGGATTCCTTTTAGGATCAATCCCCCCGAGATCATACCAGCAACAGCCGCGATTCTTCAGCCATTCAAGCATCCTCCATTGTAGCAGATAGGAACCCTTCAGCTTCATTCCGGCATTGTTTGTTGCTCCAAGAAGATATTCCCCGGTATCCCCGATTACCGAGCAAACCACTGCCGAGACAGGTTCACCTTTAAACTCGCATACCATTATTTTCATCTTTAAAGGCTCTGGTAGATCTTTCTGACTTTCTCTAAATGTGTCAATATTAACGGTGTCCGTAAAATGCTTTCGGGCTAACATCTCGTCGTATGTAATCTTAAACTTTTCAAACAGTTCGTCGCTGTTCCCTTCGATCACTTTCAGATTGTTTTTCTCCGCCTGTTTTAAATGATTTCTCCAATTTGCTCTGAAACGTTTACGTATTTCTTTGAGAGGAGGAGATAAATCAACGATAGAAGTATATTGCCCCTCCAGTGATTTACACATTGAAAAACCTGCTGATGAAAATATTGATTCAAAACCATCAAACTGATTTTCCCTTATATTTGGTACAATTCTTAATAGTAATTTTCTCTTGACAACATATTCATGTTGCATTGCTTTGAGCATTCGAAAGAGTACGTCTTTATCGCAAGAATTTCCACGAAATCGCCAAAGTGGACCCCAATATACATAGGCAATCCCCCGATTGATGAATGGTAACCTGAGGATTCTCACTTGTGCCATAGCAACAACTTTCCCTTGGTGCTTGAGTAATATATGACTAAGTTCTTTTCCCCCTTGTGACTTTGTCCCATAAGACCATGTTTGATAGAGGGTTGCATCATCAAATTTTTGCAAATGTTCAGACCATTCAGCATGCCCATGCTGATCAATCTCTACACTATAATCAGAATATTCTTTTTCCATATCCAATATCGGACTCTCTTATAATTCCCTTTCATATCCTTTAATTTTCGGCATCTTCCATCGTTCTTAAGGAAAATTCATTGTCCTTACTAAGAGCAAGATACCGCCCTAAAAATAAATACATCTTTCGCTTAAGGTTAAATGCAATAGGAAGCCATCTGTAGGCACCCATCATTTTAAGCCTGAATTCAGGAAACCAATCGTTTGGCGACACATCAATTCTCCCTGTTACGTATTCATTAATCTCCGAAAATGCACGTTTCGGTATAATCGTAAAAACCCTCTTATACCCGGCCTGTCTTGACAATTCCGCAAGTGATTTGTTGTATGCTCCGTGTGGAAAAGCAAACAGGCCAACAGGACGTTCAACTATTGCCTCAAGTTTCAGTTTGGATTCGCTCAGTTCTTCTTTTGCATCTTCTTTGCTTAAAAGTAAAAGATCAGGGTGTGTAACACTGTGCGAACCAATCGAAATCAGTTCTTTATTCAAAGACCTTATCTGGCCGGCAGTTATAATTACTTCATGACGATCTTCATGCCCCACCTCATTTATCCAAATTGGATGCCGGCCTAAGTAACCTGTAGGAATAAATAAGGTCGAGGGAATACTGCGTTGAGTTAATTCAGGAATTGCATTGTCAATTACACTCACAAACCCGTCATCAAAAGTTACTGCCACGTGATTAATTCCACCTTTTAACGGGCCCGTAGCATCAGCTGAGATAGGCTTTGCCCATCTTATGAGAGCATCCATTTGCCGAGCAAACCTATTACGTTGTTCAGAAGTCACAGCATGATAGCATAGAACAACACAGGTGCCGGGCAATTCCTTCCCCATCATACGTCTCATCTGATCAATAAGCCAACTCAATGCCCAAAAGACAATGCTAATAACAAATTTGATTAGCCGTTTCTTCATTATTTACATTTAAGGTTCTTCTCCCATTTAGTTGCTAGAAAGGATTCGAGGATTCAAGGGTTCAAGTGTTTGTTTTCCAGAGATTTTATTAGTGCATTAAGCATCCTTTCTACCTCTCCTATTGCTTCCTGAATTCCCTTTAATTTCTCAGACTTAATATACCCTAAGTCTCCAGATAATAATACTTGCGTCTCTAACTCACAGTTTGAACCATAACCTACATATAAAGAACGAATATATTCAGGAGTTGTCTTCCTTCCATTTCCCTCTGCAATATTGCTCGGGACAGATATTGCAGCCCTCCTTATCTGTGATG
>CAYFXR010000015.1:0-5180 GCA_964347155.1 uncultured Nitrospiraceae bacterium | reverse complement strand
AGGATCTCTAGGACTGGCATGGGCTTGAGGTCCATGGCCTCTTCAAAAGAGGTTTACGGAGGTAAAAAAATGGCAAAAATATAGGGTTTACTGTGCAAAAAAGTGAAAAAGATTTCCCTCTTTCGCGCTTTTCTGTAAAGAAAGTTGTTATAATTTCAATGACTTGTCATAATTTTCCAAAAGGCTAATTAATTGTTCGAATCGAAAAGGTTCTAACCCAACTTCGACACTTTCCTCTTAGAGATGGGGCGGTGTTTTGCCTAACATATTGAGTTTAAGTGAGGGCTCATGTGTTTATCTGTGTGCTTGCCTATCTCCTGGAAAAGCTTGTGGGACTAAGCTGTCAAAGAGCATCTTTACCCTACAGTGCCCGCAGGGCGCTATCCCTGCTCTCCCAGCTCAAGACCATCGAGTGCTGTCTCAACGGCCAGGCGATCACCATGACCAACCGGGTCGATAAGAAGATCAACAAGATCCTCTCTGCTCTCGGCGTACCGAGACCAGAGAAAATCATGCAAAATTAGATAGTTACAGAACCTGCAGTAACGAAAACCAATTTTAGGTTCAATGATTTCAATGCCTTACAGAACAAGTGTCAAAGTCGGCCTCAAAGGAGACAAACTCCATGAGCTCGCCATGCGTGGTGATTACGGTTCGGCTCGTGATGCACCACCCCACCATGGTGACGTCCTGGCCAACCGTATTTTTGGATGTCTTTCGCTTGGATCTACTGAAGCCCCCTGAGCTTTGGTTCGTAAGGGGTTAGGGGATGGGTGCTGATGAGAAACCCCAGGACCTCGGCCTCGTGGCGGAGTTGTGTCTTAAGATCGTAATCCTTCACAGGGGGGGCGCCGGGTAGTTTCTGCCATGAAAGGCAAAGAGATGGCCCCTGGTGCCCTGCTTCTGGACCACGGTGGAGTGACTCCGCACGTGGGCAAGAAGAGTCCACATCACTTGTGAACGACTCATATTGGGCTCGAGAGAATCGAGGGCACCTGACTTGATGAGAAGGGTTCCGTCTCCCTCCGGAATCGAAACGCGCTCGAGCAAATCCTGAAGAGACCTGAGGGGCCACCCCGCTTTCGGTCATCGACAACGGCCTGGATGGTCTTCTTGTTGAACCCTTTGATCTCCACGAATCCCACCCGGATTGCCATCCAAGGTCGGACGGGAGGACTTTCAGAAGGGGGCAATTGGTCGGATTCCGGTGTTTAATCATTCTCGGCCTGGCAGTGGAACGCGCTCTGATTCACATCGGGCAGAACGATGCGCATTCCCACCCGCTTTGCCTCGGAAACAATTTTTCTAATTTCTTTATACAAAATTAAAACATTCTCTTTTCTCATTAAAGACGCGCCCAACTACTAAAAACTCCAAATCTTCTCTCACCATATTTCAGTAAATCTTCTCATTTAGTTTTCAATAAAATTACACTATCGATCATACAGTAACACCATATAATCATTTTTCCTTATACTCTTTGAAATGAGAATCACAGCATTTTCTGTCACAAAATGGAAAATTACCATATTTTTGAATCGCAGTCCTAAATTCAGTCATTCTTCGTCCATACCAAATTTCATCAAAACTCTCATCTCTGATATTTCCTATTTTAAAATCAAAACATGGTGTAACATCACCATTTGCCTTAATCTGGACCTTGAACCATGGAGTAAAACATTGTGCCCTTAATCTAAATGTTTCATCCGAATAATATTTTTCTATCTGCTCATCGGTTAGATACGGATTATGACGTACAACAAATCCAGCTTTAGATGTAAGCTTTTTTAATTCTCTAATAACAATTCTTGAATCGATTCCATGCTCTTCAGTTATAAACCCTTCCGAATCCGGCCATTCCGCATCGGGATCTACTCCTAACATTTTTTTGGTTAAATTTATTTCTTCTTCATTCGTCATTGACAAGTGATTAACTTGCATTATGTCAACTTTGTAATTATTTAATACATCAGCCATATCGCTTATATTGTTTTGACTAAGAGAAGTTATCGTAAAACTAATCGCAATAATCGGCTTTCTTTGTTTTCTATTTTCCTTTTCCTCTCGAATAATACATATATCCCTAAATATTTTTCTAAATAACCCAGGAAAACTTCTGACTTCATCATGAATATTTTCACTACCATCGACAGAAATTGTCAAAATATCCAATTTAGATTCAAATATTTCCTCCAAATATTTCCCCATAAGTAATCCATTCGTAAATATTTGACAAAACAACTTGTTTTCTTTGATATGCCTAACCATTTTAAATAGATCCTTATTTACAAAAGGCTCGCCGCCTGTGATGGTAATCATCGATCCGTATTTTTTCACCGAATTAATAACGTTCACGATCTCTTGATATTTCAGCTGATCAAAGTGATTCGCATTTAGCAGCGTTCCATGTTGACCATAATATTGGCACATAATGCACCTTAAATTACATTTTTCAGTAATACGCAAAGTAATATTTGTAGGATAAATATCACCCCCGCTATTATTGAAAGCCTTCCTATTTCTAAGTGAATTAAATAAATGGCCTAATTTTAGAGATACAACATCCGGGTATTTAACTACGAATTTCGCCTTATTTAAAATATTTTTCATTTATCGCTCCCCAATTATCGCTGGTCGCGGCATAAGACGAGCAATTAAAGCAAATATCATTTCTGTTATTGTATAAAGTAAACGGGAAATTACTGCAATAATGGCCGCGACATGTACTGGCAGCAAAAAGCTCAACAGAAAAGTTAACACACCTTCTCTGACACCTATCCCGCTCGGCGCGAATATGCTTAACAACCCAATGATCCATGCTGCTGTTATAATGCCTGAATAAATCAAAATATTATTAAAAGTAACCTGACTAATCGAATTTATCTGTAAATAGAGACCGATGCCGGAAAGTAACCAACTCACAGTGTAAAGGCATATCAGCCCCAGCGTTGCTTTATAAGAAATAGAAAGTTGAATGTTAGTTCGTTTTAGCCGGGTTAGAGCATAGTTTATTATATTTTGAATTAACTTTAAGTTAGTTAAAAAAATTAAAACCGCTATTATAATTAGAGCCATATACAAGCTGTTTATGTTCTGAGTAAAATAAAACTTTCGAATGATGAAAAGAGATAATAAAAAGGCAGCAATAAAACTTGTCAATAATTCCAAATAAATACTAATAAATACATTTTTTCTACCTAACCCTTCTTTTTCGCTTAAATAGATTCTTCCGAAAATCATCCAGACTTTACCGGGAACATATCGTCCCAATTGGGAGTAGGCCCAAACTCTAAAGCACCGGGTATAGTCCAAGTTTTCTCCGAGCAATTTTAATATAGTTTGCCAGATCTTTATGTTCAAAATCATATGCAAAGCTAAAACCACTACGGAAATGAACAGCATTGTTAGATTAGCGTGTAACATTATATCTTTTACGAGATGCCAGTTTAGGTAAATGTATTTGAAAACATATGCCAGGATAAAAAATACAATAAATATTGAGATTATTTTTTTAATGAGTGTAACGTAATTTTTTGACATATTGTTATTATGCTTTAAGCGAAATAAAAGAAATATTTGAAATAATAAATTGAATATATGGAATTGATGCCAATGATTTTGGAGCAATTAAGGTGTGTTTCATAAGTGAAACTCAAAATGTGGTGAATCTTCCATCTAAGGTGGAAAAAGCGTCATATTTTCCGGTACCTGTGAAAATGAATTTGAAATTTTTCGCATCAGCCGAAGTCCATTTATTGGAAAAGTTCCAATGGAAAATCGTTCTATTCTTAATCCCTCTCCATTCTTGAAAATAACCGACGGTAGTCCATGGACCCCATGGCTCCGGTGCGTCAAAAATTTCAAGATTGCCTCTGGTATGCAATCCATGCTCGGTACAAATAAAATAACGTTTTAAAGCTGTATTGTAACTAGCAGTTAGGGTTCATCCAACGCCATTCGGATCCTCAAACACAGGCTGACGAAGGTTGATGTTTGAGCTCCACGTTGGGCTATCAGATTTGCTCAATCCGGCAAAGAATTCGTAGGCGCTTCGATTCATAATTCGATCTTTTTTTACTCGCATCAGGTCAATCATTTGTCCCGGCGCTTGGCTCTTTCCTATCCGATCACCTTTTAATCGAATTGAATAAATATATGCATAATTGCCCCTGGCTCCTTCATAATTCTTATTGAATTGCAGAAATGTAGGGTGTAGAATAGACTGATGTTTGTGAAAAGACCAATTTCCCCTTTCCCATGTATGTCCATGATCACTGGATTTAAAAACAGTTTGGCTGATGAGATTTTCCATACCCGATCCGGGACTTACCCACATATATAGATTCCCCGCTATACACACAACCCCATAGCTTTTTCCTTTAAAAGTTGCCTTGGTCTCCGGATTTTTGCCACCCCACACATTAAAGCCCTTAAAGCTGTTTCTATCACCTTCAATCCGCGCTACACCAAGGCTAACTCTACCATCAGAATTAGTTCCTCCGAAACCACCCCCATCTCCCCATGCCGAGTATTGGTGATTATCATCAGCCCAAGTTACGGGCCAATTGTCACTTCCAACAGCCCAGGTCTCAACTGAATTGAAATCAAAAATAACCTTTGAAATAATATTACTGCTTGAGTATGGTGATTTCATAGTATGCTTTATTGCATTATCATTTGGATTCCTACATTGAATTGTAAGCAAAAATATCAATGCACAGTAAATCAGTTTTTGATAATAAACAAAAATGAACCTTTCATGATTTTGAGACCAGTTCTAAGCTGATTGAGCAATATTATTTCGAAATCGTGAGTGATAAGAAGAACTCGCTTTGTGATGGGTAGAGTATAGGGGAAAAAGGTCTTTTGTGTCAAGGGGGTGAATGCTACAACATTTCGCGGGTAGTCGATAACCTGTCGTTCGTAGGAGTACGTGAACCACCTGTGGGTAGAGGCTGATGGCCTGGTGGGGGATGGGATTGTGTCTGCGGCTCCTAAATTGGATAAACGAGGCCCCTATAGCCCTCTGCTTTGAAATCATGATGCAAAAGCACTCATAGGGTAATCAGGTTCTTTGTAAAGGTAGGCCTCAGAGGGCGGGATCTGAAGATCGGAGTCATCTAAGTGGATATGTACCGGTGGAGCGTTGGCCCTTGGTAGGGGTTTAGTTTTGGCTGACC
>CAYFXR010000014.1:0-3162 GCA_964347155.1 uncultured Nitrospiraceae bacterium | reverse complement strand
TCCAAAATAGTTGGTAAAATCCGAAGGACGTAAAGTCCCGCGTAAAGCGGCGAGGCCGCAACGCGGCTTTTCGCCGATGGGAAAACGTCCCTATTCGGGATTCAAGGGGTCAAGGGGTCAAGTTGATGACAATGATCAATGAGTAATGAACAATGAAGATTTATTTAAGAAAAAAATGCGATATTCGTTACTCATTGATAATTGATAATTACTCATTAACACTTTAATCCTTTCTAGCAACTAAATGGGAGAAGAACCACAAATAATAAATAAGAATGTGATGAATTTTTTAAAAGGTGATACAATTGTCAAGATGGATTTATTCAGCTGTAGACATACACCCTATACACAAATACATATTCTGAAAGGAGATCAGCCATGTCAAGAAAAGACATTATGAAAAAATACAGGGGATTTGCTGATGATTACAACAGGGGGATGGACCAGGCCGGTCTTTGCAGGAAATATGACATCGCTGACGGGGACTTTGACTCCTTTCTCAAATTTCTGAAGAGGAAAGGTTTTATGTTTTCAGGGCAGTACACAAAGTCCTTCCAGACAGCCCATGATATTGATTTTGAGATCTACGGCGATGATATGCAGTTTGTGGAGATCGAGCTCGATCCACGGGAGACAGCTGTTGCAGAGGCCGGCGCCATGATGTACATGGACTCGGGCATAGAGATGCATACCATCTTCGGTGACGGCAGCAGTGAATCAGAGGGTATCATGGGAAAAATATTCGGCGCCGGCAAGCGGATTCTTACAGGAGAATCTCTCTTTATGACAGCCTTCACAAATTCCGGTACGGGAAAACAGAGAGTGTCCTTTGGAGCGCCCTATCCAGGGAAAATAGTCGCCCTGGACCTGGCAGATCTGGGAGGAGATGTCCTCTGCCAGAAGGACGCATTTCTGTGTGCTGCGAAAGGCGTTTCCATAGGGATTGCATTTCAGAGAAAACTCGGGGCAGGGTTGTTTGGAGGAGAGGGCTTCATCCTGCAACGGCTTCAGGGTGACGGATATGCCTTTGTCCATGCTGGGGGGACCATCATAGAAAAAGAACTCGGACCGCAGGAAAAGATGAGAATCGATACCGGGTGCGTCGCAGCCCTGCAGAGTTCGGTAAATTTCGATATAGAGTTTGTCGGCGGTATTAAAACAGCAATATTCGGAGGCGAAGGATTATTTTTTGCAAAAGTAACAGGACCGGGTAAAGTCTGGCTCCAGTCCCTTCCCTTCAGCCGCATCGCCGACCGGATCGTCTCTTCAGTCCCCAGAATGGGAGGCCAGCGCAGGGGAGAAGGCTCCGTCCTCGGCACGCTTGGCGACCTGCTTGGCGGGGACCGGAGGTTTTAGGGAGATAAGAGTGAAGAGGGGTCCTGACCCCTTTGCCGTTCTTACTTATTGATTAATAACATTATTTTGGCGGGAGTGTGTGGGAATCGAAGGCAATCAGGATGTTGATTTTATTAGGTTTTTTGTCTATGCACTGTTGGTTTACTGTTGGTTGTGGTAAGGAGATATTATAATATCATCATATAATCTTCAGATAGTATTCAGTTCTGAGCTTATTGACAGCGCCTATGAATCAATGAAATGAATGAATCTGGAAATAGTTTATTAATATTTGAAAGCAAGCAATAAAGGGGTAGCAATATTAGCATGTATTAGAATGGAATGCTATATTTTCTCTAAGAAACCTGTAACTCCCGGCCCGCTTGTTTCTTCGGAGAAGGCTCTTTTCACGGCATCTTTAAAAGATGTTTTCTTAATTGGCACATATTGATCGATGCTGTCGCGACCTCAAAGAATATTATAATGATTCAGAAGCCTTAATCAGCAGAATTATAACAACAGGTATGATGAGCACGACAGTCAATAGGAGCTTCAGCGTAACCGAATCCACAGAAAGAATTGATATCCCCCCCACGATAACAATGGAGATAATCGCATAAACTTTTGCCTTCCGGGGCATACTCCTTGTCTCATGCCATTGTCTGATGAGCGGGCCAAATGTTTTATTTTTCAAAATCCAGTTATGAAGCTTCTCTGAAGATTTTGCAAAGCACGCAAGGGCCAGCAGAAGAAGAGGCGTAGTAGGCAGAACGGGAAGGAATATGCCGAGAACGGCCAGACCTACTAAGACAAGTCCCAGAGTAATGAGTAATGGTTTATGCATATGCCTTTATCCACTCGATCTCCAACCTGAAAGGCCCTGCCTGTTTATCAGCGATCATCAAACCTATTCTCCTTATGCTGGGTGCATCCAGTTGAGGTGCATCATCAATAACCCTTCCCCGAAAAACCGGTGTGAATGCGTCAAATGATAAACGTGCTGTTATCCATGTATCCTGTTCCGTTGAAAAAAAAGCTTGGTAAGAGATACCTTCGTAGGCATCATCCATTCTTAAACGGAGCCGGTAATTCTTACCGTCGCCTTTAACCCTTACCATCAACCCATTGCATCCGGCAAGTTTAAATTCCCGCGGGTAAGTGCGCATGGAGGAAAAACCGCCAAAATTATCTAAAGACACGTTACCCTGAAACAGGGCCGCTTTTTTGTCAATTATTGAGATTCGGCTTGATGACACACCTCCCATAACTGTATCATTAATGATCTCCCAGCGGTCCAGTTCATCAGGAGTGCTGAAGTCGATAATAGTTTTTTCCATATATAATAGGAACTGTTTCAAGTAAATTATAGCATGCCAAAATCTGTCAGATTATAGTTTCGGCGATTTTATGTCACACGACAGGATTCCACAGATATATGAACTCATATCCATGCCACTCTCTTCTGCTGATTTTATGGTTTTCTTTTTTAGGTTCTCCGGCATTTTAAGGTTATAACGGATTACATAACATTCTGCCATTCATCGGGGAGTAAATGCTTTCCCTTTGGTTTTTTTCTTTGGCACTATTGTTCCTCCTGGCCTGTATGTCTAAAGATAGGTACCTAATATATGTATATTTTATCATGATACTTATCGGGACAAACCTTGTTGCCTTAACATCAAGAGACAGTGTATTTGTTGTAATTAATTGTCTTGGTAAAACGAAATAATGAGGGATTTTACAGGTAAGAGTTCACCTTTTGGCACTGTTGGTCGTTTTCAGAGCTAACACATTGATTTAATTGATTAAGTTGGCGGGAGTGTGTGG
>CAYFXR010000013.1:0-24137 GCA_964347155.1 uncultured Nitrospiraceae bacterium | reverse complement strand
GGGGGGATTTAAAGGCGGGAGAAGGATAAATGTGGACCCCGGATATTTAGATGCATCAAAGCTTGTTTTAGTATCCACAAAAAATTATTCTCACAGGATCTATCTGGATAAAGGCATTTACGGAGAGGTTACGCTTATTTATTCAGGTAAAACGTATCAGACACTGCCATACACGTATCCCGATTACAGAACCAGGGAGTATCTCGAAGTTTTCAAGAAGGCACGAGAGGTATATAAAGCCCAGATAAGATTCGTTCAATGATTACTCAATCTTTGTGATATGAATTCTTTCAATACAGCCATTGCTGAGATAATTTCATTTGTTTGAGGCAACTTATTTATTATCCTGTTTACATAATTCCGCTCTTGCAGTAATTTGATAGACGCTTCAAAGTGCATATCATAAATCCAGGATAGTTTCATTAATTTAAAATCATTTTCAGTTTTCAAGTTTGAATAAGATGCCACTTGCCTTTTTAAAATGCATGAAAGCATCACCTGTGAATATTCAGGTGTATCCGGTAGCCCGAAAGCAGTTGCAGATGCCCGTTCTTCCTTCGGGCTTTCATAATATTCTATGAATACACGAAATATATCAATTTTATCTGCATCGCGTATTAATTTCAGCAATAAAATTATATCCCCGTTCACTGTAGTGGGTATTGCAAAGGCATTGTGAAATTTAACTGCCTGAATTATTAATTCCTGCTCGTCATTTGAAAGATTGCAAAGGACATTTTCTTTAATTAGTGTCTTTGCGCCAAGAAGTCCATGATTAATAGAGATCGCATCTTTAAACGTTTTGTACTTTGCATATTGTGGGAATCTCCCTATGTCATGAAAAAGTGCACCTGTTTCAGCCAGTCTTGTCTCATTGACGCTGATGTTGAAATCTTTTGTGATCTCGACGATATTCTTGCTTACATTGTAGGTATGCTCTATCTTAAGCATTATATTTTTCTGATCTTCATCATCAGACGAATAAAATGATTTCGTATAATCAGAAAACCAGTTTTTTAGATAAATTAAATCAGTCTGAGTCATTTTCTTCTGCTCTTTTGCGCTATTTTACTTTTGCGCTCTCTATTATTACAACATTGGGATGTTCAAAAGAGCGTTCTGAAATCTCCTCCGGTGTTCCTTCTATTATTTTCTCTTCATGATAACCAAGCTTTTCACAAATATACATTTTCAAGGCTGAAGGATGACAGCTGATGGCTGATTGACGTAAAATTTCTTTGGCAATCTCTGCCGGTGTGTTCACTCTATCAGTCAGGATGGCAATTTTATCATGTATTGCGAACAGTGCAGGAATTTCCTTTAGTTCATATTCAAGCTTTCTTCTCTTCTCAGGATCAGGCCCGCCGTGAACACTTATGAGAAAAGCATTGCTCCACGGCTTTTTTATCTTTGAAAATGCAACCTGAACGCTCGAAAGGTCGGGATATACCTCAACAACATCGTTATTGAATTCCTCCATGATCACACGTCCGATGCCAAAAAACATGGGATCGCCGGCGGCAAGGAGTGTTATGGTTTGATTCATACAATTCTCACGGATGTATTCAATATTCTCTTGAGCGCTGCCAAGTATTTTAATCCTGTCTTGAACATCCTCGTATTCATCATAGTTTCTAAATACGTCAAGCAGCCGCTCGTTAGCAAGGACAATATCAGATGTGAGCACCCTTTCTTTGGCCCTTTTATCAAGCGGTCTGAAACCTATCCCTATGACATAAATCTTATTCACAGGTTGATATTATACCACCATGTCCCTATCCCTTGAATCCTTGATCCCTTTATCCCTTAGACCCTGCTTTTTAATACCGGTACTCATACTGCATCTGTTCTATAGACTCTTTTCTTAAAAGGTATTTAACCTTATCCTCAGCTATCATTTTAAATGCATATTTTATGATCTCTTTATAAAATTCGCAGAATTCTGCCTTCTGGTACATATTGCCGCGGGCATGCATTTCTGCAGGGCAGGGCGAGCCGCAAATATGCCTGAAATCGCAGGTGTCACATTCATCAATCTTTTCAACCATTCTTGCCCTGATTTCTTGAAAAGGTCTTGATTTCATGGCATGTACAATCGAAGTTTTAAAAATATTCCCACCGGAGAACTCCTGAAAACCAATAAATTCACCGCAGGGAACCATCGCTCCTTCAGCAGTGACAGTGAGAAACGTCCTGCCCCCACCGCAAGGGGAAATATCGCACATTATACGCCTGGCCGTGGGTGAGATGATCGCAATCAATACATTGGCAAAGTTGCCGATCACTATCTGGCGCTCGGTCTTCTTTGTAATATTCATTGCTGTATCAACGGCCTTTATAAAGTTCTTTGTGTAAACCTTATCATCCGGTTTCACCTTTTGAGAACGTTTCTGAGTCAGACGTACAGGATTGAGAAGGGCCATCGGAACTTTCTTTCTGTGAAGGAATTTAACATGGTCTGCGAGCTTATTAACATTGTATTTATTTACGGTGCAGATAACATTTAAACCTTCGTACCCGTCAAACCAGTCAAGGGACTGGACCGCCTTTTTGAAATTGCCTTCTCCCTTTTTGGTTATACGTGAGAGGTTGTTGATGTCTTCCTTTGCGGCATCAAGTGAAATGCCGATGCCTACACGATATTTTTTTATGAAGTCGACATCTTCCTTTTCAAGCAGAAGGGCGTTAGTCTGGATGCCGAAAAGCATTTTCTTGTGATATTTTTTTATAGCATCAAACAGAAGGTCTTTCAACAGCAGCGGCTCGGCAGCATGAAATACGATAACAGGTTTCTTTTTTGCGCCTTTAAAGTGTACCTCGATTTTACCTAGTACTGTATCGAGTTGCCCCCCCGTCATCTGTGTCCCCTGTCTCCTTATCTTTGCTGGAATGTAGCAATATGGGCAGTTGGCATTACATCTATCCGTAGGATCTATATATAAGCAGTTTAACGGCTCATTAAATCTGAAGTTGTGCATCTCTGTATCGAGATGTTTCATCTCCTTTTTATAAAGATCCATCAGGTTCTGTGGAAGCATGAAATCCCCGTTGTTTCTTGGCAAGACGCTCCAGAAGATATTGCCAGGGTCAAGGGCGAGCTTCCAGTTTTTGTTAATATTGGAAAATGAAAGTCCTCTTTCAGCAGTACCCTGCGAGCATCCGCGCTTATTTTTCTTACTCATTTATTCAGTCTCCTTTAGTTCCAGGGGTTCCACCGTTCCACGTTAACGTTACACAGTTATTGATCCGTGGAATCGTGAAACGGTGGAGCGGGCAGACAGCTAAAGCAGATTGCTTGAACTGTCCGGCCCTGGTTCTTCATTGATTAAAGAGGCATTTTCTTCTTCGGCACATCACCATACATCACGAAGTGTGTCAAACCATTGGCTGTTTTCGCACATTTCATGTGATAGGAGATAGCAGTTTTCACATTCGCTCTTTTACCAGCCTTTTTTGCCCTTTTCAATGTTTCACCTCCTGTGCAATGAAGTTTCGAGAGATTTAAGCATCTCCCGTCTCGCCTCACCAACGATGAGGCAAATACAGTTAAAGATCGACTTGTTTTTATATTCCGCCTTCTAAATCAGTCGCCTCTTTAATCCGCTCCAGCACCACTTCAGCCAGCTTATGATGGACACCGAGATGCTGTGTACATACAAACTCCACATCCGGGTAAAGGCCCCCGGCTTCTTTTATTATCCTTGGGATATTCTCGGTTACATGAACTCCGCTGTGAAGAAAATAGGGATGAACGATAATTTTTTTAGCCCCTTTTTGAACTGAATCTTTTATTGCCTCCTTAATAGAAGGTTTTATAAATTGAAGGTACGCGATACGTATGCAACTTTTTTTGCAATCAGAATGTATCATATTGTGTAAATGTTCCGCGACCTGCTCAATTCCTTCTGTCTCGTTTGTCTGACTTCCGTGCCCTATAAGTAAAATTATTTCCATACTGCCTTGGTTATACCTAATATGAATTTTTGAACCTGCATTGCATATCTATCTAATATAAGAATCTTCAATTTAGGTTATAATTTTTTCATACATGCTTCCATACCTACCTGCCTTAATATAAAGCACATATCCACCTTATGTTTTAAAATATCAGCCCACTCATCCAATTCCAATTCTTGTGTTGAAAGTTCATTAATATAATCAACAACGCCTATTACCGGTTTGCCTGTCTTGTCTTCAAGCATTCTTAGTTCCGGGCGCATGTTGTTTATATCACCACGAAACTTGTTAAGAATAAATGCCTTTATATAGTCAGGAACGCTTGAGTTGTTTGAATTTTTTAATCCCCCCTTGCCCCCCTTTAGAAAAGGGGGGAGGAATGGATTTGCGCATTTATTTAATTGTTCCACAGTTTCATAAAAAGACGAAAACATTCCGTCTTTGTCAACCTCACCAACGAGGATGAGCGCCGCATCTGCAAAACGGGCAAATCTCATATTTGCTTCTACAGTCATATCAGACTCTGCCATATTGCCTGCACCTTCGATAACTATGATGGTATATTTTTTTGAAAGTCTGTCATATGTCTTTGTAATCTCTTCCCAGATGCTATCCTTAACGGCATGATATGTATCGTCTTGCATTGTTTCATCCTGAACCTTAAAAGGCGCAACGTTTATACCGAAATCACTGAATATCCTGCAGAGACCCGAAACGATAAGGCTTTTGCCAACGCGAGGATTTGTTCCCGTTATCATTATAGCTTTGGACATGGTTTAATTATAGTTCAATGTAGTTTAAAAATGAAAAATTAATAAGTTTCACTACCGGATAGTCCCATATTTCTATTATGTTTAACGCAGCATAATCCTGCTCTATCCTGAATATATTTTCAAGCGGTATGCCGAGCAATTCACACAGAATAACCCTGTTAATTCCTCCATGGGCAATTATTGCTATATTTTTACCTTGATGCTTTTCAACAATTTCATTAAACACCTTAAGCGCCCTGTCTCTTACTTCAAGTGTACTTTCTCCCTCTAAGGGTTTATGTTTCAACGGATTCTTTACCCAGGCATTAAATGCGTCTGGATATTTCTTTTCAATCTCATCAAATGTCATCCCCTCCCACACGCCGAAACTGCGTTCCTTAAATCCAGCAACAATAACGGGCTTAAGACCGAATGGCCCGGCAATAATCTCCGCACTTTTCACTGCCCGGCTCAGATCAGAACAGTAAACTGCGTTCAGAGCGGAAGGACGGAAGCACTTTTGTACTTTTGTACTGAGAAAAGCCGACAGGCTTTTCATCTGTCTAATTCCATTTTGAGAGAGTGGCACATCAATATGCCCCTTGTATTGCCGGCTTCCCGCATCCTCCGTCTCTCCATGTCGTATTAAGCAAACTTTTGTAACCATAATACGGTTGCAAGTAAAAATGCTAATAAAGCAAACTCATTCACCGCACCGAATGAATCGCCCGTCATTCCTCCAAAATTTTTATTAAAAAACCATACTAATGCAAAGTTGAAAATATACAGAACAGGTAAAACAAATAGTAAATAAAATGTAAAGAATGAATATTGGGAACCAGAACTACAGACCAAAAGTGCAAGTACGATTGTTACAACCGTTGCTATTAACAATTCTTTTGTACCTGTGTACTCAATGAAAACTCTGCCTAATCCATCCTGCCTTGCTGATTTGCAATAATAGATTGCTGGCACCAGTGCCCAGCGGGATGCTACAGGCATTAAGATAAGTGTTACATAATAGATAGCAGAGATAGAATGGAAAAATACGGCATTCAGCGAAACATATTTCAGAAGCAGAGCCATCACTATAGCGACAACCCCAATCGGGCCGACTGTGCCGTCTTTCATTATCGCAAGTTTTCTGACCCGGTCTCCTCTTGACGCTATTGCGTCAAAGGTATCTGCAAGCCCGTCAAGGTGCAGCCCCCCATTAATCAGGACCAACATAAGAACTAAAAGCGCATTGGTCATCTCCGCAGTAAATATCTTTAAAAAAAATGTCGCCAAAATTACCAGCGAGATCCCTTCAAGACACCCCACAAAAGGGAAAAATATCGTTGCCTTACCCATCTCCTTCTCAGATACTTCACCAACATCTTTTACTGGGATAATTGTTAAAAACTGTAAAGCTATTAATATATTTTTCATCATTTAAGATTTTACACTTGCTTGGTTCAAAATAGTTCAAAGTTGTTGCCTTCAATACAAATACATTTAACTACTTTGAACTACCTTTGAACTATTTTTAATTATTATTAATCCAAAAGATACATTTAAAATAATGCAGATGTTGCGAAAAAATTATTTTTCGATAACTTAAACGCAATTTTAATCAATGTACCAGTATATATTTTTGTGCTAAGCCATTTGCATGATTTAATAAAAAATTCATCGAGTTAAATAAATTTTTGAGCAATGTCTGCATTATTTTGGTTAAACTATGTTGAACTATCTCTATTAGCTACTGCTGCCTCAGCAAAGGTAGCCATTTCCTTATAAATTTTAAGACCTGCCTCTATGACGAACATTGCAAGCGCAGTGCCCGTACCTTCGCCGAGCCTCATGTTAAGATCAAGTATAGGCATTAATCCCATCTTTGCAAGCAATGCCTGATGTCCTATTTCTTGAGACATATGGGCAGCAAACATATAATCCTTTGTCTTTGGCTCTATTAAATAGGCAATTAATGCACCTGCCGTTGATATAAAACCGTCAACAACAACAGGGATCTTTGTTGCTGCTGCACCTATAATGAGTCCTGTGATACCACCTATCTCGGTTCCACCTACTTTTGCGAGTACATCTATGGGATCGGACGGATTCGGATTATTCACAGCAATGGCATCCTTTATTACCTGGACCTTATTCTTCCATGTTTCATTATTTATACCTGTACCCCTACCGGTAATCTCCTCAACTGGCTTTCCTGTGAGAACAGCTGTTATCGCACTTGAGGGCGTAGTATTTGCAATGCCCATTTCTCCGGTTCCAAAAATTTTATATTCTCTCTTGACGTAGTCGTTTGCCAGTTCTATACCTACGTGAACACATTCTTCAGCTGCTTCCCTCGACATCGCGGGCCCTTTCCGCATGTTTTTTGTGCCTGATACGATTTTACGTGATATAAATCCTCCCTCCCCCTCTTTTTTAAAGAGAGGATTACCACCAAAATCGTGATCAACTCCGATATCAACAACTACTACTTCTGCTCCGGCATGTCTTGCAAGAACATTTATCCCTGCCCCACCGTTAATAAAATTCAAAACCATTTGCGGCGTCACTTCCTTAGGGAAAGCCGAGACGCCTTCTTCCGCAACGCCATGGTCTCCCGCAAAGGTGAAAATAACTTTCTTATCAAGCCCGGGCATAGGATTTTTTGAAATCGCCACTAATTGCCTTGCAAAATCCTCAAGCCTGCCCAGACTCCCCTGGGGCTTGGTAAGACTGTCAAGACGTCTCTGCGCCTCCTCGGCAAATTTACCGTTGGTGCTAGTAATACTTGAACATACTGAATTTAAATCCATAAAGCCCTCCATGATCTAATCAGGTTGTTCTTTTTCAGTAAGTCATTCCCGCGAAAGCGGGAATCCAGTGTATTTTAGAATAAAACAACGGAAACTGGATTCCGGGTCAAGCCCGGAATGACATGCTTAACAATATTTCATTTTATCTTTATCGGTATTCCTGCAGTTACCAGATATACTTCATCTGCTATTTCAGCCACCTGCTGATTTAAAAAGCCTGCAAGGTCCCTGAACTTTCTCGCCATCTCATTTTCAGGAACAATTCCCATGCCAACTTCGTTGGAAACAATGAAAAACCGGGTTCCGGGTTCCGGGTTCCGGGAGCTTTTTTTCGCCTTCTGTAACGAATCTATTAAATCATGAATGCGCTCTTCAACATTCCGGGTCCCGGATTCCGAATTCCGTGTTCCGATAATTACATTCGAAAGCCAGAGGGTCAGACAATCGAGGACAACAACACTGTATCTTTCAGTTACATTTGATAATACCTTTAAAATATTTTTCGGTTCTTCAAATGTATCCCAGTCATCTCCCCTGTCCTTTTTGTGCCTTGCAATACGTTCTCTCATTTCATCATCAAGCGCCTCCGATGTTGCAATGTATGCTTTTTCTCCTTTTATTTTAGAAGCCTCTTTGAGGGCAAATGAGCTTTTCCCGCTTCTGGTTCCCCCGATAGCAAATACAATTTTCATTTTCTTTGCTCCTTATTATCACTGAGAAAATTTATCATATGTTTAATCTATTTGTCCTTTAACCTGTACGCAACCGGAACCTCTATACGACTATCTATATATGGAAAAGGGGCTGCCTGTTTTATAATATCCAATGTTGCCAAATCCAGAATCCTGAACCCGGAACTCTTCAGTATTTTAATCTCCTGCGGGATTCCATCCGTACTGATACTGAAACTTACATGCACGGTACCCTCCATACCTCTTTTTCTTGCAAAATGTGGATATTTTTTTACCCTTGCAATGGCGTTTGCGATAAGCGCAGCGATATCAGGGGACAGCGTCTCTTTTTCTTTTCCAAACGATACTCTCTTCCCCTCATCATAAGATGGAAAAGAAGAAACGGGAGGTTCCGTATGAAGATCTCTCATATGTTCAGCAGATTTCTTTTCCATACTTGCTCTTTCCTTGCCTTCATTAACGGCTTTTCCCCTTTCCAAAACCGTGGTTTTCTGAGTATCGATTAACAGCTTTTCCTTCGCTTTCATTATCAGAGGCTGAATATGTCTTGGGGCTACTTTCTTTATAACAATTTCTTTGGTGCCCCCCTCGTTATCTTTTTCAAGCCTTACAAATATTACGTTTTTATCAGGCATGCTTCTGCTGCCCTTTATTAAATCAGCAGATATAAAAAGGACAACCGACAAAAAAACGACATGAAGAAACATCGATAAAAAGAGTGTTCTTTTCAACCCCATTTCAAAACTCATGAGATTCTTGCCGTTTACATTCATTACTTAAGCTCTCTATATCTCAACTGAAACTCCAAAAAGAACGTTGAGTTCTGGTGACGGATAAAAAGCCTTTTCTACAGGGCTACTAAAAAGACTCAGTGTTCCGAATTCCGAATATTCCTCATCCGTCAGATTATTAATATCCATGAATGCTGTGAGAGATTTCCATTGATACTGTAATTTGCTGTTTATCACTATATAATCTTCCTGTTCATCAAAACTATTTGTAAAATCGCTTACAAACGGTCGTTCCCCGATATATACACCGTTGAGAGCAATAGAAAAACCCTTTCCTAAAGAGATTACCGTACCCAATGTTGCTTTCTGATGAGCTGTATTCGGAATATCACTATCTTCATACTGACCCCCTTTTATAGAAGCATCCATATAGGTATACCCGCCATTTAGGGACATCTTGTCAAACGGTTGCGCACTGAACGAAATTTCTACACCATCTCTGCGTGTCTTGCCATCCAGATTCTCATTTGCACCAAAACCAAATTCGCCACCGGCAGGATTATATATAATTTCATCATTCGTATCCATTCTGAAAATGTTAACGTGTGCATAAACAGTATCATTAAAATAGTGTCTTACGCCGAGCTCGTAATTATTCGATTTCTGAGCTATGAGATTTGTATCTATTGTATTTGTAATAAAATTGAAAAGCTCATCAAGCACCGGATATCTGAAGCCTCTTGAATAGCTGAGATAGGCATAAGACTTCTTATAAAAATTATAATTTGCTCCTGCCGTAAACAGGTCCTCATTTATGGTTACCTTACTCGGTGTGCCCGGATCAAAGGTAAACCTTGCCTTGTCCTGACGATATCCACCGGAAAAAAGAAGATTGTCAATTATACTGATTTCGTTATGAATGTAGTAACCATAATTCTTTTTTTCAAGATTAAACTCCGCAACACCTGAAAAGGACGAGTCATTGATAATATCTTCCTCTGCATCTTGAAAATCATATCCAAAAGTCAAAGTGTTTTTTACCGATCCACTGTTCTTTCTTAGAACTATCTGTGGTGACAGTGCTTTTGTTTCAATCTCCGTGTCACCTAAAAAACTCCCCCCCACAAAAGAGGAGAACGTGAGGAAAGCTCTTTTTCTATAAGAAACGTCAAGTTTGATAAAACTGTCATCCCAGAAATAAAACTCGGGGCCTCCTTTAAAATAATAATCTTCAACCTCGGCAAAATCTTCAGGATTTACAGAATCCGTCCTCGATACTCCTGCTTCAAAATCACTCTCTTTCAGCCCGCCTGGAAGTCCGGTATTATCCCTGTGGTATCCCGTGCTGAAGTTAATATTAAAAAAATCTCTTACGTAATAGTTCATATTAAATCCCAGATCCTTTGCTTCGGTATCGCTGTTATCCCTGTAGCCGTCCGCAGACATGTACCTTCCCGTCAGGGAGTAGGTTACATCATCCGTGCTGTTAGAAAAATACGTATTCCCCATGTGCGTATCATAGCTTCCGGCAGCAGTGCCTGCCCCGGCTTTCAAAGCCTCACCCTCTTTTGTAATGATATTTACAACACCACCTGCCGCGTTGTCTCCATACAGTATGCTTCCAAGACCGCCTCTTATGATTTCTATCTTCTTTATACGTTCGAGGGGTATCAGAGTCCAATCTGTTCCGCTCAAATCAGCCTGATTAACCCTTCTCCCGTCCACAAGCACTAATGTATTTAATGTTGCTGCTTCTCCAAAACCGCGCAAATCCACATTCACACTTCGGCGGTTTCCTGCAATATCATTGACTTGTACACCAACGCTCGTTCTTAAAAGATCGGGAATATTTTGAGCTGTAGATTTCTTGATATCATCTTCAGAAACAACCGTGACATGAGCAGGAATAGATGAAACCTTTTCTTCATAACGAGTCGCTGTTACTACAACTTCTTCCAGTGTTATCATATCTTCTTCAGCGGCAATAGTTTGTGTTACAAAAAACATAAAAATAAGGGTAAACAATAGTATACGATGCATCTCAATCTCCTCTTCCCTCGAAGGGGTTTAGTATTTTTCAGGTATTCAGGGTCTCCTGACTCAGGGCCTCCTACTCACCCACCTTCCCGGAAAGCAGTTGTCAGAAAACAACTACCTTATCCAGTGGCTGTTGTCAGTGTCAGTGTTTGTACGTGTTACACTGTCGTCCCGGGCTTTCGCTCCCATTACAGTTGCGGGGCAGTTCCCGTATTTCACGGGATTCACCTGTGATACCTGGATACACTGCCAAGGGCAGTTTCACATTTTTTTGCCTAATACTTGATATACGATCCTCCTGATATTTCCTTCTTAATCTCAACCTCCACATCAAACGCTTTTTGAATCAGTTCTTTTGATAAAATAAACTCCGGTCTTCCTATACGCAGTATTTCCCCTTCTCTGATCAGCATTACATTGTCAAATTGCAAGGCTATATTAATATCATGAAGTGCCATTACGACCGTAATATCTCTTTTTTCACGTAATTCTTTCAGCAGTCTCAAAAGCTCTATTTGATATTTGATGTCCAAATTTGCAAGGGGCTCATCCAAAAGCACAAGACCTGCTCCCTGAAGGAGTGTCATGGCAATATATACCCTCCTCCTTTCACCGCCGCTTAAGTTTGTGATGAGCGTTCCCGCCTTATCGGTAAGACCCACCATCTCAAGTGCCTCACCAGATGTTAATGCCGGCGGTATATCATATGGATACAAGCCCATACATACAACTTCATTGACGGTAAACGGGATGTTCATGTCAAGAATCTGTGGAAGGTAACTCAAGAGTTTTGCCCTGTCTCTGTTTTTGTAATGTTGAATCGATTTCCCCCAGAGATTCACTCTTCCGCCAGACGCATGTAATATTCCGCTTGCCAGTTTCAGTATCGTTGATTTCCCCGAACCATTAGCGCCTAAAAGACCCATAAATTCCCCGTTCTTTAATGTAAAAGACATGTCATTGATGAATGGCTTTGTCTTCATATAATAAAAGCCAACATTATCAAACTCGAGAATATTATTCTTATATGCTGTGGAACGTAGAATATCTTTACGTTCTGAGGACATCTTTCCTCCTGAGAAGGTATAAGAAATAAGGCGCACCAATTATCGCGGTTATTATTCCTGCAGGAAGCTCCGTAGGCGATAAAACAGACTTCCCCACAAGATCAGCAATACACAGAAGGATACCGCCCCCCAGTGCTGATACAGGAATCAGTATTTTATTGTCAGAGCCTACAATAAATCTTCCTATATGCGGAATTAAGAGTCCTATAAAGCCTATCATTCCACCGAGAGAGACAGAAGCGGCCGTCATAAGACCGACGGAAATAAAGAGGATGAATCTGTCTCTGCGTGGCGAAAAACCTAGGCTATGAGCGAGATCATCGCCAAGAATAAGTGCATTGAGCGCTTTTGCTCGGGATAATGAAATAATAAATCCGGCTGTGATAAAGATAAAACCATACGGGATAACCGCCCAGTCGGCAAGAGAGAGATCTCCAAATATCCAAAGTGTTGCGCGTCTTAATCCTTCATCACTGGAAACACTCATAAGAAGCATAAGCATAGCAGAAAAAAGAAAGCCGAGACCGACTCCGGCAAGCAGGAGTCTTTCCGGCCAGAAACCTCCCCTCTTCCACCCCATTGCCCCTACAAACACACCTGTGATGAGCGCTCCTAGAAACGCCAACAACGGTATCGTCACCATACCAAATAATGAAAATCCTGCAATAATGCCAAATGCAGCAATCAGGGCTGCTCCACTTGATATCCCGAGAATATACGGGTCAGCCAGAGGATTTCGCAGAATACCCTGTAAAACTGCTCCCGAAGCACCAAGCCCCAAACCCATGAGAATTGATAGTACAACTCTCGGTAACCGTATGGAGAGAAGTATCTCCTGGTCTGTCTCTTGAACGGAAAAAGGGTTAATGGGCCTTGGGCCAATAAATACGGCCAAAGCGAAGATTGCTAAAGCAACCAATGTTATAAATACAAGTCTGAATTGTCTTTTTTTCAATTGCTTTCCTCTTAACACAGTACATCCACCTTACATACCTTCAACTGAATAACGTTGCACTATATTGAACAAGATGTAACTACCTATTGAGGCACCTAGACAGTTCTTCAACGCCTCTGATAGCCCGTGGTCCAAGCCTGTATAAACTGTCGCTGACATAAAAAACCTTGCCTTGCTTAACTGCCGGAATATTGGAAAGTCTTTTCAGCAGTCTCCTGGAAAGTTTTTTCATATCCTCATGCCCCTTTCCAATGAAAATAATATCCGGTGACTGGTGAAAGATTTCTTCAATGGAAAATTTTGGATATCGACCTTTTGTGTTGCCTGCAATATTTATCCCTCCCAGCAGGTCTATGGCATCATCAACCGCTGTTCTGTGACCAGCTACGATAAGCGGCTCCGGCCAGACAACAAAGAGAATTTTTCTATTAACAGAGCTTCGGGCTTTCACAAGTCTATTAATAGACTGTTCAATTTCTGACGCAAGAGTGTTAAACCTATCTTTTTTACCAAGGGCACCCCCCATCTTTCTTATGCCGGCTGGCAGTTCTGGAAGAGTGAGTGATTCAAAAACAAAGGTGTTTATCTTAAGCGAACGAAGCTTCTGTTGAAATTCCTTGGGATTTCCATCTATAGTCATCACAACTATATCTGGTTTTAAAGACACGACCGCTTCAAGAGAAGGATTGGACATGCCCCCGATTTTTGGTTTACTTTTTGCCTCTTCAGGATAATCACAAAACGTGGTTACGCCCACAACGTTATCCCCCAGCCCGGCGGCGAAGAGAATTTCCGTTGTGCTTGGTGAAAGAGAGATAATACGCTGAGGGGATTCAGCAAAAGTAGAAATAGGAAACAGGGATAGCGAGGTAAAAAAGAGAATATGCAGGAAAACAACCCTGTAACCGATATCATATAACCAGCGTCCCCTTAACCCCAAAAATGTACTTCCACCTAATCTAATGTAGATATTTTTATTCAAGACTATTTGCATAATGCAATAATTAATTCATCCCTACGGGCCTACATCTCGTAGAGTCTTAAATAAATTAAATAAAAATCCCCGGCCTTCGCTTGAAAGCCGGGGATAAAAGTCAAAACCTTTACCCTCACAACCTCTCACCACGAAGGTCTATTTGTGAGGTTTCATTCAGGCAGGTCTTCTGGCTTACCCGACCTTTACCCCTTAAAAACAGCACTGTTAACGGGGTTTACCGGCCTTCCCTGTAATTTCTTACAAGTGGCACAAGGCAAAGGTTCTTATTCCGAATTGATCGGAATCGGGATCACAGCGGCGGGTCCGCTCCCGTTTCTCACGGGATTCCCTTTGAGCCCTCCGGGCACCTGAACAATATGTCGACACATTATACCTTATTGGATCCGGTATTAGTCAAGGTTAATAATGTATGCGGTCAAGGGTCCAGTGGTTCAATTCTTTAATTAATAATTATCAATGAGTAATGAAGAATTGTATAAATTTCTTAAAATACTATTCATTCTTAATTGATCATTTATAATTGATAATTCACCTGAATCCTTGAATCCATTTATTATCAGGACAGCAAAACTAATTACAATTTTTGTAAATGCAAATGTTGACTTATACAAATAATGATAATTAATGTTTTGGCGGTCGAATCAACTCTGCATTATTGGGGTAAATATTGCTGCCCTATTTTAATACTCTTTCTGCGTCCACATCTCTTTTTCAAACTTCACAACCCGATTTCTTCCCGTTTCTTTTGCTTTATAGAGAGCTATATCTGCATATTTAATTGATTCCCAGAAATTTTGTGTATCTTTTGGAAATTCGCTGTACCCTATACTTATCGTTTTTTGAATAAATCCTCCCGCAGCCTTTATCTTTGCCCCCTCTAGCTTCTTTCTTATCCTTTCTGAGATTTCACGAGCGTCCCCTTCTCTTGCGTCATTTGCAATCACAAGAAACTCCTCCCCACCGAATCTGATAACCAAATCAGAAGTACGTGCATTATTCGTAATGATTTTTGCGGTTTCTATCAAGACCCTGTCTCCGGCATCATGTCCGTGTTTATCATTTACTTCTTTAAAGAAATCGAGATCGCACATGAGCAATCCAAGCATGCCACCTTTTCTCGTAACACCAGCAATTAATGTCTCAACATACTCTTCGAGGAACCTTCTGTTGTATAAACCTGTCATTTGATCCCTTACAGAAGACTCTTTTAAAGCACTCGTTAATCTCTTTGCCTCAATAACTGCTGATGATTCCTTTATATATTGATCTGCCTTGATAACTTGCCTTTCTATGCAATATTTGTCCAGAAGAGGTGATGGTCTTTCGTGCTCATTATTCATAGCCTTATCAAACTGAAACTGAACCACCCCTCCTGTCTCGCCCCCTACTATCATGGGAACACATATATGATATTTCTCGGGAGTAAGTAAAAACTGTTTGCATATTTCAGGATACTCTACTGAAGAAACCTTATGCCCCGTCTTTTTAGCCCTGCACAGATTGCTGTCAATCAGTATCTCCCTATTACAACAATCTTCTTCTAATGAATACGGTGTTCGGATAAGCTGCATGGTATTTTTCTTATCAGCTGCTTCATAGATTAAAATATTATCCAGCCCCAGGTACTCATTAAAAACCTTCGCTAGCCGGGTATATACATCCTGGAGTGTATCATCTTCTTCAATAACCTTTTTAAAGGTATTCATGTCATGGATTGTGAGCATAAGCATATTAAACTTAGCAGAAAGTTCAGCTATTTCGTCCTGCGAACCTACAGAAATCTGCTTTGTCAAATCAACTTCACCTTCTGATAATCCCTTTATCTGCTCTGTGATTGCCTTTATTGGTTTAGTTATCGAAGATTTGAGAAAGTAACTGAACGCAATCACTAATGAAATAGCAAGAATCCCAACGAATATAAACATCCCCATGGACTGATTGAGAACAGTATGTATTTTTTTTGTATATTGTTTTTGCAATACAGATATACTAGCAGTAAGTTGTCCAATTATATTTACTGCTTTCACCGTGAGAGCATCATAATCCTTGAGTTTATTCATAAACAACTCTTTATCCTCTGGGCTAAGCCCTTCCTTTTCTAAATTCGTTAATTTTACCGCGGCCAATTCGTTCAGTAATTGTTTAAGATCTTGACTGTTCATCAATACTTCCTTTACATATTTTTCATGGAGGGCGTTCTCTTTAACAGGTACTACCTGAAATTCCTCGATTAACTTGCCCGAAAGGTCGGAATAATCTTCAATCTTGCCCCCACTTAATAGAGCCTCAAGAATTTTGTTAACATTATTAATGAGGCTTTTCGCTCTATGGACATTTCTGTTCACCGTGTCCATATCATTATAAATTGCAATATTATGAACAGAGACATTTGCTCCTCGAATTTTAATAAGTACTTTCTGGCTTGCCTTTATGTGAGGTGTTATCTCATTTGTAAGCGCTTCAGAATCAGCAGTGATATACGTCACTGCCCCCAACCCTATAAAGGCAATAATGATAAACCAGGCTACTCCCCCAGCTGCAAAAAGGAGCAGTTTCTGCCAGATAGGAATATCTGTAAACGTTATCAAATTAAACATACGTCTGAAAATTTTTGAAACATTCATTTCTATCCCCTTAAAAATCTAATTTTAAATATAAAAGCCTTATATCCCTTTATATCTTCTATAACCTCGGCTTTTTTGAATAATTTCTTTAGTATTACCCAAATTGAGCGATTTAATTTCATTTTAAACTGTCATTCCGGCAGGTTCCCCTCTTACTACTTAAGGAGATAGGCTCCAGCCGGAATCCAGTTTTTTGTGAATCGCTAAATTTAGGTGCTCTAGGGCAATCTAGGCAGGAATGCTCATTGGATTTCTAATAATGATAACCTCATCTCTCCTCTGTCCTGTAGAGATGATATCTATTTTCACATCAAGCATGTTGCTAATATAATCAATATATATTCTTGCCTGTTTTGGCAGTTTACCAAGTCTTGTGATACCCTTTGTGCTTTTTTTCCATCCATCTATTTCTTCATAAACAGGCTCGCAGGCCTCTAATACATTGGCGTCCTGTGGCAAGTCCGTAAATGTGCAGGTTGTACCTTTCTGGCTGTAGCTGCATCGTTTATGCGGGTTTCTGTATTTATATGCAACACATACTTTTATCGTCTCTACTTCATCCAGAACATCAAGCTTCGTCAGCGCAATTCCTGTAAATCCATTTATTCTGATCGCGTGTCTTAAGCTTACCAAATCAAGCCAGCCGCACCTTCTCGCCCTTCCCGTCGTAGCGCCGTATTCTCCCCCCTTTAACCGCAGGTTCTCTCCGAGTTTATCATGTAATTCTGTTGGGAAAGGACCGCCTCCTACACGGGTTGTATATGCCTTTATTACGCCTAAAATTCCGTCAATCTTTTTAGGACTCACACCCAGTCCGGTGCAGACCCCGCCAACGGAAGAGCTTGATGATGTAACATATGGATATGTCCCATGGTCAATATCAAGCAATGTTCCCTGTGCCCCCTCAAACAGCAATCTCTTGCCTTTGTCTATAAACCTATTTGTAAGCACTACTGTATCTGTGATAAATGGAGCAAGGTATTCTGTATATTTCATATAATCAGCATAAACCTTCTCTACGCTGATTTTTCTTGTGTGATATTTTTTCTCAAGCAGAAAATTTATCTCTGACATGTTTGCCTTTAACTTTTCCTTGAACCTCCTATTATCCATCAAATCTATCATCCTGAAACCCTGCCGAGACATCTTGTTAACATATGCCGGTCCTATACCCCTGCCTGTTGTACCTAGTTTTTTATCTCCCTTGGCTTCTTCATGTTTGCAGTCCAGCACCGTGTGATACGGCATAATAACGTGAGAGCGTCCACTGATAAAAAAATTTTTCCCTACAGAGACCTTCCTGCTTTTCAGCTCTTTTATTTCTTCTATAAGCGCTTTGGGGTCAATCACCACACCGTTACCAATGATGCACACTTTCCCCTTATGTAGTATTCCGGAAGGGATAACATGAAGGATAAATTTCTTGTTCTTGATTACTACTGTATGGCCAGCATTGTGTCCACCTTGATATCTCGCAACAACATCAGCGCTTTCTGTTAAAAGGTCAACAATCTTGCCTTTCCCTTCATCACCCCACTGGGCACCAACAACTACAACATTTGCCATTATGTGCTCCTCCGAATCAATTCTGATTCCTCACTTTATACCAGTAGATGTATCTGCTTCACTGCTAGGACATTTGGTAGTTTTTGAATTTTGGACAGGACATCTTTGGACACAGGGGTATCAACACTTACTACAGAGATAGCCTTGCCTCCCTGTTTTTCTCTGCCAAACTGCATCCTGGCAATGTTAATATTATTCTTTCCAAGCAACGTACCTATATTACCTATTACTCCAGGCTTATCATTATTTGAAAGTACAAGCAGTTCCCCTTCCAGCACTACTTCCACTGCAAAACCATTTATTGCTATTATGCGCGGTTCCTTTTTGCCGTGAAGAACACCGGATACCTTGCTTTCCTTTGTACCGGATTTTATCTTTACAACCAACATGCTGTGGTAATCTCCGGCTTCACTGGTGGTAATTTCTTTAACCTCTATACCCCTTTCATTTGCAATCACCGGAGCATTAATGAAATTTACTGTTTCTTCAAGAATTGGTGTGAGTATCCCTTTTAATACTGCTATAGTCACCGGTTCCTGATTAAGCTCTGCTACTTGCCCTTTGTATTCAATAGTAACCTCCTCTATTCCTCCGTCGTCAAAATTCTGTGAAACAAAACTGCCCAGTCTCTCTGCAAGATTTATATATGGCTGCATAATCGGAAGTATATCTGCCGATACAGACGGGAAGTTCACGGCATTTCTGATTTTACCGTTTAATAGATAGTCAACAATCTGATCTGCAACGGCCACTGCTACATTTTCCTGGGCATCTTTTGTTGCAGCACCTAAATGCGGTGTACAAACAATATTATTAAGTGCAAGAAGCGGTGAGCCTTCAGGAGGTTCCTTTGCAAATACGTCTATCGCAGCAGATGCAACCCTGCCTGCTTTAAGTGCTTTATAGAGCGCCTCCTCATCTATCACGCCGCCCCTTGAAGCATTTATTATTCTTACTCCTTTTTTCATCTTGGCAATTTTCTCTGCATTAATAATATTTTTGGTCTCGCTCGTTAAGGGTACGTGAAGGGTTATAAAATCTGATTTTTTAATCAATTCTTGAAGCCCAACAACTTTCACGCCTAAACTTTTTACTTTTTCCTCTCTGAGATATGGGTCGTATGTTATGACATGCATTCCCATACCTTGTGCTATTCTTGCGACATGCGTGCCAATATTGCCAATTCCTATGATTCCAAGTGTCTTATTGAAAATTTCAACACCCATAAACTTTTTCTTTTCCCACATTCCCTTCTTCATGGAATGAGTTGCCTGTGGTATTTGTCGTGCCATGGAAAGAAGCAATGCCACTGTATGTTCAGCTGTCGTGATTGTATTACCTCCAGGCGTGTTCATAACGACTATTCCCTTCTTTGTTGCCGCCAACTTATCTACGTTGTCAAGACCAGAGCCTGCTCTCCCGATGACTTTCAGTTTTTTGGCTGAATGAATAATATCGGCAGTTACTTTGGTAGCACTTCTTATAATAAGGGCATCATATTTGACAATTTCTTTTTTAAGCTTTTCAGGTGCAAGCCCTGTTTTTACGTCAACATGCAGTCCTGCCTTTTTCAGTATATCAATACCCTTTTCAGATAAGTTGTCGCTTATAAGTACTTTCATTTAATGCTATTCCTTTTTTTATATTTCTCTTATTTTATATACTGTATTACGCATTCTTTTTTTCAAATTCTTCCATAAATGAAATGAGAGCATCTACTCCTTCTTCGGGCATAGCATTGTATATACTTGCCCGCATGCCTCCGATACTCCTATGTCCTTTAAGCGTTACCAAGCCTGCTTCTTTTGCCTGATTGAGAAAGGTGCTTTCCAACGCTGAATTGGAAAGGGTAAACGGTATATTCATCCATGAACGACAATTTTTATTGACTGCATTATGATAAAAGTCAGATTTATCAATAGCATGATACAGTTTATCTGACTTTCGTTTATTAATTTCTGATATTACTTCCAAGCCTCCTTTCTTCTTAATCCATTCAAATACCAAGCCTGCAATATACCAGCTATATGTCGGTGGAGTATTGTACATGGAATGTGCCTTCACATGTGTTTTATAACTTAACATTAAGGGGGTTCTTGAAATTTCTTCGCTAATCAGGTCATCTCTTATTATCACAATAGTCAGCCCCGCTGGACCAATATTTTTCTGCGCACCTGCATATATAATGCCATATTTTGAAACATCTATAGGACGTGAAAGTATGGTTGAAGACATATCAGCAACCAATGGAACGTTACCAACATCCGGTATGGAATAGAACTCTACTCCACCTATTGTTTCATTTGGTGTATAGTGTACATATGCGGCATCTGAGTTAAGAGACCATTCAGATATAGGTGAAATAGTTGTAAAATTGTTTGCTTCACTTGTTGCAACTATATTCACTTCGCAGAGACGTTTTGCCTCGTTTATCGCCTTTTTTGACCAATACCCTGTATTTATGTAGTCAGCGGTAGTTTTTTCCTTTAATAGATTAAGCGGAACCATAGCAAACTGACTTGATGCCCCTCCCTGAAGGAACAGAACCTTATAGTTATCAGGAATTCTCATTATCTCTCTTAAATCTTTTTCAGCTTTTTCAGCAATACTGGTAAATTCCTTGCTACGGTGACTCATCTCCATCACTGACATCCCACTTCCATGCCAGTCAGTCAATTCGAAAGCCGCTTGCTCCAATACCTTCTCGGGCAACATGGCCGGGCCGGCACTAAAATTAAATATACGGCGCATTTAATTCCTTATCTACATCTATTGCGTGAAATCTGATTATATTTTTTGTTTTTTGTGAATCTATTGTGAATAAATTGTTTTAAAATGCTTAATATAAATTTGGATGTACAATGGAAATCTCATTATCATTGGCATGTTGAAAAACAGAATTAACAATTTTGAAGCGTATCATTTCAATTATTATTTGTCAAGTTTCGCTTAACTTTTTTAACAAATTATAAACTTCCATTTACCCTTTTTTTAAATATAGTTACAGTTTAATTAACAGTTTTAACAGTCCTACTACTTATATCTACTTTTTAAAATCATATAGTAATTATTTATAATTATTCTTTTGTTACATTGTTGAATTCATTAAACTTAAATTGAAAACGATCAGGAGTTCCCCGAGAAAAAAGGCAGTTAAAAGCATAATCAGTTTACCCTGCACTAACAGGTTCAGGGCTTGATCGGTGATTGGCATAACACCAGATTCCTGATCGGATTCGAGGACAAGTTTAATGAAGCAAGTATGGGAATATAAGAATAAAGTTATTGAAGGTTTTACATAAATACATAATGTTGATAAACTTGTATACTATGAAAAATACCAGGGCCCTTAAAATGCAATAAGACGGGAGAAAAGACTAAAAAATACAATCATAAGATGTTAAAATTATACAAACTTGGGACAAAGCCTAAAATTAATAGTATAATTTTTATAACCTAATACGTTACTTTTCACCAATGATATATTGCATTTTGTTATGAAAGATAAAATCAGTAAGGCTGTCAATAACATATTCAAAACAAATCTTGGAGTAAAACGATCAGAAAGGATCATTGTATTTACGGATGGATACAATAAAGAAATAAAAAGATTAGGAAAACTTTTTACAAAGACAGGAGAAAAGTTTGTAAAAGAGATTAAATATATAGAATATCAAACTACACATTGTCATGGTGTGGAACCTCCAGAGGAAATATGGGCAGAGGCATTTGGTATGAATGTTTATAGAAAATTAAAACAGGAGAGACTAATAAAACCATTACTTTCTAAAAAAATTACAGACAACGATGTAAGGAAAGTCAAATCTATTATTACCTCGCACAGGAACGAAGCAGTTGATATAGTTATAGCTCTCTCCTATTTTTCAACAACGCATACAAGATTCAGAATTCTGCTTAATAGAATTTGCGGCGCAAGATATGCTAGCATGCCCCTTTTTGATAAAAAAATGCTTACCGGAGCAATGGGTGTAAATTGGAAAAAGATGGTAGAAAGAACTAAATATATTGCTAAAAAAGTTAATGACTGTGAGAACATTGAAATACATACTCCTAATGGTACTTTTCTGACACTTTCTAAAAAAAACAGGAAAGTTATGATGGATACCGGGATCATAACACAGGCAGGATCATTTAGCAATCTACCGGCAGGAGAAGTTTTTCTTGCACCACGTGAAGGAATATCAGAAGGTACGCTTGTACTTGATTGGGCGCCAACAAGAAAATTAAAAAACCCTGTAACTCTTTATATTGAAAAAGGAACAGTTTTAAAAGTAGAGGGAAAAGAAGAGTACGTTATTGATTTAGAAAAAAAACTTTCAGAAAAAAAAGAGAACAGAAATATTGCAGAATTTGGCATAGGTACAAATGATAAGGCAAAAAGGCCTGATAATATACTGGAATCGGAAAAGATATTAGGGACTATCCATATAGCACTTGGAGATAATAGTTCATTTGGTGGAAATGTGAGCACTTCTTTTCATCAGGATTTTGTTTTTTTTAAACCCACGATATTTTTAATTTTTAGAAGTGGGAGCAGAAAAACTCTACTTCAAAACGGAAAGCTTTTAAAGAACGTTTAGGTATATTCCCCTCCAGTCTAAATTTTTTCAGTTAAAAGCCGATATAGTAAATTAGTAAACCCTGTTGTAAGAACTTGTCTTTCTAACAGGGTATAAATATAAACTCAAAAAAAAGTTAAGGAGTAATTTATGACTGAAAACGCATACGATGTAGAAACTGTACGCAAAAAATTTGAGGATCTCGATAATGAAATAAGCACATTTCTTCAGGCAATTAAGGAAGTCAAAGAAATGAGAGATACTTTTCGGGAAATTCCGGAACAGCTCGAGCATAACGAAATTGAGATAGAGCAGCAAAAAAAAGAACTTGATAGTTTAATGTCTACAACAAATAATTTATTGATAACTTTTGAAGAACAATCTAAAGGGGCAATCTTTGATTTAGAAAAGAAAACCGACATTTTAACAAAAGAGGTAAAGACAGGAATATCTCAAATTAACAATATCTTCCAACAGAATAGTAATCAATTGCGGCATGAACAAATAGAACGATTCGAAGATATAACAAAGATGTACACAGAATTAAACTCGTCGCATGAAACCTTGAAAAATATGGTTAGATCTATCGAAGGGTCATTTAATATTTTAAAAAATAATTATTTTATGGTGTCAAAAATATTTGATAAATTTGAGATTTCTCTCATTGAAATAAAAAAGAACCTTGCTGAATTACAAAAAAAACCCAATGAATATAAATATAAAATAAAAGAGTTAGAAGAATATTTTAAAAACTTAATAAATGAAAAACATTCAAAGCAACAAAAATTTACTGTCGTTGTTTTAATAATTTTAATTGCCGGTATTCTCTTTTCTGCTATATCTCTCAATCTATTATAGTGTAAGAATATAACGTATTCATAATTTCATAAAGGCAAAGACAGTTAAAAACGAAAAAAAAGGCTTGGTTATTCCAAGCCTTTTTGCCAACTGTTAATGTTGGTATATTATTTTTTCTTATGCGAAGCGCAGAATTTTGATTTTCCTACAGCGGTATTTTTGCATTTTTTACCTTCCTTGGTTTTTGCAGCACATTTTACTTTTTTTACTTTTTTTGCTTTTGCTGCCATAGTTCCTCCTTTTTTAAGGTTAAAGAGTTAAAATGCTGCCAGTAGTATATCACAAGTTAGATTCATTGTGTAGCATTTTTTAAAATATTTTAATATTATCACAAATTTATTTTTCTCATGGACGCTTTAAAAAATCTTTTACACGATATTTATGGTTTGAAATATCCTCTCCCCTGGCGGGAGAGGGAAAGGGTGAGGGGGAACAAATTAATCAATCACCCCCACCTTAATCCTCCCCCGTCAAGGGGGAGGAGAATTAAGATGCCCCGCCTTGTAGGCAGGGA
>CAYFXR010000012.1:0-15536 GCA_964347155.1 uncultured Nitrospiraceae bacterium | reverse complement strand
AGAGTCAAATGCAGTCATATACAATGGATACAAAATTTAACTTAAAAGAAGTAAACAGCGCTCTTAATGAATCAGAAGAATATTCCGGTGATGAATTTAAAGTTATAGCTAGGAGAGAGGCTTTTAAAAAATACGGAGAGAAAAACTATAAACACTGTTTCGGCACATCTTTTATTTCGGTTTTGAATTCGGCTGGGAATATCGCGAGCTGTCTTCCTTACTGGGATAAAGAAGAATTTGTCTTCGGCAATATATATGAGAACAGTTTCAGAGAAATTTGGCTCGGTGAAAGGAGGAAACAAATAAAATATTACATAGAGAACGGTCTTCATGCTGTTAATTGTCCGCCGAACTGCAGAGCAAACTCTGTTAATGAGTTTTTGTGGGAAATAATAAATCCGACCGTTAAGCATGTAAATTTTATTTGATATCATCAGTATGAAAAACAAGATATTAATTATTAAGATAGGTTATTCGGAAACTCTCGATCAGGAAATCGGCATAGTCCCAAGTCTCGGTGATGTGGTCAGATCAACATGTATATTGTGGGCTTTGAAAGAGAAATATCCCGATTCACATATTACATGGCTGGTCGCGGAGCAGGCAAAGCCTTTATTGCAGGGCAATTCGCTTATAGATAGAGTACTGGTTTGGGACCAGTTTGTCCCTTTCCAGCTTATGAGAGAGAAGTTCGACATTCTGATTAATCTCGAAAAAATATCCGGACTTGCCGCTTTGTCCGACATGATAGACGCGTGGACGAAGTATGGATTCCGATTCGACAGTGTTAATGGAAAGTATCATGCTTATGAACATGGGCTCAACTTTATTGAATATATAATGGCAAAGCAAAACAGTAATAAATCGATTGACTGCTGGCAGAAAATCCTTGTTGAGATGTTAAACGTTAAATGGAAGGGCCAGGAGTATATTATTGGATATGAGCCCGGGACCGAGGCAGTTAATGATATAGGTCTAAACTATAAGGTAGGCTCAAAATGGCCCACAAAAGCAATGCCAATGGAGAAGTGGCATGAACTGGAAAAGAAGCTTAAGGGCATGGGGTACCGGGTGTCCTGGCAGGAAGGTTTCGATGATTTGCATGAATATATGGACTGGATCAATTCCAACAGAATAATTATAACCACGGACAGTCTAGGACTTCATCTGGCTCTCGCCTATAAAAAGAAGGTGATAGCGCTGTTCGGATCAACGACTGATAATGAAGTCTATATGTATGACAGATGTCTCAAGGTATCCTCATCCGTACAATGTCCCATGATGCCCTGCTATGCCCCGGCATGTAATAATGATCAGTTTTGCATGTTATATATTGACTTGAAAGAAATAATCATGAAAGTGGAAGAAGTTAATCATGAACTAAAAACAGTATGTCAGGCGATTTAGGAAGATGAAAAAAGAGATATATAAAGATCTTTTATACAGAATGCTTCTTATACGAATAGTTGAAGAGCGTATTGCGGAACTGTATCACGAACAGAAGATGAGATGTCCTGTTCATCTCTGCATTGGTCAGGAAGCTATTGCTACCGGTGTATGTGCAAACCTTCGTCAGAAGGATTATGTCATGAGTAACCACAGGTCGCACGGGCATTATCTGGCCAAGGGAGGGGATATCAAAACGATGCTTGCTGAAATATACGGCAAGGCAAGCGGCTGCTCTAAAGGCAAAGGCGGTTCCATGCATTTAATCGATTTATCGGTAAATTTTTTAGGTGCAACACCGATTGTAGGTGGCATTATTCCTATTGCCACCGGGGCATCTTTTTCTTCTTTAATGAAGGGAGAGGACAGGGTAACGGTCGTTTTTGTTGGTGATGCAGCGACAGAGGAAGGTGTATTCAATGAAAGCTTAAATTTTGCTTCCTTGAAAAAGCTTCCAATAGTATTTGTTTGTGAAAACAATTTTTTCTCGGTCTACACTCCTTTGTCTTCCCGTCAACCAAAGGAAAGAGATAATTTATCCATTGCCGCTGCTTACGGAATTAAAGGTGCTAAAGGGGATGGCAATAATGTTCTGGATGTCTATGAACTTGCAAAAAGAGCTGTTGAACATGCAAGAGATAAATCAGGTCCATATTATCTGGAATTTGATACATACCGCTGGCGTGAACACTGCGGACCTAACTATGACAACGATCTGGGTTACAGGGAAGAATCCGAATATCTTGATTGGCGGAAGAAATGCCCGATCGAAAGTTATACAAATAAAATTATAGAGAAAGGCATCATGAATGAGGATCAGGTCGCGGAATACATGAACAAGATAAATGAAGATTTTAATGAAGCAATTCAATTTGCAGAAGATAGTCCATTCCCGGAAGTAGCGAATATATATACAAATGTTTATGCGGATAGAATGAATCAATGCGGGAGTGTTTAATGAATCGTGAAATTAATTATGCTCAAGCCATTCTGGAAGCCACAGATCAATGTATGGCAGATAATCCTTTCGTCTATATAATTGGGCTTGGTGTTACAGATCCTAAAGGTGTTTTCGGAACAACGACTGGACTTGAAGCCAAATACGGTAGTATGCGGGTTCTGGATATGCCGGTTGCCGAAAACGGAATGACCGGTATTGCAATCGGCTCGGCTATAACTGGAATGAGACCTATAATGACTCATCAACGCATTGATTTTATGCTTCTTTCTCTGGATCAAATAATCAACAATGCTGCTAAATGGCATTACATGTTCGGTGGTCTGATGAAGGTCCCATTAGTCATTCGCCTTCTTATAGGCCGAGGCTGGGGGCAGGGTCCGCAGCATTCACAGAGCCTGCAGGCGTTATTTGCTCATATTCCGGGACTGAAAGTTGTGATGCCGGCTACACCATATGATGCCAAAGGATTGCTTGTATCTGCAATTGAAGATGACAATCCGGTCATATTTATTGAACACCGCTGGCTTCATGGCTTAACCGGTAATGTCCCCGAAGCAAAGTACAGGGTTGCTATCGGCAAAGCCAGGTTTATGAGAGAAGGGAAAGATATATCGATTGTTTCTTCATCTCACATGACTATTGAGGCTATGAAAGCGTCCGAAATTCTGAAAAAGAATAACATTGATGCAGAAATAGTTGATATGCGTTCACTAAAGCCTCTGGATGAAACAGCAATAATTAATTCGGTGAAGAAAACAGGTCGTCTTATTGTTGTAGACGGGGCCTGGAGGTCGGTTGGCTTTGCATCAGAAGTGATGGCTATTGCATCTGAAAAGGCTTTCGGATATTTAGAAAGACCCCCTGCGCGTCTTACATTACCTGATGTGCCTACTCCGACCAGTTGGGCGCTTGCAAACCATTACTATCCCAGAGCAATGGATATAGTCAATACAGCAAGAGAGATGTTTGGACATCATACAGTGACAGAGGAGCAGATGGGTATTTCATCGGATATACCTCTGGATGTGCCGGATAAAACATTTGCGGGTCCATTTTGATTGCACATAGTCGGTGGAGGATTAATGTCTGATAAGAAAGAGGTTTTAGTAATAGGAAGCAATTCTTTTTCCGGCAGCGATTTTATCGACCTTTTACTGGAGAAGGGAGACTACTCGGTGGTCGGCATTAGCCGGTCTCCGGAAAAGAGCTCACTGTTTTTACCTTACAGGAGGCATTCGCGGGATAATTATGAATTCTATCAAATGGATTTAAACAGGGATATGGATCAGATTATAGATTTGATAGATTCATTCAAGCCTTTGTATGTCGTAAATTTTGCTGCTCAGAGTGAGGTGGCTCCAAGCTGGGAAAATCCCGGGCAGTGGTTTCAGACAAATGGAGTTGCAATTACTGAACTTGCCAATGCTTTGAAAGACCGAAAGTTTCTGGAGCGCTATGTGCATATCTCTTCTCCGGAAGTTTATGGCACATGTGTCGGCACTGTTAAAGAAAACGCACCCTTTAACCCCAGCACTCCTTATGCGGCTTCAAAGGCTGCCGGAGATATGTCCCTATTTACATATGTGAAAAATTTCAATTTCCCTATGGTAATGATTCGATCCACAAATGTATACGGCGCTTACCAGCAGTTATTTAAAATAATCCCGAGGTCTGCCATTTATATCAAACTCGGAAACACCATAGAGCTGCATGGAGGAGGAAATGCTATTAAATCATATATTCACATAAGGGATGTATCCAGGGGAGAACTGGCTGCAATGGAAGAGGGGCATAACGGAGAAATCTATCACCTTTCACCTGATAGCGGAATAGCTGTTAAAGATGTTGTAAGGACCATATGTAATAAATTGGGTGTCTCCTTTGAAGACGTCACCAGAACTGCAGAGGAAAGGCTTGGGCAGGATGCTGCTTATGTGATCGATTCTTCCAAGATAAGACAGAAATTGCTATGGAAGCCTGATATTTCATTTGATGAGGGAATAGAAGGTGTAGTTAAGTGGGTAAATGACAACTGGGAAGAGATTCAAAAGGAATCGCTGGAGTATATACATAAACCTTAATTAGTATTTCATAACGAAACTATGAGAACCAAGATATTAGACTGCACAATAAGGGACGGAGGATACCTGAACGACTGGCATTTCAGCAAAGAACTGGTAACTGACCTGTACAGGGCCATATCAAAGTCCGGTGTTGACTTCATCGAGATTGGATTCAGGAGTTCCGATAAATACTTCGATCCCTCGAAAATGGGTATATGGCGCTTTACCCCCGATGAAGTAGTGGACGAGGTCATTGCAGGGATACCTGGATCAGCTGTTTCACTTATGGTTGACTACGGAAAAGTTGACCACGATGACATACCGGAAAAGTCAAAAAGCAATGTAAGTCTTTACCGCGTTGCTACCCATAAAACAAAAGTCCTGAAGGCCATTGAATTTTCAAATGCCATAGCTGATAAGGGATATATAGTTTCCTTACAGCTTATGGGTATTGCCGGTTATACTGATGAGGATTTCAGAAAAATAATCACTCCCCTAAGAAATTCGAAACTGTCAGTTGTTTATTTTGCCGACAGTTACGGTTCAATTTTACCGTCTGATATCGAAAAGTATATAACCGTTCTTCGCGATGTGGACAAACCGATCGGATTTCATCCCCATAACAATCTTCAGCTTGCTTTTGCCAATACACTGGAGGCGATCAGGTTCGGGGTCGATTGTATTGACGGCACTGTCTTTGGGATGGGCCGAGGTTCAGGAAACCTGCCTCTGGAAACACTGATTACCTATTTTGAGAAGAAAGTAGATGAAGAAAAATACAATGTTTTGCCCGTACTCGAACTAATCGACAGATATTTCATAAAATTGGCCGAAGAATTCAGCTGGGGACACAATCTTCCCTACATGATTTCTGGAGCTTATGAAGTTCATCCGAACTATGCCAGGCATCTAATTGAGTTAGGAAAGTACAGCATCGAAGACATACAATCTGTACTGAAATTAATAAACGTGATGAATCCCGTTGGATTTGATAAAAACATTATTCCTCAAATTGAAAAACTGAGTTTCTTTTCAAACCAGCTTTTTGATTCCGAGGGAATCAGCAACTCCGGACAAAGAGCATCAGATGAGTCTGTGCGGATCTGTGAGGTTACTTATAAGGACAGACATGAGGGACGTAATTTTCTTGTACTGGCCAATGGGATTTCGCTGGTGATGTACCGTGAGAAGATCAATAAGTTCATAGAGTTATACGATCCCATTATTATCGGGGCGAATTACTTGGGTGGTTTGTTTGTACCACACTATCATTTGTTCAATAATCAGGCACGCTTTGCGGACTTTATAGGAAACGTCCATCCCGACTCTAAACTTCTTGTCTGCAGCACATTTCCCGGTAATTTAATAGCAAGAAATACAGACAGGGATTACGAACTGATTCAGCATTCAGAAGAGCTTGTACATCCGTTTAATATTGAGAACGGTGTTATCATGAGCAACTGCAAGGCTGTCTCCGTCCTCTCAATAGCTGTTGCGATAGTAATGGGTGCGAAGAACATCTATGTTGCGGGAATGGACGGATATAAAGACACGGAGACATTTATCAGAAAAGGTATTCACTGCAATTCCGGGACAGCGGAAGAGGGTGATAAGTCCATGGACTTATCAGTCAGGTCTGGTGATTACAGGGAGCAGATGCTATGGCATAACGGGATAAATAATTTATTGCGAGAGATTAATGAATATCTGCTTTCAAGTAAAATGAATGAGTTGATCATTATTACACCTACGACTCACAAGGCGTTTTATAAAGATATGGAAAGCTTTTTGCTATCAGTTATTTAAGGATACATATGAATACGGGTGTCATAGAGGTTTCAACGGAAAGATATGAAGAATTAAAGGAACTTTTTAAGAAGGGCAAATGCTTTAAACTGGTTTGCGGTGCGGGCAATGAGGATATCGAGGAAGTCAGGAAGCTTGCAACTGTTTATACAATTGCCGGTGCAAACATGCTTGATTTGTCTGCAAATGTCGAAGTTGTCAAGGCTGCAAAGAAAGGTGTTGAGAATGCATATAAACTAGCGCCGACCCTGGGAAAAGAGATTAAGATGAGGCCAATTTTAAATGTCAGTATCGGGATGAAGGGAGACCCCCATGTGAGAAAAGCAGTTATAGATGCTGATATATGTGCAAGCTGCGGTGAGTGTATCAATGTATGCAGACAGGAAGCCATTACCGGAAGTTTTGTGGTCAAGGAATACAGGTGTATCGGCTGCGGTGATTGTGAAAAGGCATGCGATGCCCAGGCAATTTCTTTTTTACACAAAAAGGCCGATTTCAACAAAATACTTCCAGACTGTATTAATGAGGGCGTGGAGACAATGGAGCTGCATGCTGTTACAGATGACGAAGAAGGGGTTTTCGAAGATTGGAAGCTGTTAAACAAAATAATCATAAATAATTATCTAAGTATGTGTCTTGACAGGCATCTTCTGTCAAATAAGAAACTCATAGACAGATTACATAAGGCATATGAAATTACAGGAGAGCGGCTGATAATTCAGGCTGACGGAGTGCCGATGGGTGGAGAGGGCGATGATTACAACACAACCCTTCAGGCGATTGCATGTGCTGACGTTGTTAGAAAGTACGGACCGCCTGTGATGATTTTATTGTCAGGTGGAACAAACAGTAAAACAGGTGTGTTGGCAAGACAGTGCGGAGTGAAGGCCAATGGTGTTGCCATCGGCAGCTGGGCGAGAAAGATCGTAAAAGAATTCGTTAATAGTGAAGACTTTGATTCTGACATGGAAATACTGATGAAAGCTGTTTCGGTGGCTGAAAATCTAATAAATGCAAATCTTGAGGCGATAAGTGGCTTGTCTGGGAATTAATTCCAGGATTATAGATGATATCAATCTCGTTATTTTTGATAAAGACGGGACGCTGATGAACTTATACATGTACTGGTCGAGAATGGTGGCGATAAGGGTTGACCTTGCTCAGCAGAGACTCGGCTTCAGTGAAGAGAGCAAAAGGGAAATCATGTATGCAATGGGAGTGGACCTGGAAAATGGAAAGCTAAGGAGAGAAGGACCAGTCGGACTGAAGAAGAGAGAGATCGTTATGCAGGCTATGATTGATGCACTCGATAATATCGGTTTCAAAGATACACATGATCTATGTTTTGAAATATTCAGGGAAGCCGATGAGCTCAGTTTTAAGCACCTGCACGAGATAATTAAACCGGTAAACGGACTGCAGGTGCTTATAGATGCCCTGCATGAAAGAGGATGTAAAATCGCAGTTGCTACAACGGACAAGTCAGAGAGGGCAGGGCTTGCGCTGGAATATTTGGGGATTATTGATAAGGTCGATGCGGTAATCGGCGCTGACATGGTTCAACACTGCAAGCCGGCACCGGACATGGTGGATATGATTATTGATCAGACCGGTATCAGAAGAGAACAGGCCGTTGTGGTGGGGGACGCCCTGACGGATGTGGAAATGGGTATAAATGCTGGATTAAAGGCATCTATCGGTGTCTGCAGTGGTTTGACTAAAAGAGAGAGTTTGATGAAGGTAACTAATTACGTTGTTGATGATATTTCTGAAATAAAAATATTAGAAGGGAAATAATAAATTGAATTACGAAAAATTCAGAAACATACAATACGAAAAGCGCGAGCATTGTCTTATTTGCGGAAAGAAATCAGGAACACCCCTGATAGAACTTCCGAAATTCCCCATGACAGAGATATACACCAGAGAGAAAATAAAGGAAAAGCTGGGAGTGCTCGATCAGAGTTTTCACCTTTGCTTAAATTGCGGACACGGCCAGATTGCAAATGTTATTGATATAGAATTGCAGTATAACAACGATGAATCCTATAATTTCAGGACTTCCCAGAGTGCAACGGGGAGGGAATCATCGGATTTCTTTGTTGATTTTGTTAAAAGTGTTTCAGGGCAACGGAGTTACAAGAGCATAGTTGAGATCGGCTGTAATGATTTATACATGCTGAAGACCCTGAAGCACAAAGCGGATAAGCTTACGGGAATAGACCCCATCTTGAAAGGAAGAGAAGAGGAGTTTTCTGAAGGCAATGTTAAAGCCATAGGAGATTTTTTTGAAAATGTAGAACTCGAAGAAGACCTTAAGATGGTTCTTTGCAAGGACACCCTTGAGCATGTCAGCGATCCTAAGCAAATGGTCAAAAAGATTGTGAGCAGGGCAACAGATGAGACAATATTCTTCTTTCAATTCCCCATGCTTGAAACGCTCTTGACGGGCTGCCGCTTTGATCAGATATTTCATCAACACCTTAACTACTTTTCACTGAAGTCGATTATCCATATGTTGAATCAACTGGGATGTGAACTGCTGAGTTATAAAATCAACAGGAATCACTGGGGCGCAATATTGATCGCCTTCAGGAAAGGAAAAGACAGCTCAAGGTTTACAAATGAAATCTGGGACATAAAGGCCTTGGATATTCTGGAAAGGTACGCAGTCTTCAAAAATGATATGGAGACCGCAAACAGAAGGATGTTATTTCTAAACGGGAAGTCTATATACGGCTACGGCGCAGCTCTTATGCTGCCAGTACTCAGTTATCATTTAGGCAATGATCTTTCCAGCCTGAAATGCATAATAGATGATGACAAAACGAAAGAAGGGCTGTATTACATTAATCTGCCTGTTAGCATCAGGACAAGAGAAAATATAACAGATATTGAGAACTCAGTTATTTTAATAACGGCTATATCGGCGATGAACAATGTACGCCGTATCTTAACGAAACTGGTTGAGTTAAACCCGGAACAGATAATTTTACCGCTTAATACAATATAGTTAGTTAAGAAGAAACAGGAGGATAAATGGAGCTTGGGATTAAAGGCAAAAAAGCACTGGTAACAGGAGGTGCAACAGGAATCGGAAAAGCTGTTGTGAAGGATCTCGCCAGGGAGGGAGTCAGCATTGTTGTCACATCGAGAGATGAGAATGGTTTAAATGAAACTCTGCGGGAGATCGGTGGACGCGAAGCCGGGCATTACGCTATTGCGAGTAAACTGACGGATGAAGGAGCTCCCCGGGCTTTAGCCAAAGACATTCATGAAAATTTCGGAGACATAGATATTGTGGTAAACAATGTGGGAAGCACCCTGCAGATAACAGACCCCTATTGTCCTGTGTCTGAGTGGAGAAAGGTATTCAGGCTTAACCTCGAGGTTCATGTGGAAATAAACAATTCCTTTATTCCACATATGATAGAGCAGAAATGGGGCCGCATAGTGAACATATCTGCCGGGTCGGCAATGGAGAACAACGGGCCTGTTACTTACTGTTCCATCAAGGCAGCGTTAACAGCTTATTCACGGTGCATGGGAAGGGTGCTTGCCCCGGAGAATGTAGTTATGTCAGCACTCCAGCCGGGTGTTGTTTTTACTGAAAGGGGCCACTGGGCCGAGGTCATGAAGACAAGGCCGGAGCATGCTGAAAAATATCTGAAGGAAAGAACACGGCTTGGACGGTTTGGCAAACCCGAAGAAATAAGTCCTATGGTATTGTTCCTTTGTTCCAATCTCGCTTCGTTCTGTCAGGGATCGATTGTCCCTGTAGACGGAGGGCAGGCAAAGCATTACTTCTATTTTGATTATCAGTAATTCAGATAAGTTGATATTAAATATATAAATTATGATCAATGGTAGGTAGAAAAAATGAAATTAACTGATTATGTAGCCGATTTTTTGGCCCGGCAGGGGATCAAACACGTATTCGGTCTCACCGGAGGAGCGGCTGTTCATTTATTTGATTCCGTAAACAAACATCGAGAATTGCAACCTGTCTTCACTCATCATGAACAGGCTGCGGCCCTGGCAGCCAAGTCGTATGCACATATTAGCAACGGCATGGGAGCAGCCTTTGTAACAACCGGTCCCGGGGGTACAAACGCCATAACCGGTGTTACTGCGGCGTGGCAGGACTCTATTCCTGTAATTTATATTTCAGGTCAAACAAGATTTGAACACACTTCAAGGGCCAAGAACCTCAGGCAGCTTGGAACACAGGAACTTGATATCGTGTCTCTTGTATCGCATATCACAAAGTATGCAGTTATGGTGGATGATCCCCATAAGATAAAGTACTGTTTGCAGAAGGCGATTTATCATACAAAGACAGGAAGGCCCGGTCCGGTCTGGATAGATCTTCCCCTTAATTTTCAGTGGATAGACATTAATCCTGACGAACTTCCTGGTTTTGAACCGCCGGAAGAAACGGATAGTGCTCTTGATGTATCAGTTGAGGGAAGTATCGTCAAGTGTTTGGATTATTTGCAAAAAGCAAGAAGACCTGTAGTTTTAGCCGGCTATGGTATCAGACTTGCCCACGCTGAAAAGGAGCTTAGAAAGCTTATTGAATCACTTAAGATCCCTGTTGTCGCCACATGGAATGCAAGTGATATGATTCCAAACGATCACGAATTGTATACCGGACGTTTAGGCATTGCAGGACAGCGGGGGGCAAACCTTGCTGTTCAGAACTGCGATCTTCTGATATGTATCGGGTCACATCTCAGTATTGCTCTTACAGGTACAATGTTCGACGCATTCGCAAGAGAAGCGAAAATTGTTGTGGTCAATATAGATCAGGTCGAGCTGGATCATAAGACGGTAAGGGTGGACTTGCCTGTTAAGTGTGACGCAAAAGTATTTCTGGATGAAATGATGAAACTGTCTTCAAGCCAAATGTCTGAAGATATCGGCTGGTGGCGTGAGAAGTGTTCGAAATATAAAAAGTACAATGCGATACCACAAGAGTGGAGGAAGCAGGAAAATTTAATTAATTCATATTCCTTTGTAGATGCCCTATCTGATGAGCTGGATAACAATGATGTTGTTGTAGTTGACGGAGGCGGTACAGTGGTCTATACGACATTTCAGTCTTATAAGGTAAAGGAAGGTCAGCGGCTTGCTATCTCGAGCGGTATTTGTGCAATGGGGTCAGGCCTGCCTGAAAGCGTTGGTGCCAGTTTTGCAAGGAACAAAGGCCGGACTATATGTATGTGCGGGGACGGCAGCATGCAGCTGAACATTCAGGAACTGCAGACCGTAGCCCACCACAACCTTCCTGTAAAAATATTTATCTTCAACAACGAAGGCTATCTTGCCATTCGCCATACGCAGGACGGATTCCTTGACAGCAGTTATGTAGGTTCCGATACAAGCGGTGGAGTAAGCCTGCCCGACTTCATAAAAGTAGCAGAGGCATACGGGATTAAGGCTAAAAGAGTTTTTAATTTTGGTGAGCTGGAGAAGGGCATGCGGTGGGCGCTTGAATCAGAAGGGCCGGTGGTATGTGAGGTAATGATAGCAAGAGACCAGGAAGTTGTTCCCCGTCAGGGCTTCATGAAAGCCTCTGACGGCACATACAAACCGACACCTCTTGAAGATATGTACCCCCATCTTGACAGAAAAGAATTTTTAGAAAATATGGTTATTGAACAATGGAACAAAAAATTAATTAAATAATTGTTTAAGAAAGTTTTAAGGAGTCATCAATGAAGACTGAAATCAATCTGCTCAATACCCATCCAATAACAAACCGTGATTATGATAAGCGGGCAGAGGAGAAGACTCCGGAAATTGTCAGTATTGCAAAACAGTTTGGAAAGGATTTTTTTGACGGAGACAGGAAGTGCGGTTATGGGGGATATAAATATGACGGCCGCTGGAAAGCCGTTGCAAAACGAATGAAAGAATACTATAACCTGCCGGATGATGCTGCAATCCTCGATGTTGGATGTGCAAAGGGATTTTTGCTTTATGATTTTAAGGAACTTATGCCGGACTGCACGATTGCAGGCGTAGATGTAAGTAAGTACGTAATCGAGAATGCAATGGAGACTGTAAAACCGGTTCTGCGAGTTGCAAGTGCTGAAAGGCTTCCTTATCCGGAGAAGAGTTTTGATCTGGTTATCTCTATCAATTCTATACACAACCTTCCCATTGAACAATTGAAGATAGCACTTCGGGAAGTAGAGCGCGTCAGCAGGGAAAACAGCTATATAACTGTAGATGCATGGAGAAACGATCAGGAGCGGGACAATCTTTATAAGTGGGTATTGACCGCCGAAACTATGATGCATGTAGATGAGTGGAAGAAACTCTTTGATGAAGTAGGGTATACGGGAGATTACTGGTGGTTTATAGCCTACTGAATAATAAAGGGATTCAGCAACGATGGTTATAGAAAAGAAGAGAAGAGGAGAATCGGGAAGAAAGAGTCCCGATATTCAGAGTTCTCACGCTATCCTGATAAAGGACGATGAATATGTACTTCAGCTGAGAGACGATAAACTTTCAATTGCGGCCCCGGGACAGTGGTCTCTTTTCGGAGGAATAAAGAGAAAGGACGAGACACCCCTCAGCGCTGTTCAAAGAGAAATTAAGGAAGAACTTTCAATAGAACCTTCTGATTTTCAGTATTTGTGGTTCAAGGACTATTACTCTTCTTTTGAAAAGGAAATTATTAGAACATATTTTTTCTCTTCAGATGTCAGTAGTGAATGGCCGGGGCACAAACTTATGGAAGGCCAGGCTGTGGGAATTTACCATATTGAAAGGATCAGGGAACTGGATATGCCTCCTGTTATCAGGGAGGCTATATATCAATATCATGAAAGCAGGAAAAATTAGGGATGTTTTTTGGAGATTATAAGGTATGAAAACGCTAGCCGTGGTATTATTTGAAACAAATAAACCCCTGGAGATCAGGGAATTGACAATACCTGAACTTAAAAAAGGCCAGGTATTAGTAAAGGTTGCATACAGCGGTCTTTGCCGCACGCAGTTAAATGAGATCAGGGGAAGAAAGGGAGTTGACAGGTGGCTTCCCCACACACTCGGACATGAGGGGAGCGGTGAAGTTGTTGCCACAGGGCCGGGGGTTACTAAAGTCAGGGACGGTGACAGAGTGGTATTGACGTGGATAAATGCAAAAGGTTTGAGTGCAGAGCTGATTTCCTATACATGCAACGGGACAAAAATCAATTCAGGACCTGTCTCAACATTCAGTAATTACACTGTCGTATCTGAGAACAAGCTGGTCAGGATAACATCGGACATTCCGATGGACGTAGCATCCCTTCTTGGTTGTGCCGTCACAACGGGGGCTGGAATTATTCTCAATACATTAAAGGCCGGAAGCGGTAATACTGTAGCTGTCATAGGAGCGGGCGGAATTGGGATGAGTGCTGTTGTCGGGGCGGGAATTGTCGGTTGTTGGAAGATAATTGCGGTGGACATATCAGACTTTAAATTAAAAATGGCCAGGGATATAGGTGCTACGGATACAATTAATTCCCTGGAAGAGGATATCCTTGATGCAGTAATGAGGATAACAGAAGGAAAGGGAGTTGACTTTGTGGTTGAGGCGGCCGGTACAAAGCAGACAATGGAAAATGGGATGGAGATTATCCATAACAGTGGGACTGTTGTCATTGCAGGCAACCTTGCTCACGGAAAAAAGATAGAGATCGATCCCTTTGATCTGATAAAGGGTAAAAAGATTATAGGGACCTGGGGTGGTGAGTCCGTGCCTGATGAGGATATCCCAAAATATATTGAAATGTACAACAAAAGCGGTCTTGATCTCGGGAGGTTAATAACTAACCGTTACAAGCTTGATGAAATAAACCGTGCATTTGATGAACTTGAAGAAGGCAGGGTTGGAAGAGCCATTATCGAGATGTAGAGAGGGTAGACATGAGCAATCGGGGAAGCGTCCTGTACGACTATGCGCATAAAATTATTGGAGATGGGGTATCGAAAGAGGATTTCTTTTCGGATCCGCAAGTCTCTGAGTTGATCAAAGACGACTTCTTGATTATTACAAATCTGTCAGCCTGTCTGGAGATGTCCTATTTAATTTTACGATGTTTCCTTGAGGTTGACGATATCTATAAGAGCTTCATCAGGATTTTCAGGGAGGCCCTTCGGTCCGATGAACATAAGGGAAATGCATTGTATTACTATGCCAGTCTGCATGCCTATATGAATATTGAAAGTCAGTATTTTTTTAGTGATCCTCATATAGAGGAACTCCTGGCCTATAAAATGGAGACCATAGCCGACCCTGTTTTACGGCATAAATTAACTGCCCTGATTCTGTTCAAATATTATGACTATTCACTTGCCATGAATGATTTTTACTTAAACATGAAAGAAGACATCGAGGTGTCCGGAGAAGAAAAACTTCTGTATGAGTGGGAGGACAGAGAATTTGACAGAACCCATATCGTTTTAAAAACATTCTGCCAGTACGATGAATGCATGCAGATACATTTTAACAGGTTGATGAGTCTGGAATCTGAAGTCCGCTACAGAGATGAGAAATACGATGATCGTGCTGTGTTGTGGACAGAAGCGTTTTTCAGACCCTATTATCAGAAAAGAGGAGGTATTGGCGTGGATATAGGCTGTGCAGATGCCCCTCTCCTTGCCGCTTCGGAACTGATAGACCTGGCCTATGGTAGTGACATGCTGGACATGTCATCTTATTCATTTGATACATACGACTGGGTCCATTGCTCACAGGCAATAGAGCATATAAGAAAAGACCAGGCTGAAGATCTGATCGATAAAATGAAGGCAAGAATTGAGAGGGGGGGATATTTCTTTCTTTCTACTCCATCGCCTTCCTGCTTTGAATTCAATAGTGACTTGCAGTCGGAGAGCAATCCTCTGCATTTGTGGCAGCCCAGCATGGAACAGATAATTGCGATGTTTGACAGGGTTGGAGGATATGAGTGCATAGATTACCAGATCGGATACCCATTTTACGATGCGTTTGTATTTCAGAGGCAATGAGAGAAATGAATGTATATGCAAAAAGAATAAAGAATAATCAGTCTCTGGAAAAAGACACACCCCGAGGATAACTCATCATGATCAAGGATGTAGCAAAGGACATCATAAGGATATTCGAAGTCAACAGGTTTGTTGAATCGGGAATTGATGACGGGGATACGCCGGGGATTGTAAGAGAGTGGTTCAATGAGCTGATTGGCAATGGTGAAGGTAAAAACATGTATTCCCTG
>CAYFXR010000011.1:0-2508 GCA_964347155.1 uncultured Nitrospiraceae bacterium | reverse complement strand
TATGATCAGGCTGAAAGGGATGGGAAGTTAAAGGGGCTTCCGCTTATCAGAGAGAGGCTGGACAACGGTGAACTGTCCCTTCTGGGAAGAAGCGGACGAGTGCTCATGATGGGTCTTGGAAAACATACGGTCCGGACGATTATTCCAAACCTGTTCTTTGAAAACTACATAAGCAGCTGCATGTCCGGGTACGAGATAATTACCTTCGGGCATAATGAAGGAGTTGATATCCAGATAGAGGTAGAGGATGACTTTAAAAAAGTAATAAACTCACTGCCAAACGGCTGGATGCCTGATATATGTATATTGCCTGAATGTGAATTTCTCCTGATTCCTAATGGTATAGAAAACGCACCCTGCTTTACAGTTTATATTTCCTATGACTGGGACTATCACGTGCTGACATCAAAAACCTTTGTTGAATCCATTGACCTAACCATCCATGACGGGGATGTATCGATTGAATCACTGAGTGCCCTGGGAGCGAATAGCATAGACAGGTTTTATGCCCATGGCGTAAGAAAGGAATTCTTCGCTGAATCTCCCAGAAAAATGAAGGACAGAAAGTATGACATCCTGTATGCCACCGGTGTTGATGACGTTACCTGGCCTGACCGTTCGGAGTGGATATTAAAGCTCTGTAAACTGGCTGACAAATACAAAGTACATATAGTTCCACACACAAACTACCACAGCTATTTTGAATTGCTTAATAATTCAAAGCTTGCATTTTCGCACAACAGAATAGGGGAGATGTCACTCAGGGTGGCCGAGGCCTCTTCACAGGGAGCGGTCGCGGTCGAAACAGGAAACGCGGTAAAGAAGTATTTTGAAGACGGTAAGGAGTATGTAGCAGTCACAAAGGAAAATGTAGATGAGCAGATTGAGAAGTATCTTGCCGATGAAGACAAGCTGCAGGAAATTTCGGACAGGGTTTATTCAAAAGTGCTCAGGGAGTTTGAACCGAGATATCTATTTGTAAAGTTGATAGAGAGGCTGTATGAAAAATTGGGTGACAAAATAACTTTCGAAAGAAAGTTCAATAATCTGACGGAAGGAGAAAGACATATCCGCAGGGGCGAAATTTATTATTTTCTGTTTTTCGAATGTGTAAAGGGTCTGGGATGGCTGGACAATTACAAGAGCCTTTTGCATCTGAGCATAAAAGAGTTTGAAAAAGCCGTTGCTGCCGAGCCCTCAGCGAGGGCAAAACTGGATATGGCGGTAGCTGAGGCTGCATACTGCTTTCACAACTACGGTGATGACGACCTGGGTGCAAAAGTCAAAGATGTTGTTTTATCCTTCGAAGAAGTTATTTCCGAACATCCGGAATATGCAGCGGCATACTTTAATCTGGGTCTTGTGCACTTAAGGGCAGGCAGCCACGATAAGGCATTCGCAGTTTTTTTTGAAGCCCTGACACTTTTAAAAGACCCTGACAGCTGTGTTGACCCCTGGTGTTTATACAACACCGACATAGAAATTAATTCAAAAACGAATTTTACCTTTGCCAAGGCACTAAATTCCAATATTGTGCAGTACTCCAGAGGGACGGAAAGCGCCCTTTCAAACATCAGAAAGCTTTATCAGGCGGCGGTACTGTACTATCTGTCACATCTGTATGGGAAAAAGGGGATGCTGCATGATGCACTGGAGGCTTTGCTTGAAGCCGGCAGATTACATCCCAAGTCCGGACTTGTTGCCAAAAAAACAGCAGAAAAGATGGCCCTGTTGAATATGAAACATGACTGTCTCAATATGTATAAAAAGGCTTTGGAGCTATTACCTTTTGATATCGGTCTTAGGATTGAATACATAAAACTGTTATACCTGTACCGTATGGACAGAGAGGCGATGAAGGAGATTGATGACGCCTTAACGATTACGAGAAAGGTCGATAATTTCAGAGATGATGTTCCGATGCTGAATAAAACCATTAAGGACCTCAGCAGATACAATGAACCAGCCGGATATTCACACGACTCCTGCAGGGAAATTATATTGAACAATTACTTAGATATCCTCTATCCGCTCCTGAAAAAGAATCCCGGTGATATAAGGCTTGTATTAAGAATAATCGAAATATGGGCAGAACTGGGACGGGGAGAAAAGATTTATGAAATTATCGAAGACTATATCGCGAACCATATGCAGCAGGACCCCGATGGAAGCACTCTTTCCTGCCTGAATGGTTTTTATGACATGCTCAAAGGTATTGCTGAACAGACAAAAACAGAATTTAATCTGAGGATAAAGAGGCTGCAAGCTCTCATAGCAGATCTGCCGGTCCCTGAAGATAACATGTGTCAGTGTGAATCTGCTTTCAGCAGCGAGACTATTAATGGATAACTCATCATGATCAAGGATGTAGCAAAGGACATCATAAGGCTATTCGAAGTCAACAGGTTTGTTGAATCGGGAATTGATGACGGGGATACGCCGGGGATTGTAAGAGAGTGGTTCAATGAGCTGATTGGCAATGGTGAAGGTAAAAACATGTATTCCCTG
>CAYFXR010000010.1:0-13920 GCA_964347155.1 uncultured Nitrospiraceae bacterium | reverse complement strand
GAGTTTTTTGCCTTTGCCTTTACCCCTATGGTCATATCCTGGGTTTCGAGGTCGATTAATGAAAACGCAGGGGCCTTAGCTGAAATTTTTCCCCTGTATGTACCGTTCCTCATGGTCCACGACCCTGACACCTGTTGCCAGCTTTCATTGCAGCTGTTGAAATCTGCATTTAGATCAGTTGGTAGTATCCCTACTGTCCTGCTTACTTCATTGGAGTATCCACTTTCATTACCTGATGTGTCATATGCGGTCACGGTAAAATAGTAGGTGAGACCCTCCACCAGATTACTAATCTTATAGGTCGTTACATTATGAACGTTTATACTAATTTTATACTCTCTTGATTTAGTACCCAGGTAAATTCTATAGCCTGCAAGGTCATCAATAGATGTTCCGTCGACATTTGTTACAGGCGGATTCCATGAAAGTGTAACATCACCAGCAAACACAACGGAGGTATATAAAAGAATATTTAGGCAAAGTGTAAATCCTATGTATAAATGTCTACTTTTTAAATTCCTTAACAAAACTCGCTCTCACTTTCCAATAAAAACCTTTATGCCTGAATACATGCGCAAAATCTAAGAATGCTTTGCAACACTCATACCAGCAGCACGTCCATCTTACTAACTTCTTGATATCAAATGAAATTTGTTGGGGAGAGAATTATAAAACTTACTTTTTATGCACTAAATTATGTATGGATTCCCCTACGGTGAGAAACAGATAAATTCAATTAATCAAAATCATGCAGACATTGTTCAAAAATTTATCTAACTCGATGAATTTTTTATCAAATTATGTATATGGCTTTGAATAAAAATATATATGGATACATTGATTAAAAATGAGTATAAGGTATCGAAAAATAAATTTTTTCGCAACATCTGCATGATTTTAAATGCATTTTTATAACCCAAATAATGCATTTGACAATGGCATAGATGCCTGAAAAAGCTTTACCCCGTATAATGTTTGTACGGGATTTAAAGCAACACATTTGAACATGCCATTTTGCAATCGTAAGGGTGTTATTTTATGCAGAAAAACTTTTATCGATTGCAAAATGGCATCTGGTAATCATGTTGCATTTTAAAAGATTTTGAAGGCATCTATGCCTTTCATTAGGCATGGCTAACTGCATTTTGGAGATTGATTGAAATTTATGTTTTCTTAAATGCTTCTGGTTTTATGTTGTGTTTTTTTAAGAGGATATAGAAATCTGGCCGATATTTTCCGGCCAGTTCAGACGCCTTACTAACATTGCCATGAGTAAGCCCGAGAAGATAAATAAGATAACTTTTCTCAAAATCGGCTTTGGCCTCTTTAAGAGGTTTCAATTTTTCTTGAGATTGAGCATTTTTCTGCAGGATAAGATCTTCGGTAATAACGTCCTGTTGGGTCATAGCCATTGCAAACTCAATAGTGTTTTCCAATTCCCGTGCATTCCCCGGCCAATCATAGAGCATAAGTCGCTGCATCGCCACAGGCGTAAGACCTTTCACCTTTTTTTTCATCTTTTCGCTGAATTTTTTTATGAAATGCTCTACTAAAGACGGGATATCCTCTTTCTTCTCCCTAAGAGGGGGCAGATAAATTGGAATAACATGAATTCTGTAATAAAGGTCTTCACGGAAACGACCCTCTTTCACCTCGTTTTTAATGTCTTTATTTGTAGCAACGATAACCCTGACGTCCACTTCAATAGGCCTTTTGCTTCCTACAGGATAAAACTGACGCTCCTGGAGCACGCGTAAGATTTTGGCCTGAATAGGAAGAGGCATATCACCTATTTCATCCATGAAGATACTTCCTCTATGAGCTTCGGTAAACAGCCCTTTTGAACTTTGGAGAGCGCCGGTAAATGCCCCTTTTTCATAGCCAAAAAGCTCGCTCTCCAGTAATGTTTCAGGAATTGCAGCACAGTTTACAGCTACAAAAGACTTGTCTTTCCTTTCACTGCCCAGATGAATAGCCCGTGCAATGAGTTCCTTGCCCGTCCCGCTTTCTCCGTGAATGTACACGGTAGAATCAGTTTTGGCAATACGAGATACAAGCCCAAGTACATTCTGCATCTTTACGCTCTTGGCCACAATGTTTGAAAAATCATACTTCTCTTCTAAAAGCCCTTTAAGCCTCTTAATCTCAGAAGTAAGTCTGCGATTCTCCAATGCCTTATCAATTTGAAAGAGCAGTTCCCGGGGATCAAATGGTTTGGTGAGATAGCTATAAGCTCCTTTTTGCATCGCTTCCACGGCACTTTCAATACTTCCAAATGCGGTAAGGATAATAACAGGGATATCAGGGTTTATTTGATGAACATCCCCCATAAGTGATATGCCATCCCTGCTGGCAAGCTGGAGATCGATAATGGATAAGTCGAAAGTCTGTTCTTTGACCGCCGCGACTGCATCCTCTTCTATGAGAGCAGTGACAACTTCGTAATTTGCCGATTCGAGTCTCATTCTTAATACTTCCAGAAGGTTGCTGTCGTCATCCACTACCAATATTTTTCCTGAAGACATTGACATTACTATCTTATCAGCTCCTTTTTCTTTTTCTCTATTTCTATATCTACCTGTTTTGCCTTTTCAATAATATTCAGTACGTCAAGCCAAATCTTTGCCTGTTCAACCAACGGGCTCTGAGGGTATTCATTAATAAGTCTTGCAAAATGATGTCGAGATTTTTTATAGTCCTTTTCAGGATTGGCATAATGAGCATAAATAAGACCGATATTGAACAAGGCCTCATCACCTGGAGAGTCTTTGCCGATCTGAGACAGTACTCTCTGATTTTCCTCCAGCGATCCTTTATAGTCACCACGTGCAAGAAATTCCTGGCTTAGGAGGAGATGTTCATTGGCTATTTTTCTTTTATCTATTTTTCTTTCTAACTTTTCAATGTCTTCAAATACACCCACCCATATTTTTGCCTGTTTCACTAAAGGGCTCCGGGGGTATTCTTTAATAAGTCTGGCAAAATGACTTCGAGATTTTTCATAGTCCTTTTCAGAGTTACCATAATGGGCATAAATAATGCCTATATTGAAAAGGGCTTTATCACCGGGAGTGACTTTGTCAAACATGGATAAAACCTTCTGGTTTTCTTTTAGAGAGCCCTTGTAGTCTCCACGGGCGAGAAGTTCCTTGCCAAGAAGAAGGTGTTCTCGGGCATCAAGCCTCCTTCCTATTTGCTCGAAAGTGGCACAACCAAAAAAAACAAATAAGATTAAACTGGCAATACAAAGGCAAATATACTGCCTGTTCCTAATGTGCTTTCTACCCAAACCTTGCCTCCATGGGCGTTTATAATATGTTTAACAATAGATAAACCTAATCCTGTTCCCTTAATTTTATTCGATTTTGAAAGAACAGCTTGATGATACTTATCAAAAATTGTCGTCAAATCTTCTTCAGGTATGCCATTACCGGTATCTATTATCGAAACCTGTAAGCCTTCTTCAACAGAGTTGGCAATTATTCTAACAATACCATTATCAGGCGTAAATTTTACAGCATTTCCTATCAGATTTCTCAAGACCTGCAATATCCTGTCAATATCAACTCTTATAGACGGCAATCCCCTGCTGATCTCTGTTTCAATTTTGATGTTTTTCTTCTCTGCTAAAGGCTCCATCTCACGTGTAACCCTGCTAATCAAAAGATTAAGGTCTGACTGAGCAAAATTATAAACCATCATTCCTGCTTCCATCTTTGAATGATCCAACAAAGAGTTAACCAGGTTAATTAAGCGAATACACTCTTCGTTTATTATTATTAAAAGCCTTCTTTGTTTTCCCGTTGCTTCTCCTTCCTTCATGCCCTCTAAAAAAAGACTGGTTCCTTCTTTAATTGTCGTTAGGGGGGTACGCAGCTCATGTGACATTAATGAAAAAAAATCAGACTTCAATTTATCTATCTCTTTCAGCTTGGTACACATGATATTAAAAGATTGGGCGAGCTCCTTAATTTCGGGAGGCGAAGAAAGATTTAAATCATTTCTGAAATCTCCGGCTGCAATCTCTCTTGTCCTCTTTTTCATAATGGAAAGGGGTTTTGTGATATTTATCGTTATAAAAATTGAGATAATGATACCAAAAATGAGGGATATCAAACCTATTACCACAGCCACTTTGCTTGCATTAATTTCAGCCTCACTTAATTTTTTAACCTTGTAATAGGTATTCTGCTGACTATTAGCTCTTATTTTTTGAAGGCTTTCCATTACTCCATTTACGGCATATTCCTTTTCCTGTTTGAAGTTATCTTTAGGGTACTGTTGTCCAGACATCAAATATTTCACTTCTTCATCAAACAAGGATTGATAAAGCTTATAATTCTGCCGGATTCTCATGAGCAGGTTTGAAGTCTGATCAGAGTCTGCTATAGTCATTATTTCATTGAGATGCCTGTCGAAATCATCTTTCGCCAGGAGGAATTGTTTATATAATCCCTTATCTTTTATAATGATAAATTTTTTTTCGTATCGCATCATCGACAGAAGGATATCCGAGAGTTTCTGCTCATAATCTATCAAGCGATTATCGACTTCAAGAATAGAATGGGTAATGGTTTCCAGTTGGCGAAGTTGTGCAATAGCATAAATACTTACCCCCATTGCAAGAATAAATATCGCCAAAAAACCAATAACAAGCCGGGAAAAGATAGTTAATCTCATTTCACAATTAATGTAAAAAGGAAGCTTTTGGTTATTTTAGACTCCATATACATTTATTACAAGTAGCACAAAAATTTTTTACTATTAAAATTTAAATCTATCGTTCTGCTCTTGCCTCTCCTCACGAAAGTGGGGAATACGGAATCTAGAGCGGTATGCTTTGGCCACACTTTTTGGACTCCCGTTTACCCAAAAAATGCATTTCAAATAATGCAGGCGTTGTGAAAGAAATTATTTGTCGATACCTTAGACACAATTCCAACCAGTCTAAGGTAAATATTTTTGTTCCAAGCTATACGCATAATTTAATAATAATTTTACCGAGTTAAATAATTTCTTGAGCAATGTCTGCATTATTTGGGTTTACACGGGCATGACATTTTCGGATTAAATAATACAGACATTTCTCACAAAAAAGTTCATCAGCGAATCCTGTGCTGTCATTCGGAACGAGATACTCGGGATTTTTAAAGCTTATATCCTATCTTCCTTAAAAACTCTTTTCTTTCTGTCTTATCAGATTCTGACTCTATGCCCTTGGGAGAAAAGCCGTCTATCACACCCAAAATTCCTTTGCCCTGCTCAGTCTCAGCAACTATCACTTCTACAGGATTTGCTGTTGCACAATATATATTGCATACCTCAGAACAATTTTTTATTACATTCAGGACATTAATTGGAAAGGCATCCTTCAATATAATACAAAATACATGGCCAGCACCAATCACTTCCAGGTTTCGGATGCACACATCAATCAGAGCATTATCATTTCCCTCCTTTCTTATCAAACAAGGACCTGATGCTTCTGTAAAGGCAATGCCAAATTTTGCCTGTGGAATTGTTGTCGCAAGTGATTCATAAAGATCCTCTGTTGTTTTAATAAAATGAGTCTGGCCCAGAATAATATTACAAGCCTCGGGAATATCAATTTTTACTGTATTTAGTTCCATAAAAACCTCCTTTTAGAAAGCTTCCAGCTGATAGCTTATAGCCCGTAGCTATGTTATAATCAAAATAAATTTTTTAATATATTGTCAAGAAATAAATGCGAAAAAGATACTTGATTATTTTCTTGATCCTGGATTTAATAGTAACATCTTCACTTGCAGCAGGTGCAACCCCACGTATTATCGGTCCTGAAATGGACATTATTGATAATAATATAATTGTAAATCTCTCCATCGTTAATGTAACTGAACTCGAAACAACCATAAAATCTGGTATTGAAAAGGAGATTGTATTTACTGTAGAGCTTCTCCGTGTTTGGAGATTCTGGCCGGATGAGTTTGTAGTATCAAAAAAGATTGAAAAGGTTATTAAATATGACAATCTCCGGGAACAATATTGGGCGGCATCGTATGATGGAATAAATCGTTTTGAAAAGCATTTTAAGGATTATGATACAATGAAAAACTGGATCTTTAATGTACATGCAATAAATCTTGCCAATATAAGAGAGCTTGAACCTGGCAATTATTATATAAGAATAGTAGTGGAATCAAAAAGTATAGAACAATTGCCATTAATAGGTTTTTTAATGTTTTTTATTCCCGAAGTTGAAATGAGCCTGGCAAATGAATCACCGCCTTTTATAGTTGAGGACAACCAATGAAAAACCTGAAAGCACTTTTTGGCTTTTTTATCCTCAGCTTTATCGCAGTAATTATTACGGGTGTAGTTCTTAATTATCTTGGAATTGAGCATGGACCCCTGCTCATAAAAATAGGTTTCATATTTATTATTGTAAATATAATCCTGTTTCTCTTATTGTTAATCTTCTTCGTAGGTCGAAACCTTGTCAATCTTTATACAGAGAAAAAACGTAAAGCAATAGGTTCAAAATTCAGGATAAAACTTGTTATTTCTTTCCTTGGACTTGTACTTATCCCGTCGGTCTTACTCTTTATCCTCTCAAACCAGCTGATTAATAACTCCATTGACACCTGGTTTTCATTAGAGATCCAGAAACCTATATATGATTCAATGGATATAGCAAAGACTTTGTATTTCAAGGAAAGGCAATATGCAAAAAATTATGCAAAACTCCTTGCATCAAATCGTAACTTGCAGATAGATGCACATAATGGAGATTACAAGAGTTATTTGCTGAAGCAGCCTGATGATTCAAATATAGTTAAAGAAGCCTTCAATGGCATCTCCGGCACAGATATCACATCAACAGATAAAGGCGATGTGATAAGAGCAGTTTCTCCTGTTATGGAAAACAATAAAATAACAGGGGTTATTGTAGTCGAGACGATCATACCCAGGGACGTTGTAATTAAAATGGAATCAATCTGGAAGGCATTTAATGAATATATCCAGATAAAGATGCAGCAAAATCCTATAAGGTTTGTATATTTTTTAATGCTTACCATTGCAACCCTATTGATTATTTTTCTTGCACTGTGGGTATCACTTCGCATTGCCAAGGGGATAACAGTCCCTATTCAATCACTTGCAGAAGCAACAAAAACCGTAGCACACGGTGATCTCGACTTTAGAATTAACCTTAAAAGAGATGATGAAATAGGTTTATTGATCAATTTATTCAATAAAATGCTTGATGACCTGCAGGAAGGAAAACAGTCCCTCGAAAAGGCTTACAGGGAATCTGACAGCAGAAGGCTCAGTATGGAAACAATCCTTGAAAGTATCAATACAGGTGTTATTTTTTTCGACCGCTCCGGGAGAATAATTACAATAAACAATGCAGCATGTACGATGCTCAATACAGAACGTAAAGGAATTGAAGGTAAAAGCTACAGAGAACTCCTGGTAAAACTGAAATCTAATGAACTGGGTGCACTGGTTAAACGTCTCGGTGAAAAGGGATTCGGGTCAGTTGAAAACGAGATCCATACTTACATAAATGGAAGACCGATGGATTTCAGGGTGTATATGACAACCTTACAGGACTCAAAAAATAATTTTATCGGTACACTTGTTGTATTTGATAATCTCACTGAAATTATCATGGCACAGAGAGCTCTTGCATGGCAGGAAGTTGCAAAAAGGATTGCTCATGAAATTAAAAACCCGCTCACACCGATCAGACTCTCTGCCGAAAGACTCACAAAAAAATGGAATGAAAAAGCACCTGACTTTGAAGACATAATGAATAGATCAACGAAGACAATCGTGCAAGAAGTCAATAGTCTGAGATCTCTTGTAGACGAGTTTTCACGATTCGGTAAAATGCCAAAAATAAATCTTGAACCTACTAATATCAAATCCATTATTGAAGAAGTCATTGATCTTTACAGCAATTTAAAAGAAATAGAAATACTCACATCATTAAACACGGAAATACCTGAAATTGAGATTGACAAACAACAGATAAAAATGGCTTTGATAAATCTTATAGATAATGCAATTCAGGCAAAGACCGAAAAGATATGGCTGAATGCCTATTATAATTCCTCTTTAGATCTTATCAGAATAGAGGTCGTAGATGACGGTGTCGGTATAGAGGAAAAAGACAAGGATAAACTCTTTTTTCCTTATTTTTCAACTAAAAAGGAAGGCACGGGATTGGGTCTTGCAATTGTCAACAGTATAATATCAAAACACAGGGGATATATCAGGGTACAGGATAACAGACCTAAAGGAACACAGTTTATAATCGAATTGCCGTTAGGACAGAAGTAAATACTCGTTACTCGTTAGAATTTTTTGAATCTTGAATCTTGAATCTCGAATCTTGTATTCTTTATCTGTTCAATGAGAAAGGAATTGAATTGAAAACTTTGGCAAAATCAACAAAAGCAACCATTCTGATAGTTGATGATGAAGAAAGCATACTCGAAACCCTAACGGGTATTCTAGAGGATGAAGGATACGAGGTTATTACTGCCCCTTCTGGTGAAAAGGCATTAACGCACTTCACGGAATCCTCCCCTGATATTGTATTGCTCGATGTATGGATGCCGGGCATAGACGGTATTGAAACACTGAAGAGTATACGGGGAAAAAATAAAGAGGTTTGCGTAATAATGATTTCCGGACACAGCAATATAGATACTGCTGTTCATGCAATCAAACTTGGTGCATATGACTTTCTGGAAAAGCCGCTATCCCTTGATAAAGTTCTTATACTGATCAAGCGAGCGCTTGAAAAGCAAAAACTTGAAAAGGAAAACATAGCATTGAGAACCAGCATGGAACAGCAATTGGAAATTGTAGGAGAAAGCCCGAAAATGACGGAGCTGAAAGACAAGATAGCGAAGGCAGCTACCTCTCATGGAAGAGTTCTCATTTTTGGAGAAAGTGGATCAGGCAAGGAACTTGTTGCGAGGGCACTCCACAATGGAAGTGATAGAAAGGATAATAATTTTATTGAAGTAAACTGCGCTGCAATCCCAAACGAACTGATTGAAAGTGAAATTTTTGGTCATGAAAAAGGATCCTTCACCGGTGCATTTGAGAGTAAAAAAGGCAAGTTCGAACTCGCACACGAAGGGACGCTCTTCCTCGATGAAATAGGTGACATGTCACTTACCACCCAGTCAAAGGTCCTGAGAGTCATCGAAACCCAGGAGTTTCAGAGAGTTGGAGGCAGTAAAAAAATCAAAGTTGATGTGAGAATAATTACCGCTACCAACAAAGACCTTGAGGAAGAAATTCAGAAAGTAACGTTTCGGGAAGACCTCTATTTCAGACTCAACGTAATTCCTATCAATGTCCCCCCGCTCAGAGAGAGGAAAGATGACATCCCGCTCCTGGTTGAATATTTTCTTAAAAATTTTGCACATCAGTATGGTCAAAAATCAAAAAAAATAAGTAAGGCAACATTACGTGCCTTAATGGAATACGATTGGCCGGGCAATGTCAGAGAGCTGAAAAATACTATTGAACGTTTTGTAATTATGATTCCATCTGAGAATATTGATTTAAAAGAAGTTCAACCTGTAAAAGGGATGAAATCTGATTATAGCGCTTTTAAGACATTGAGAGATGCAAGAGAGCAATTTGAAAAAGATTTTATCCTGAAAAAATTGCAGGAAAATAGCTGGAATATATCAAAGACAGCGGAAGATTTAGAAATAGAGAGAAGCAACCTTCACAGAAAAATCAAATCGCTGGGAATAGAGACACCTTAGATAAAGAGCAAAAGTGCCATAGTGCAGAAGTTCAAAAGTAAGGGCAGGCACAGGGGCCTGCCCTTATATCAGTCAATAAAATAGAATTACTACTTCTTCACAGTTATCTTTTTCTTAGCTGCCTTACAATTATTTTTATCATCACTTTCTTTCACTACTTGTGTTGCATTTACACAGGCTGTGAAATTGTATTTTCCAGGTTTTATCTTTCGAGGTATTTTGACCTTAGCTTTTCCTTTTACACTTTTCCCGGGAGAAAGCGCCTTTACCTTAACGCCTCCTGCAAGCGGTATCATCTGTTCATTCGCTAAAAGGTAACAACGCATTAAGGATTTGCCCGCTTTCTTCTTTCCCTGATTCATTACTTTTACCTTGACATTCAATTTGCCTCCCCGTTTAGTGCTCTTGGGTGTTTTTACCGCTTTTACAACCAAATCGGGAAGATTACCGCAATCCGGGTCATCTAAATCGATTAACGTATCGCAGTCATTGTCCAGGCCGTCATCACATACTCCCTCTGTATCAGGAATAACATCCTGCTCACACGGATCAGGCTGAATCTCAACCTGATAGTCCTCCACTTCTCCATCAGATGCCAGACCGTCAAAGGAGAGACCGCCTGCTGAATCAAAACGGAACCGGGTATAGGTTGTGCCCGTTGACGCAGATGCCGGTACCGTGAAGTCAAGAACGTTAAGCCCTATTACGAGAGGTTCATCAGTGAAGACCTGTTCTTCGGCATCGGCCCAGCTACCGTTGGCGTTGAAGTCGATCCAGGCATTAAGCTTGCCCGAAGCCGACGCGGTTACCTCGACTGTTGCTATCACACCCGGCATGAGCGCCGAAGTGAATACAACGCCGTCTTCGTCAGTATCATCACCGTCCGCTCCTTCCGTAGGTTGTCCGTCCGTATCCGCATCAATGTGCTCACCTAGATAGTATCCAAGTTTGATTATGTGCCGGGCTCCGTTGCTATCAAGCAGTGTAGGATACTCGCCTGAAGTATCAAAAAGTGGATCCGGTGCATCGCCGAAATCTAAAAGAGGTATTATTTTATTGTAAAAATTACATTTAACTCTCTCACCAGGGCCAAGATCAATGACAGCTGTTTTAGGATCAAACGGATCAGTCCCGCTCAAGCCGCCAACGCACGATATTCTATCCAGTTCATTGGCTGGTGACTCTGTAACAGAATAGGTGCCAGGAAACACATTAACAAAGGTTTGCTCTTGGCCGTCATCAAGCGTAAACTGACCTCCCTGTCCTCCTATATTATGGGTGAAATTGAAACCCTTTTCGCCAGACGGATCTGTAATCTTTTTGATAATGATCTTACCCAGCTCTGTGTTCTCAAAGGTACATTCAACCGTTTCACCGGAGTCCAGATCAATATATGCTTTTCCCCATGTCCCTAACTCATCATCAAAATCGACAATTGTGCCACCATCGGGATCAAGACAGGTTAAGTCGGTCAGAACGAAGCCATCCTGGTAGCCTTTTGGGATGAACTCCTCAACGGTATATTCTCCGGGAGCAACGTCAAAAAAAGTCTTGCTCTTGCCGTCATCAAGTGTAAACATGCCGTCCGGGCCGCCAATATCATGCCTGAAATCAAAGTCCTTACCACCGGTTGGAATTGTAATTTTCTTAATTATGATAGTACCGTCAGGCTCAGGGACATAATCAGATGGGGTAAATATAGTGACTTCGTTGTTTCCAGGAGTAGGATCGGTCTCGATGTCTCCGGCCCTGGCAGTGTTTGATACACCTTTAAAAGGTTGAACTTGCGTGAGATTTACTTTGACTGCAAATTTTACTTCTACTGATTCGCCGGCTTTAATAAGGTCGATTGTGAGCCTGCAGACACCAAGGTCGCAGGACCAGCGGGGATCACTCTTCTCAGGGATGAAGGTTGTACCTTCCGGCACTTCTTCGACAACTGGCACATCTGTAACGTCCCGGTTCCCTGCATTGCTTACAGTTATAGTATAAATGATGGTTTCGCCTGGCACGGCTTTGACGCCTACATCATCCTTGGTTACCTTAATGTCAAAATATCTGATAATCTTCTTTAAAATAGATCCATATTCTCCAACTATCCACCAACTCCCGGTTGCTACATCAATGAAGCCCGGCGGTGAACCGGGTAAAGTCTCCTTGGACCAGCCTGTTCCGTCGTAATGCCAGGCCACGCCATTGGTCGATGTGGAATCAATACCAACAGCATAAACATCATTACTGGAGACGCCGTTTATGGCAAATATGTTGTCATTTATGCTTGTGTCCATCCGGGTCCATTCGCTGCCGTTAAAATGCTCCATACCAAAATAATTAAATCCAAAGGCCTTGCTGCAGTCAGGAGTCAACCAGGCAGCATAGAGATTGAGCGAAGCTGTGTGATTGTAAACATCACTTATATTCAAGTTGTTGTCTGTATGCATGATGCTACCGCTTTGCTGAACAAAGGTTACATCGTTGTCTGAACCGCAAAAAGCCATCACAGGACTGGTTATAATAACAGAGTAAAAGTTCCATTCACCGAGTTCTGTATCGTACCTGTTCAGGTACCTCCATGAAGACCAGGAACCACTATCGCCATAATCTCCCACGAAGACCGACCTTCCGTTTGGTGATATCCATACAGGCGTAAAGTTTCCTCCCGAGTAAGGTGTAATATTAGCCCATGAAGAACCGTTATAATACAAAACTACATCCGGGCCGGATGCAACAACTTTATCAATTGCAGCCCCCCAGACGTCGTAAAGGTCATTGGTCGTTCCCGAGGGCATAGGCGAGCAGCTTGTTCCGCTACAGTGAAGGATAGTGCCGGCATCACCCACCGTAAATGCTGAACCGTCAGGTGCAATCCATCCACCTCTAAGGTGTTCTGTAGTCCCACTGGTTACAGACACCCATTCCTCCTGTGCAGGAGCTGATAACGGCAGTAAAAAGATGAACTGAAGGATGATGATAATAAAAGCAAAAAACCTTGAATGCAGCTTTTTGTTGTTTTCTGTCTCTTTGATATTAAAGAGCATTTCCAGTACTTTCATAGTATTATCCCCCTTTACCTATATAAGTATTGTCAAAAGTTTTTAATGAAAATTTGTTAGGTTAGGGTTAAGGTGAAGATGCCGGTTTAGTCAATAGGTCAAGTAGTTAGGTTTTTTTACGTCACCGTGATACGTAACCGAAACGGGCATCGTTACCGTAGCCGCAACCATTTGTTTTCCATTAACCCTTTACCATAACCCAACTACCATACTGGCCTCTTAACCCTTACCTTAACCTTGATTTACTCCCTATTTTTTCATGAGAGTTTTGACATTACCTTCATTTATTATTGTGAGATGATAAAAGTCTTCCCCTTTTTTAAATATTTATTGTTTGTTAATTATTTGAAAGTGCAAATTTTGATGAGATAATTCATTATAAAATAAAAATTTTCAAAAATTAAAGTCACTTATAGGATTTATAAATATTTTTTATAGCAAAATTATGCACTTATGGTGTCTCACTAACCCAAAAAATGCAGTTAAATAATGCAGGCGTTGGAAGAAAATTTATTTCTCGATACCTTAGACGCAATTCCAACCAATCTAAGGTGAATATTTCTGTTCCAAGCAATATGCATAATTTAATAATAGATCCATCGAATTAAGTGAAGCTCCCCGCCTACAAGGCGGGGCATCTTAATTATCCTTCCCCTTGACGGGGGAGGATCAAGGTGGGGGTGATTGATTAATTTGTTCCCCCTCACCCTTTCCCTCTCCCGCCAGGGGAGAGGGGATTTGAAAGGATGCCATTCATCCCCTTGCACAGCAAGGGGTATTCTGACAAAATTTTCATAAATTTTATTACAATGTCTGCATTATTTGGGTTAACCCAAACTTTCATGCACCTAAAGGGCACCACGAAGAATGAAAATTACAAATCCCCCTTTGCCCCCTTTAGTAAAGGGGGACAAGTGGGGGATTAATTAAATAATGTGCGATAGTTACTAAAAGTATTTACACATCTTGTAAAAGCTTTTCTTAACTTGTTCTGTTAAATTCCAAATGACAAAACCCAAATTACAAATAAATTTCAAAATCCAAATTCCAAAAAGAACCACTGATAACCACCCCCGGTCTTCTCA
>CAYFXR010000009.1:0-9456 GCA_964347155.1 uncultured Nitrospiraceae bacterium | reverse complement strand
TTTTGGTAATATTTAAATTAAAAAACTTTATTTAGCATTTGCCCCAAATTATGCAGAGTGGATTCGACCTCAAAAACATTAATAGTCGTTATTCGTGTCCGTGAACCGTGACCTGTTAAGACAATAATAGTAGCAAGCAGACTAAGTATGATAGAAGTTGACATAGTTGATTTTTGTCATAATATCTGTGATTATAATTGGTAATTCGATATTTTGATCGGATTCAGTTCCTTAATAAGAGCGATTGACTTTATTTAATTTTATAAGTTAGAATTACGTAACACAATGGACGATCATAAATTAAAGGTATTCTGTATAGTAGCAGAAACTAAAAGCTTTTCAAGAGCATCAGAGATAATTCGCCTCACACAACCCGCTGTCAGCCTTCAGATTCAAGCACTTGAAGAAATGTATGGTACAAAACTTTTTAATCGCTCCGGATGTATTATTACGCTTACCAAGGCAGGAGAAATGCTTTATAAATACGCAAAGGAAATCAATTCGCTTTATGCAGCTGCAGAAAAGGAAATAGGAGGAGTTACAGGGCTTGTAAAAGGGGTAATATCAGTAGGTGCCAGTTCTACAATAGGCAACTACGTTTTACCCTCTGTTGTATCTGATTTTAAAAGAAGATATCCAAAGGTAGGAGTCCATATTCATGTAGGTAATTCCAAGAATGTTGTTGATTTTTTAAATGCAGGTAGTGTTGATATAGGACTTGTAGAGGGAGAGGTTAATAAACAGAAACTGCTTGTTGAAAAACTCATTCCTGATGAAATGGTCCTTATTATGTCCCCGTACCATCATTTATCTAAGAAATCAACAGTCTCCATTATGGAGCTTTCAAAAGAGCCGTTAATTTTTAGAGAAGAAGGTTCAGGAACAAGACAGGCAATAGAAAAGTACCTATCAAAGCATGGCATTTTGCAGCAGAATTTGAAAATATCCCTTATTATGGGGAGTACTGAGTCCATAAAAAGTGCAGTTGAAGAGGGACTTGGAACTTCCATACTCTCAAGATGGGCAGCTAGAAAGGAAACTCGTTATGGCAGCTTGAAGACAGCGGTTTTTAAAGAAGAGAAATTTGTAAGGGATTTTGCTTTAGTATATCGTAAGTCTAAAGAGCCTTCGCATACAATTGAACAGTTTATGGGGTTCTTGAGACGATATCCTTTTAATAAACTCTTAAATGCTTAATATCCTGCCGTTTTAATTTTTTTTAAAAATTTTAACCTTTCGAATACGGACTTTTACTGATTAATTAAGTGTCATTTATTAGTGTCAGTGTCATTAGAAATTTTTTTAACTGACACCAATCACTTACACTTTATTTTTAAAGTCTGTGTTTATCAGTGGTTGAAGAGATGGCAGATACGTTTATTTTTTAATCGGTTATTTTTATTGTATTAATAAAGTCTAGCGAGCTCAATTTTGCAAATAATTGTCTCACAACACCTCTATTTCTCGTGGACACGGTAAAATGATATATAAATTCGCCTTTTGATTGGCTTTTTTCATAATCAACAGAATGAATATTGAATCCATGATGTAAGATCGTTGATGCAATTGTCTCGGCTACATCTTCTGTGAAGGGAGTCGAAACGGTAATGTGCTTATAGCGTAAAATGTTAACTTTTTTTTCTAATATTCTCAGTATCAATAATGCAATAATAGTAATGATGGTTGTTATGATCCCTTCAACATATAGACCTCCTCCGATAGCAAGCCCGATAGCAGAAACAATCCATATAGATGCTGCAGTTGTCAAACCTCTTATTGCAAAACCACTTTTTATTATTACCCCGGCACCCAAGAAACCAATACCAATTACAGCACCTGCGGAGATCCTTGCAGGATCAATACGTAGTGTGGGATCAAGGTTACTTATATAAAAGTAGTAATTCTCAGAGACGACCATTATAAGTACTGCAGCAACACAGACGATTAGTTGTGTTCTGAATCCTGCTGCCCTTCCATGAACTTCGCTTTCAAAGCCTATAATGCCACCGATGAACGCACCGAGGAGAAGGCGTAATATTATTTCATATGTAGGGATCATATCAAGACATTATAATTCAACTCTAAAACGCTGTCAAAGTCAATTTAATTTCTTGAATCCTTTTTTTGTTTTTTCATTTATATTAAAGTTGTGGTAAACTAGTTTTCATTTTAATGAACAAACATTTATAGATGTTTGATGAGTGAAAAATTGAGAATTGAAAAGGATACTATTGGAAAATTAAAACTGCCTGATAATGTCTATTATGGTGTCCAGACAAAAAGGGCGATTAATAATTTCCCAATAAGCGGACTTAAACTTCCAAGAGGATTTATTAAGGCACAGGGGATTGTCAAACTTGCTGCTGCCCGGGCAAACGGATTCTTGGGTCTTTTAAACAAAAAGGCATTAAAGGCTATTGAAACAGCAGCCTTTGATGTAATAAAAGGAAAACTTGATAAACATTTTGTCATCGATGTTTATCAAGCAGGTGCAGGGACTTCGCAAAATATGAATATAAATGAAGTTATAGCAAACAGGGCAATTGAGATACTTGGCGGCAAAAAAGGCGATTACAGCATTATTCATCCGAATGACCATATAAATATGGCTCAATCAACCAATGATACAATTCCTACTTCTATTTATATTTCAGCTTTTGAGGCTATAAGAGACGATTTAATTCCTGCAATGAAAGTTTTAAAAAATGCTCTGACAGACAAATCAAGGGAATTTGACAAAATTGTAAAGGCTGGCAGAACACATATGCAAGATGCCGTGCCAGTTAGGCTTGGACAGGAGTTCAGCGGTTATGCGGGTACAGTTGAAAGAGATGTTCAACGAATCCAAAGTGCATCAAAGTCTCTTTTGTATTTACCCATCGGAGGTAATGCATTGGGCACCGGAATAAACACAAAGCCCGGGTTTAAAAGTTGTGTTCTGAGAGAAATCAGGAAAATAACAGGCATTAAATTTAGAAGCTGTGATAACTTGTTTGAAGGCATTCAAAATGTAAGTCCTGCCCTTGAAGTCAGCGCGTCACTCAGGGGGATCGCGATATCCCTTACAAAAATAGCCAATGATATTCGCTTATTAAGCTCTGGACCGCGTACAGGTTTAGCTGAGATTAAGTTGCCGGCTGTACAGCCTGGTTCATCAATAATGCCCGGAAAGGTTAATCCGGTAATGGCTGAGATGCTTAATATGGTAAGTTTTCAAGTAATAGGTAATGATACAGCAATTGCTTACGCAACACAGGCTTCACAACTGGAGCTTAATATAATGATGCCTATGATAGCGTATAATCTACTTTTTTCTATTGAAATCTTATCAAATGGAATAAATGCATTTACAGAGAAATGTGTAAAAGGTATCAAGGCAGACGCAAAGAAGTGTAAAAATTATGCAAATGCGACGCTTGCTATGGCGACTGCGCTGAATCCAATTATTGGATATGCATCTGCTGCTGAAGTTTCAAATGAGGCATATCAAACAGGAAAGACTGTCAAGCAACTTACTGTAATCAAAGGGATATTAAAGGAAAATGATGCTAATCGCATCCTTGATCCTTATAGACTTACGGGCAAATAAGTTTTCTACGATTTTTTCCCCGTTGAATTAATCTTTTTTAAAATGTTATCCTGAGAATTGTCTTAAACTTTTCTGTTTTAATGTCTAATACCTTTGAATTTGAGTTTTTAAAAATTATATTGTAAAATAATATTACATAGTCTAATTACTTATATTTAAACCAAAAATACAATTATTATTTTAATAATAGCATAAATATGTCGATATATTTTACATATTATTTTTTTTTGATAAACATAAAATTTAATGAAATTAAGTAGTTACAGTCTGGCTAACTTTTTGCTTGTCTTATTTAATACAAGGGCATGGCCTGTCTAAAAACTTGATGATAAATTGCCCTTGAACAAATTATATTTACGTTATAGGATGCCAAAAATGGCAAATGAAAATAACAATTATAATAATAGTAAAGAAAAAAACATAACGCTTGCACAGCTTTTGTCCTCACAAGACTGGGCTGAGTTTTTTTATAGCCTCTCTGATACAGTAAATTTCGAGTTTTCCATTTATAACGAAGACGGCACTCAATTATTTATCACGAAGGAAAACAAATTATGTGAATTTATTAAATTAGCACACGTGGATAGCCTACAATGTCCGGATTCATGCATTAATAAAATGTATGAATCTAAAAAATCAAATGAACCTGCAATCTTTAAGTGTCAGGCAAAGCTTATGAACTTTGCTATACCATTAGAAAGATTAGGTGAAAAGGTTTTTATTATTGGCAAAGGAGATTTTGTATCGTATGAGGATCTACTGGATTTTTTAAAAATTGTAAAAACAAATAATCTTCCTGAAATACCAATTACAATGCCTTTGGATTTTCCTGGAGAAGATTATGTAAAGAGTATTTCTCAATATGTATATTTAACTGTAAGCCGCATGTTAAGCAGCTTTGAGGAAAAATATAGACTTGAAGAAAAGTTTGTACGAATGACGACACTTTTTGATAGTCAAGCCTTTGGGACATTATCCAGAAGTCCGGAATTAATGTATCGATATATTTTAGATACTGTTGAGTTTGTCTTTGGTTATCACTCGGCAGTCTTGATGGTGCTGGATGAGGAAAGAGCCATTTACAGCCCTATTTATATTAAAGGGAAATATAAAGATGCCCTTACTGATTTTCAGCTTAATAAAGAACATTCTATTATTCACGAGATGCTTAATACCAGGGCAGCTGTATTTTATGGAGATTTGGAGAAAATAATAACTCCGGGTCTGCTGAAGGAAGTGAAATCTTCCTACTTTTTCCCTGTTTTTATCAGCGATGTGATAGAAGGAGTGATAGGGATTTTTGACAAAAAATTTTCCCGGGAAGATTTAAAGATAATGAATGCTTTTTTGGACTACATACAGCTCAATCTTGAAAACCGTAACCTTCGTGTTGCAGTAACTAAAACAAAAAAAGCAGACGAAAGGTTTACTTCTTTTGTAGATTTTACAAGTTCGATATCTTCTGTTTTAGACATGAAAAGCCTTTTAAATGCTTTATTAGAAAAGTCTCTGCAACTTCTGAGTGCGGAACAGGGTTCTTTAATGCTGTTAGACCCTGACACGTCTGAGCTTGTTGTTGAGGCCAAGAAAAGTATAGATGATGTTGTAAAGGAAAAGATGCGATTCAATAAAGACAAAGGTATTGCAGGGATGGTGCTCGAAAGTGGAGGTTCACTTCTTGTAGAGGACATAGAGAAAGATCCGAGAATCAAAAAACAAAACAGACCTCGCTACAAAACAAAATCTTTTGTAAGTGTGCCGATTAAAATTGAAGAGAGACTGACAGGAGTTCTCAATATATCGGATAAAATAAAAGGCGAGATTTTTAATGAAGATGATTTACATTTGATACAATCTTTCGTAAATAATGTTGCAATTGCAATTGAAAGGTGCTTTTTTTATAAACAGACAGAAGAATTTAAAAAATTATCAATAACAGATCCTTTAACAGGTATCTATAATCGTCGTTATCTTAACAGCAGGCTTTCAGAAGAAATTACTCGTTATAACAGATATAAACATCCTTTCAGCTTCTTAATGTTTGATTTAGATGGATTCAAGGAATACAACGATACGTATGGCCATATCTCAGGTGATAAGCTGTTGAAATCCCTTGCAAACATCGTAGAGAAATCTCTCAGAACTATAGATATAGCTGCAAGGTTTGGTGGTGACGAGTTTGTTGCAATATTCCCCCAGACCCCAAAGGTCGATGCCATACAGATAACCAATCGTCTAAAGGAAAGGATTGACAAAGCCTTAAGTATGCAACATGTTGAAATGCCAATGTCAATCAGTATGGGACTTGCTACGTATCCTGATGATGCGTCATCAATAATGGAGTTAATCGAAAAAACTGATCAGGCTCTTTACCTTGCCAAAAAGGGTGGAGGGAACAGAGTAGTCTATTTGTAACGATTGTTAATTAGCAATTGACAATTATCAATTAACAATTATCACTGCTGTCCAAAACAATGGCAAACAGCAGACTGATCAATTATCAATTGATAATATTATTATGTATCTAAAAGAATATAATACAAAAAATTATTTTGGCAGAGAAAATGAGCTTGAGTTTCTTCAGGGCATTGTTTCAGAAGCTAAAGCCGGTGAAGCACATAGTATTTTTCTGTCCGGAAAAAGGGGTATCGGCAAGACAAAACTTTTAACAAATCTGTTTACTCTGCTTTTCAATCAACAGAACGATGCCATTCCGTTCTTCTTCACCGTCAAGACATCATTCATATCTGTGGAAAATTTTTCAAAGGATTATCTTAGCAGTTTTATTCTTCAAAGTCTTGCCTTCCTCAAGAGAGATGTATCGTTGTTAGATACGTGCATTTATTCTATGAAAGATTTATCAATACTTGTAAAGGATTCAGAGGAACAGTGGGCTGCGGATATTATAGATAATTATTTACAGTTAGAAGAAAACGGTAACCCTATGAAGCTGTTTTTGTTTGTTGTTTCTGTTCCATCTCGCAGTTATTTTCGCACTGGCATACCTGTTGTTGTGATGATAGATGATTTCCATAAATTAAGAAAATTTTGTGAACTCAATTCGGAAGACGACAATAAAAACTGCTGGATGTTCTATGAAGACTCTATGCGAACTCTCCATACCCCCCATATCTTTACGGGTTTGCAGGCAGAGCTCCACAAGATGTTTTTTGAGGATACATCGTTTGGCGAACCTCTTGAAATAATAAATGTACCCGGTCTTGATAGAAGGAACTCTGTAAAACTTTTTACATTATTTTGTGAATTATATGGATTAAAGATTAAAACGCAATTGACTGACTTTATTGATATATTTGCAGGAAACCCTTTCTATATCAAAAGCTTCCTCCAGGCGACCAGGCAGACGGGTAGGACATTATCTGAAGACGATCTATGGCAGGTGTATATCAGAGAGGTTACAAGTGGTAAAACATATCAGTACTGGACTTCTCTCTTAAAGACATATGTATCACAATTTCAGTTAAGAAAACCATCTCTCAAATTTCTTTATCATTTGTGCAGAAATAGTGCCGATACTTTTTTCTCAGGTCCTTCAGAATTACTTCCTGTTGAACTTGAAGAACTTGAACACATAGTAAATCTTCTCCATATTGCGGGAATCGTAGAAATAGGTTTTAGTGAAATTAAACTTGCTGAAGATGAGATTTTGATTGATGTGATAAAAGGACTCTATTACAGGGAAATACAAAAAGAATCTCTCAATGATATTAAGGAAATAATAATAGGGGAAAAACATCGACGTGTAAAAGGTGTTTCTCCATCTTTTGATATAACTATACCGGCTGCTTCAAAGGCTGAATTTGCAGTTGTCAAATCACTTGAACAGATTGCACAGCACTTTAATATTCCACTGGATGCTACCGCACAGTTACAAATTGCATTGATTGAGTTGTTTGAAAATATTCTTGCAAAGGATGAATTTGTTGATAACTATAGTCTTAAATTTAAATTAGAGGAAAAAACCTTCGCAGTGGAGATTAAAACCTCTCAAAAAGATTTTGTTTTGTCAGATGCCGATAGTGAACGTATCAGGCAATATATTGATGATATTAAAGTTGAAAGAATAATTGATGGTACAAAGATAACCCTTCTTAAAGAACGTGTCACAGATTTTACCTCAGCTCAATAAACCATTCTATAAGTGTTTTAAGATATCTACCTTAAATAAACAAAATCGGAAATTTTCCCCACCAAAATGACAAGTATAATCGTTTATCGTCAGATTTTAGCTCTTATCAGATTACGAGTTACACCTGCAACTATTTGGTTTTGAATTTGGGGATAAGGTATCGATTACACCTATTATTCCTCAATCTTGACCCCATGTCTTCCTTCCCGCGAAAGAACTACATTAGCCTTCGTAATAAGAATGGCTTAGTCGAGCGGGGCTGTAGAAACAACCCCACTCGACCGGCTATTTACATATTATTGCCTGAATAAGAATATCCTACGCTAACGCGACGGCTCACATGCCGGTACACAATCATCGCAGAACTGGCAGGAAGAAGAACCGCATGGGTCGCACCATTCCCTCTCGGGACAATCTGCATCTTCCTTACATTCCGGAACTCCCCATGGCAGGCAGGTATCTGGGTTAACACAAACCCAGCAACCATTCTGAATTGCCAGAATTGAGCCTTCTTTGCATATGGGTGGAATCATCAGGCAGGTAAGGGGTGTGCCGTCATTACATGAATTGTTTTGACATTTGCCGTGATATGCCAGAATCGCTCCTGCTGAAATTCGTTCGCAGTCATTACTGTAGGTCACGCCATCACACCCGCATACGGGTTCATAGATCGCTAGGCAGCCGTCTGGTTCGGGCACACAGACCCCTGCCAGATCAATTATACTGCAGGATGGATCGACGTAATTGCAAATCCGGCCTTCAGGGCAGGGGATTCCGGCAATGCCGCCGCACATCTGCATATCGCATATATTCTTGCAGCCATAAATATTCCTCAATGATTCGTTGCAGCTATCGCACTCTGTCCAAACACCAAAAAACAGACACTCCCTGCAACTGCGGAATGTTGAAGCCGCATCACCGCAGGCAGTTGCACTTGAGCATTCCGCTCGAGCATTACACTCATCAATGTACTCTTGGTAATCTGCGGAATAATGCCGAACGTCGAAACATTCAGGTCTCTCGCATGGTAGGTCTCGGCCAGTGATTCTGATAAAGTTCTCTCTCACCCTCTGGCATCCTTTGCCCTTCTCCTTGCACCCTTTATTATTGTTTGCGTTGGGCTGATATTTATCACAATCCATGGCTTCGCAGTAAGCATTACACAGTCCGTATGCTGCTCCATTCTCACCGTCACAAACTGTTTCTTCAGCTGGTGTCATTCCATCAGGCGTTTTTGCATTTGCGGTTACAGCAAACACAAGGATAGAAACAAATAATAGAATAATAATTTTTCTTACCATCATTCCTCTTTCACCTTCTCGCATTAGATTTTGACGACAAAAAAGCCGAACTCACCAAAGATTACTCCCTGGCAATTCGGCTATATTTAAAATACTATACACCTTATCCCCCCTGAGAAAGGTTGATTTATGAGAAAACAGCTCTATTTCTTTCGAGATTAAAGTATTTTTAAATTTATTAATACTTGGGATTTGCCGAATTATATCATTAAATACCAAATTTGTCTAATTTAAAATATTTATCAATCCTATAAAATTCGTTAATAAGTTTTCATATGTGTAAAAGATGATTTGAAATTAGTCTTCCCCCGAATTGATGGACACCCCTAATAATTAGTAATATTCTGATAGGAGGTGTCTATGGCCAAAGAAAAGAGCCGTCGTCATTTCAGTAAAGAGTACAAGAAGAATGCAGT
>CAYFXR010000008.1:0-7329 GCA_964347155.1 uncultured Nitrospiraceae bacterium | reverse complement strand
TATGATCAGGCTGAAAGGGATGGGAAGTTAAAGGGGCTTCCGCTTATCAGAGAGAGGCTGGACAACGGTGAACTGTCCCTTCTGGGAAGAAGCGGACGAGTGCTCATGATGGGTCTTGGCAGGCATAGAGTACGGTCAAACATTCCAAACCTTGCTTTCGAGAACTACATAAGCGGCTGCATGTCCGGATATGAAATCATAACATTCGGTTACAATGAAGGTGTCGATATACAGATGCAGATAGATGACGACTTTACGAAAGTCATTGATTCACTTCCCAATAGATGGCTTCCTGATATCTGCATTCTGGCAGGCTGTGAATATGGCCTGCTTCCTCCAAGGGGCATAGAAAATGCTCCTTTTCTGACAGCCTATATTTCCTACGACTGGGACTACCATGTACTTACTTCAAGAACTTTTGCAGAAATCGTTAATATTACCATATCTGATGGAGATTTCTCAGTCAATGCCTTAAATGCCCTTGATGCAAACAGAGTGGACCGGTTTTATGTCCATGGCATCATGTCAGAGCTCTTCAATGCCTCTCCTAAAAAAATAAAGGATAGAAAGTATGACATTGTGTATGCAACAGCCATTAATGATTTAAGGCTGCGGGACAGGTCGGAATGGGTGTTGAAGATTTGTGAGCTTGCAGACACGTATAAAATTCATGTTGCCAGTCATAGTACGTACTATAGTTATTTGGAATTATTGAATGATGCAAAGCTGGCCTTCTCATATACCAAGCTCGGAGAAATGTCTCCCCGGATATTCGACGCGGCTTCACAGGGGGCTGTTACCCTTCATACCGGTCATGCAGTAAAGAAATACTTTGAAGAGGACCGGGAAGTTATATCCGTCACAAGAGAAAACATAGAGGAACAGGTAAAGAAGTGCCTTGAAGACCAGGACAGATTACAGGGTATTGCCGACAGGGTGTATGAGAAGGTTGCCGATTCATTTGAACCTCGGAAGCGTTTTGTTGAGCTTGTAGAAAGGCTGAGTGAACAGACAGAAGGCGGTAAAAACTCTACAAGAAAATTTAATGGCCTCTCGGACTCTGAAAAACATATTCGCTGGGGGGAATTATATTACTTTTCTTTCTGGGTCAGTATTGACAAGTGGGGATGGCTCAATGACTTTAAAAAACTTTTAAAGATGAGTATAGCTGAGTTCAGAAAGGCTGTTAACATTGAGCCGTCAGAAAGAGCAATGCTTGACCTTGCCGTTGCTGAAGCATCGTGGTGCTGTTACGACAAAGCAGTCGACAACTTAAATGAAAAAGTAAAGGGCGTTGTTGGATTGTTTGAACAAATAATTTCTGAACACCCATCATATGCTGTCGCATATTTTAACCTTGGACTTTTGCTGCTAAGGACTGACGATTATGAGAGAGCGCTTTCTGTATTTACCACATCCCTTAAGTATTTTGAAGTTACAGACAGTCATGTAGATCCATGGTGTTTGTACCATACGGAGTTAGAACCTGACTTAAAGTCGGGTTTCCTCTTCGGCAAGGCCCATAATTCAAATATTGTCATGTCCTGTACAGACAATAAAGAAGCTATTCAGAATATGAGGAAGCTTTATAATGCGGCTGCATATTATTACCTGTCGTTGCTATACGATGAGACTGGGGATATACATAACTCTCTGGATAGCCTGCTTAAGTCATATCATGTTTATCCTGACTCTGCAGTAGTCGCAGTCGAGGCAGCCAAGAGACTTGCCATTCTGGACTTCAGGGAAGAATCGATTGAAATGTACAGAAATGCCATTATGCTGCTGCCATTCAATGTGGACCTCAGGATTGAATTTGTAAAGCTACTTTATCTGTATGGGATGGACAGCGATGCAATGAAAGAGGTTAACTTTGCACTCAAGATAATCAAGAAAGTACATACTTACAGAGAAAAAGCGGTTATTCTGAACAGGACTATTGAAAATCTCGGCAGATATGACAAAACATCCGGCTATTCCCATGATGTCTGCAAGGAAGTCCTGTTAAACAGTTTCATTGAAGTGCTTTATCGCTATTTAAAAAAGAAACCTGACGATATAAGGCTGATATTGAGAATGGTTGAAATATGGGACCAGCTTGGAAGGGTAGATAAGATATTCGAGGTCACGGAAGATTATCTCAAACATCATGTCAGTAAAAAACCTGTCAGTGAGGAATATTATGCTCTTATTGAAATATACGATTATCTCCAGAAGGTCAGTAATATTTCAGAGAAGAGTTTTGAGGCTAAAGCAGAGGGTTTAAAAAATATTATTGCAAGGATGCAGGTGTCTGCCAATGTAGCGGGATAGAATGTGAGATATGAATAAAGAATTTATTAACAATAAGATGGAGCCGAAAGTCAGTGTTATTGTCCCCACAAAGGACCGTACACTGTTTCTGAAAAAAGCCATTGAGAGTCTCCTTGAACAGACATATGAAAATGTGGAAATTATTGTCGTGAATGACGGTGGAAAGACCGTCCTCCCGGTTATTGACGGTTATCGGGAAGAGGCAAGGATCATTTATGCAGAAGTCGTAAAAACAAAGGGCCCGGCTGCAGCAAGAAATTGCGGTTTAAAAAAAGCCGGCGGGAAGTATATAGCTTATCTCGATGACGATGATGTTTTTTATCCTGATCATATTGAGACTCTTGTTGCATACCTGGAAAAGAGCGAATGTAAAGCCGCTTATTCCGATGCCTACTGTATTCATCAGGAGTACGAAAACGGTGAGTACGTCACAAAAAAGAAAGACCTGCCTTATTCTTTTGACTTTGATCAGGACCTGATACTGGTTAAGAATCTCTTTCCTGCTCTGTGCCTGATTCATGAAAAATCATGTCTCGATGAAGCCGGATATTTTGATGAGACCCTTGAAACCCACGAAGATTGGGACTTGTGGATACGATTGTCAAGAAAATATAAATTTGCTCATGTAAGAAAGGTGACCTGTGAATACACCCGCAGAAGAGACAGTACTTCACTGACAGGGGAAAGAAAAGGCGACTTTTTAAGAACCTTAAGAATCATCCATGGCAGATACGGACATTTTCTGAAAGACAGACCATTACTGTTAAAGTCACAGCAAAAAATAGAAGGTTTGATGAAAGCAGAGATTGATTATGATTATAAGGTAGCCCCGATTCAAATGAGCAGAAAGCCTTCCGAGATTGACGCCGCAGTCTCGGTAATCATACCCCTGAACTGCAATAATGATAATTTGAAAGACATCTCTGAAAGAATAGCTTCGCAGAAGAAAGTGCGTGATATTGAAATTCTGATTGGAGGGGTAGCCTCAAAGGCAAGAGGTGATTATTTTGTGATTATAAGCCAGGACTCGATGCCGTGCAGTGATTACTGGCTTTATAACATGCTTTGTCCGTTTATTGAATACAGTCAGCTCGCAGCTCTTACCTGTAAAAAGATCGTAAGGCCGGGGAATGATTTATTTGATCTTTGGATGAGTAACAATTCGGAAAGTTCATTTGAGTTTGAGAAGGACTATTATGTTTTCCCGATGCATACCAAAGTAGAAGAGGGAGGCCAGGATTACTTTGAGGAAATAACAAAGAAGAGATTGAACTTTTTCAATAATACTGCAACATGCTACAGGAAAATAAATGTGGAAGAGATAAGCAGGAAAGTCTCTTTTGGAAGAGAAGATGTTGCAGCAGGAGTAGAGCTTTTAAAAATTGGCAGAGCCGTAGGTTATCTGAAGTCCACCGGTACATATTGCAGCAGGAAATCCGGGGCTGACCTTGTGCTGAAGCGGTATTATGTAAGAACAAAAAACTGCTGCGTAAGCCAGATATCTTACTTTTTGACAAACGACATCAATTTGTATGGATTGCTGGCAAGTATTACTGGTCTTCATGAAATTATATGTGCGACGATTTCCGATATTAAAATACAGGAATCAAATCCCGCTGCATTCATAAAGTCATTTCTCTCATTACTGGATAATAAAGTAAACAACACTCAAGTGAATAATGAAGAAGGCCTAAAAGAAAACATCAGTATAGAGAAAGATGCTCTGGGGATGCTGATAAAGGACATCTCGGTGGATCGCGTTTGCCCTGTCAAGGAGAAACACGACTTTAAGAAAAATTGCATACTTGCGGATTTTATGAGGAATTTTGAGAGTTTTGCTGCTTATGTCATAGGCACTCAATATGATCTCATAGGGACGGTAAATGATTTTACCGGGGATATTAAGAAAATATTTGCCATGACAGCCGGTGAAGCCCTTGGTACTTTTTATCTTGAAATGAAGGACATAAATCAAGTATCTGATGAACTGGAAAGATTGAATTGTTTACTTGAAAATGATTCCTGCTATAAATAAAGATATTTCATTAGTGGAAACCTGTTAGTTCAAGGAATCAAGAACCTATACGATTTCTCCTTCGATAAGCTCATATCTCTTGTCTGAATGTCCTGTATAGATAAGATAATCTTTATAGGTAAGCGCTAATGATTTTGATTTTAACCCAAATAATACAGACATTGCTCAAAAATTTATTTAACTCGATGAATTTATTATCAAATTATGCATATAACTTTGAATAAAAATATGAACAGGTACATTGATTAAAAATGCATTTAAAGTATCGAAAAATAAATTTTTTCACAACATCTGCATTATTTTAAATGCATTTTTTGGGTTGACATAATTTTAACATGGTGTACATGGTGTCAGTTCTCGACAGGCTGTTGAAAAACTCTCACTAAAAACAATTCAAATAAAAGCCTCAAAATGATAGACTATTGCAACTTCATACAAAGGAGGGGCAATTGTTAGGAGAGAAACAAAAGCAGGAGCCAATGTTTTACTATGTGAGGATGGAGGACATAGTTCCGGAGAATCACCTACTCAGACTTATGGATAAGTATATTGACTTCAGTTTCATCAGGGAGAAATTAAAGCATTTATATAGTCATACGGGACGGCCTTCTATTGATCCTGAAATATTGCTGAGGATGCTTATTATAGGTTACATGTATGGGATAACGTCAGAGCGGAGATTGTGCGAAGAAGTGAACATGCATATAGGGTACAGATGGTTTGTAGGGTTGAGTCTTGAAGAGAAGGTTCCTGATCATTCGACATTTTCAAAGAACCGCCATGACAGGTTTGCAGAGAATAATGTCTTCCAGGAGATATTTGATGAAATAGTGAGGCAGTGCATTAAACATGGCTTAATAACAGGGAAGCATCTGAGCATCGACAGTACCCATATAGTAGCAAATGCATCATTTAAAAGTCTGGAACCGATTGTAGTGGAAATGAAACCTAGGGAATACATTGAGAAGATAGAAAAAGAAAACTCAGTTGAGAGTAAAGCATGGGAGCCGGATGATGACTATCCACACAGAGGGAAGCAACTCAGCAACCATACACACCGGTCACAGACAGACCCTGATGCAAGACTGGCAAGGAAGTCATCGAAAGCGGCAACAGAACTGAGTCATTCCGCCACTTATGTAATGGACAACAAAAGCCGGGTAATCGTTGCAGCAGATGTAGGCAAGCCTGATCTGACAGCAGATAGAGAAAAGGCAATAGAACAGGTACGAAAGATACGGTGGAAGCATAGGATAAAGCCGAAGAGTATAGGCGTAGACAAAGGGTATAGCTCAGGAAAATTCATTCATGCGCTTGTAAGTGAGAAGATCGATCCTCACATTCCGGTGCGTGATTACCGTAGCCGGAATGATAGAGGGATATATCCGATAACAGAGTTCAAATTCGATAAGGAAAGAAATATATTTATCTGCCCGGAAGGTAAAGAAATGAAATACTGGGGGATACACAAACATAGCCTGCAACATGTATATAGGGCAAGTATAAAGGATTGCAAAATTTGTCCAAAAGAAAACAAAGGGGTCAGGTCTTGAAAATGGAATTTTTATGAAGATAGTCTTGACACCCTTGATCCCAATCATCTAATCTAACTCATCACCCAATATTTTATAGGGGACAACATGGCAAGACCTTTACGAATTGAATTTGAAGAAGCAGTGTATCATGTCACTTCCAGGGGCAATGAACGAAATAACATATTTTTTTCAAAAGCTGACTATACCAAGTTTTTACAGTATGTGATAGAAGCAAAGAAGAAGTTCAATATCAAGCTTTACTGTTATGTATTGATGAGCAACCATTACCATCTTATTATAGAAACGCCGGATGCCAATCTTAGTAAAGCAATGCACTATATTAATGGATCATACACGACTTATATCAATGTTAAAAGAAAGCGGAGCGGTCATTTATTACAGGGAAGATATAAATCCATCCTTGTGGATAAGGATAACTATTTATTGGAACTCAGCAGATATATTCACCTGAATCCAGTCAGGGCCGGAATAGTAGAGAAACCAGCGGAATATCCTTACAGCAGTTATTCTTCATATATAACGCAAAAGAAAGATAATGTGGTTAATAAAAGTCTTATTTTAGAGCTTGTAACAAGACGTAATGGTAATGCAGGTAAAGAATATCAACGATTTGTGGAAGCGGCAATTGGCAGAGAACTCAATAATCCGATACATGATGTATATGGAGGAATGATTCTTGGTGGAGTCAGATTTATAAAAGAAACATTAAGAAAAATAAAAGACAATTATCACATAAAAGATACTATATCAAACAGAAAGTCATTGCGAGCTATATATGGAATTGAAGAGGTTATTGAGGAAGTGTCAAATCATTTCAATATTCTGAAATCAGAAGTCACGAAGAAAAAGTCTTTAAAGATGAGAAATATTGCTGTTTATTTAATAAGAGAAAGAACAGACGCAACGAACAGACAGATCGGAGAATTTTTAGGTGGACTTACTTGTTCGGCTGTTGCTAAGATATATCGAAAAGTGACACAGGAAATGACAGGGGATAGAAAATTAAGGCAAACAATTCATCAGATTGAGAAAAATCTGGACACTTTCAAGACCTGACCCCTGCTGTTACATACAAGGGGCGTTTCACAGAGCCTACCTGGCCGTAGCCGGATAGTGAATGTTCACCCACAAAAATAGTGCCATAGAGCAAAAGCGCAGAAGTAAGGACACAGCATCGCCGTGCCCCTGATGTAGTAATAACCACTTTGATTGTTTCCGGGGTGTAAGGGACTGAACGCGTTAAAAATTAAAATGAGAAGCGAAGCCCTGTAGCGTATGGTACAGGGCGAGCGGCTATTTTAATTTAGCGTTCAGTCCTGAAACAGACCGATAAAGAAACAATCACGGGGCGCTTTTTCTTGGTTCGTTCTTTTTTGCGGAAAAAAGAATGAACCCGTCGTGTGGGGGGCGGAACCCCACATTTAA
>CAYFXR010000007.1:0-14776 GCA_964347155.1 uncultured Nitrospiraceae bacterium | reverse complement strand
ACTTAATACCTTCTGGCATTTTCCCCCCCATAAAAAAAGTTATCAGTTATAAGTTGGTTGCACTAATAACATCGTATACTTCTTTATACAGCATTTGTCATTCCCGCAGTCTTTTGAGCGGGAATCCAGTAAACCAGCGCTCTGGATTCCCGATCGGAGTCGGGAATGACGGAAAAAGCAATGTACCCTTACTTATGGTCTTCTTAGTAACTGTTATCTGTCAACATGCCATGAACTACGTTGAGTTCATGGCTTACCATATATCCTGTTATGGTTCATGGCACTGAACCCTACGTGGTTCAGTAAACCCTACGTGGTTTACTGGGGCGGGAGGATTCGAACCTCCGAATGGGAGATCCAAAATCTCCTGACTTGCCGCATGGCGACGCCCCAATCTCCCTAAATTTCAGAATTCGGATTTGGGATTTCGGAATTATAAAACTAACCTCCGCACTCCGCATTCCACAATCCGCAATTCCATCACTCAATTATTGTTTGAACAACCGCGGTCCAAAAACCACCAAAAATTCGTGAAGCTTCTCTAGCCTTTCTGTGTGAGTCAAACACACCAAAAACAGTAGGTCCACTACCGCTCATTAAAGAAAAGACAGCCCCCTGCTGGTGCAATAAATCTTTTATCTCTGCAATTACAGGAAAACTTTTAGCAGTTACTGATTCAAGATCATTTGAGACAACACCGGCAATATTACTTAACTCAGCTTTTTCAATTTTATGAATAAAGTGCTCAATATTATTTACTTTCCCGGATTTTTTTGTCAACTTGGAATGAATACCGGCGTATGTAGATAATTGTTTATACGCCCATGCTGTTGAAACGTAAAAGGAGGGCTTTACAAGCAGAATATTCAATGTCTTTTCTGCACTGTGAGGAGTTATCTTCTCTCCCCTCCCATTTGCAAAAGAGATTGGCCCGTAAAGGAAAAACGGCACATCCGAGCCAAGCTGTTCCGCCATATTGCAGAGCTCTTCTTTAGAGAGACTTAGTGACCATAATTCATTTAGTCCAAGCAGTGCAGCAGCTGCATCACTGCTCCCCCCCCCAAGACCAGCACTCATAGGTATAGTTTTATCAAGATGAATCAAGGCACCTGTTTCAATATTATATCTGCTCTTCAGAAGCATTGCAGCTTTATATATAATGTTTTGTTCTGTAGGAATATGAGCATCTGTTTTCAGTATGAGATTCGTTGATGGAGCAAACGTAAGTATATCGTAGAGAGTTACTTTTTGAATAAGGCTCTGAATTTCATGATAGCCATCATCACGTAAATTAAGAACTCTTAAAAACCAATTTATTTTTGCCGGAGCCTTTATGGTAAGCATTTCTGAGCAATGAGACGTCTCGGAATTTCTACAAGCCCTTGAATTAATAGAATATTTTTAAGCTTATAATCATGATTTCACCTATTCCATCATTCCAATTGGTACAAAGTGGCTCAGTTCTTGTTAGTAGTTAGGGCATTTATGGTTAATTTTTCCGTTAACTACTGACTACCGCCTGCTGCGTATGATATTTTCTATTTTTTGTTCGATTCTTTCTTTGAGTCCTTCTTCATTTTCATGAAATTCAAGAGATTTTTTCCATGCCTCTATCGCAGCCTCTTTATTATCCAGTTTTAAATAAATATCGCCCAAATGTTCAAAAATTATTGAGTCATCCTCTTCTATTTCAGAAGCCTTTTTAATTTCTCTCAATGCTTCTTTATACATGCCCTTTTTAAAATAAACCCACCCGAGGCTATCACGGATATAACCGCTGTCAGGGTTCAATCCGATAGCCTTCTCAACAAGCTTCAGCGCTTCATCAAGATTTATTCCCCTGTCAGCATAAGAATATCCAAGATAATTAAGTGCTTCAACATGATCTGGATTTATTTCTAAAGCTTTTTTAAGAAAGACAACCATTTCTTCAAATCTCTTCGTCTTTTCATAAACAACAGCGAGACTGAAAATTATTTCATCGTCTTCAGGTACAATAGTAAGTGCTTTTTTAAATATCTCTTCGGCTTTTGCGTAATCTTTCTTTTCAATATACAGCTGTCCAAAGTACAAATATACATCCGGATTTTCGGGTAAAAGCTTTAAGAGTATCTCAAACTGTTCAATTGCCTCCTCATATCTTTCTAATACACTGAGAACCTTTCCCAGCATGAATATTGCATTCACATTCTCCGGTTCAGCTGAAATAACCATACGTAGTTCCGCTTCTGCCTTTTCATACTGTTTTTTATCCAGGTATATATTAGCAAGTATGATACGGATATCCATGTTATCCGGATCGTGCTTTTCAATTTCTGCAAGTTGTTCAATCGCCTTATCAACCAAACCTTGCCTGAGATAAAGTCTGGACAGCTTTTTCCTCGCTTCTGTGTTGTGCACATTCAATTTTATAGACTCCTTATAATGCAAAACCGCTTTATCCATATCTTCAGTAAGCTCATAAGCAATACCTAACATGTAAAAACCATCCCATAAAGATGGATTAAGTTCGACAGCCTTTTGAAGTTCTTTAATTGCCTTGTCATATTGTTTTGTCTCCACATAAATTCTTCCAAGATAGTATCTTGCCATTGCATTATAAGCATCTAAAATAATTGCCTTTTTCAATGTTTCGATTGCCTTATCAACCTTATTATCGATTGTATACATGTAAGCAAGATGTATATAAGTTTGAATCTTATCAGGATCAACTTCTATCAATCTCTGATACATATAAATCGCTTTTTGATATTCCTTTTGGCTGGTATACAGTTTCGCAAGTAAAGATAATACCGGTTCATAATCAGGAAATGTATGAATTACCTCTTCAGCTGTTTTAATTGCATCTTCTACCCTATCCACCTTCAAATACATCTTGCTAAGCTCGGTCTTCAAATAAGCTGATTCAGGATCCTTTTTCAGAGCAAGCTTTAAATGCTTTAATGCCTTATCCCAATCACGTGCGAGCTCTGCCTCTGTAGCAAGAATGTAATGGTAATAAGACTCTTGTGAAGAAACAGGTCGTACTGCCTCTTTTGAAACCGCACACGACCCGATCATTAAAAAAACAAGTAACAAAATACATTTTTTATGTATGAGAGTCATAAATTTATTATGTCATAAAGAAAAACTATTGACAATCATATGTCAGGATATAAATATTTCAGGTTCTTCTCCCATTTAGATCGTATCCTGATCAAGGAAAAGGAAATGCTTACCCTGATCAATTCATGGTTGCCAAATGTAAAGCTTACATGATAAATTTATTGGACAAAATTGATACAGGCATGAAAAAACTTTTTAAAAAATTCAGCAATACCGGTATTCTGGTTATTGGCGACCTTATGGTAGACCAGTACATATGGGGCAGGGTAAAAAGGATATCACCTGAGGCCCCGGTTCCTGTAGTAGAGGTAACAGATGAAAACCTGCTTTTAGGCGGTGCTGCTAATGTTGCTCACAATGTGTTATCACTGGGGGGTAAAGTTTTTATCACGGGGGCCATAGGCATAGATGATTTAGGAAAAATTCTCATCAATAATCTCCGGGAAAAGGGCTTTAACACGGATGGTATAATCATAGATGGTGAAAGACCGACTACAGTAAAAACCAGAGTCATCGCACATAGTCAGCAGGTAGTTCGCTTTGACAGAGAAGTCAAATCAGATATCAGTCAGTCGACGTTTTCATTAATTCTTGATTATGTAAGAACCTGCCTTCCTGAAGTAAAAGGGATAATTATTTCAGATTATTGTAAGGGATTGATAACAAAGAAGCTTATCAAAAAACTCCTTGAGCTTGCAGGTTCAAAGGTATTCACAGCAGCTGATCCTAAAATCGGTCATTTCGATTACTACCAAGGGGTAAGTCTCATAACCCCGAACATTAATGAGGCATCGTTTGGCTCCGGTATCGATATCGTTGACGGAAAAACTCTCATCGCTGCAGGAAAGGTGCTGTTAAAAAAATTACGATGCAAAGCGGTCATAATAACAAGGGGGGACGAGGGAATGACGCTTTTTGAAAAGAGTGGTAAAATTTCTCATATACCAACCTGCGCACGGGAAGTATATGACGTAAGCGGTGCAGGAGATACCGTTATCGCAGCCCTCACCCTTACCCACTCAGCAGGGGAAAAATTAAAAGATGCTGCAATCATCGCAAACCATGCCGCAGGAGTCGTAATAGGTAAAGTAGGGACAGCAGTAGCAACACAGCAGGAGATTTTAAGAAGCATTAAAATATGTAAACCCAGCGAAAAAAATAAATACTAACCTAAATTGAGGTAAAAAAACATGAGACTTGCTGAAAGAACAAAGGCAATCAAGCCATCACCCACCCTTGCAATGAATGCCAAGGCGAAGGCCCTCAAGGCAGCCGGAGAAGATATCGCCGATTTCGGAGTCGGTGAACCTGACTTTGATACGCCCGATAACATTAAAGAAGCCGCCATAAAGGCACTAAGAGAAGGCTTCACAAAATATACTCCTGTAGGAGGCATTGATGAATTAAAAACCTCGATAATTGAAAAGTTCAAGCATGATAATAATCTTCAGTATGAAAAAGACGAAATTCTTGTTTCATGCGGTGCAAAGCACAGCCTGTACAACATAGCTGAGGCGCTCTTTGGTCCGGGTGATGAAATTATCATTCCAGCACCATACTGGGTTACGTATCCTGATCAGGTATTGCTGAACGACGCAACTCCCGTGATTGTCACGACTGACGAGGAAAATTCCTTTAAGATATCGCCTGAAAGCATAAAAAAAAATCTCTCACAAAAAACAAAAGCACTGATCCTCAACAGTCCTTCAAATCCTACAGGCCTTGCCTACGATAAGGAGAGTCTGGAAAAGATAGCAGAGATGGCCGTAGAGAACGATTTCTACATTATCTCTGACGAAATTTATGAAAAGCTTGTCTATGAAGATTTCAGACACATAAGCATTGCCTCTCTTGGTGATGAAATAAAGCAGAGAACTATCGTAGTAAACGGTCTTTCCAAGTCACATTCAATGACTGGCTGGAGGATTGGATTTTCTGCAGCGCTTAAAGACATTACGAAAGCAATGACCAATATTCAAAGCCAGTCTACATCCAATCCTACATCAATCGCTCAAAAAGCTGCTGTTGAAGCCTTAACAGGTCCTCAGGATTTCATACCAAAAATGCTTTCAGAATTTGACAAGAGAAGGAAATACATGGTTCAACGGCTTATCGGAATAAAAGGGCTTTCATGCATAACTCCGGTTGGCGCATTTTATGCATTTCCAAATGTATCATCTTACTTTGGTAAAAAGATCAATAATACATCAGTAAACAATTCTATCGATTTGTCCACGTATCTTCTCGAACAAGCAAAAGTCGCCGTAGTCCCTGGTTCGGCTTTCGGTAACGACAAATATATAAGGCTTTCTTACGCAACATCTATGGAAAATATTAAAAAAGGCCTTGACCGGATCGAAGACGCCCTTGCAGGACTTGAATAAACCCTTGACTCCCTTGAATCCTCAAATTCTTTTTCATTATCATTGACTTATTATTTATAGAAAAACTTTTGTCAATGAGGTATTATATTAGATCAGAACTGACGAGCAAGGAGAGACGCCGTGGAGAAGCAGATGAAAATAGAGGGTTTGCTGTTTGATCCAAGAAGCAACATGTACATTCTGCTTCTAAAAGAAATCAACGGCGGTAATACATTGCCAATTTGGATAGGCAAACCGGAGGCAGACTCCATTGCCCTTGCTTTGGGAAAGATAGTTACACCACGTCCCTTGACCCACGACCTTATTAAAAATGTAATCGCAGGTGTAAAAATGAAGGTAACAAAAGTTGTGATTACCGAAATAGTTGACAACACATATTACGCCGGGATTTACATAGATAAAGGGGACGGATCAGAAATTCCCATTGACTCGAGACCCAGTGATGCAATTGCAGTAGCAATAAGAATAAATGCACCGATCTTCGTACATACAAGCGTTATTGAGCATAAAAATAATGACGAACTTGAAGACTGGTTGAAAAAGCTGAAACCTGAGGATTTTGGAAATATTATGTAACCAGCCTTAAAATCGAAGTGCTGACAAGAACAGAAGGGATTATCCTTAAAACACAAAAATACGGTGAAGCTGATTTAATCGTAACGTGCCTGAGCACTGAGAAAGGAATTATACAGGCGTTTGCCAAAAGCTCCAGAAAAACCAAAAGCAGGTTTGGCAGCAGTCTTGAACCACTTACCCATTCAAAAATATCCCTGTGGGGAAAAGAGCAGTCACTGCCGAAAATCACGCAGTCCGACATTATCAACTCCTTTCATCAAATAAGAGAAAACTATCATGACTTTGTCAACGTATCAACACTTACCGAGATATTGATCCATTTAACGCCAGCAGGTATTCCAAATAAAAGGCTGTTTTCTTTCTTTCTCAATATCCTGCGATTCATACAATCATCGAAGCAAGAATCAAAAGATGCACTGCATCTTATTGCCCAGATTCGTCTACTTGCAACGATAGGTTATGCACCCAGACTCAGTGGCTGTGGAAGGTGCGGAACGAAAAGCCTTGACTTCTATCCTGATTCCGGAACAACACTTTGCAGTAAATGTGCTGCAACTCCTCTACGTGAGGGAAAACCATTCTTACGGATCAATAAGAAAGTCATCCACTTTTACACACACAGCATAGAGTGGCCCATCAAAATTTCAAACCGGCTTAAACCAAATCAGCAAACCCTCTCGGAGCTTTCGGTAATACTTAATAAGCATCTCACTTACCTGCTTTCAAAGAAACTCCTTTCATCAGAATTCCTTGTCGATACGGCTCGATCCCCGGTAGGGTCTACTCATTAATAATCATTGAGAGTCGACAGGAGGCATAGCAAACATTCCCTTTGCTATTTATCCCCCTCTTTCAAAAAGAGGGGTTAGGGGAGATTTGATAAGGAGCACTTTTCATCTCCTTTTACAAAACGGGGTATTCAAGTTCATTTTACATAAAAGGCATAGATAATTGCATTTTTTGGGTTTATGCTGTGATATAATATGTATTTGTAAATTTTGAATAAACGATGAACAATACCAGGCAATGAACAAAAAACCTGAAAAAGTCCCTGACCGTAAAGGGCATTTTGGTCTTTATGGCGGAAGGTTTGTTCCGGAGACCCTTATGCCTGCTCTGATTGAACTTGAGAAAGCTTATAAAAAATATAAAAAAGACAAAAATTTTCTTGAAAAACAGCGGTCGCTTCAAAAAGATTATATAGGCAGACCTACCCCGCTTTATTTTGCTAAAAATCTTTCTGAATATCTCGGCAAAGTAAAAATCTATTTAAAAAGAGAAGACCTCTGCCATACAGGGGCACATAAGATTAATAATGCAATTGCTCAAGCACTGCTTGCAAAGAAAATGGGAAAAAACAGGTTGATTGCAGAGACAGGAGCTGGTCAACACGGCGTTGCCACTGCAACAGGTGCTGCCCTTGTTGGTCTTGACTGCGAAATTTACATGGGCTCTGAGGATATGAAGCGGCAGGCCTTGAATGTCTTCAGAATGAGACTTTTGGGAGCAAAGGTTACAGAAGTTCCCGTTGGTTCAAAGACGCTGAAGGATGCAATAAATGAAGCCCTCAGGGATTGGACAACAAATGTCCGCAATACTCATTATGTGCTGGGTACGGTATTCGGTCCCCATCCCTACCCTGTTATGGTGAGAGATTTTCAATCAGTGATTGGCATCGAGGCAAGGCAGCAGATACTAAAGACCGAAAACAGATTGCCTGATTGTCTTATTGCCTGCGTCGGTGGTGGCAGCAACTCAATCGGACTTTTTTATGCCTTTCTCAAAGATAATATAAGAATGATCGGTGTTGAGGCCGGAGGACATGGTATTAAATCAGGCAAGCACGCAGCCCGATTTGCAGGCGGGTCCCTAGGAATTTTCCAGGGTTGCAAAAGCTATCTATTACAAAATAACGATGGAAATGTTCTCGGTACACATTCCGTCTCTGCAGGGCTGGATTATGCATCAGTAGGTCCCGAGCATTGCTATCTGAGAGATTTAGAGGAAATAGAATATACATATGCAACGGACAAGGAAGCGTTAAAGGCTTTTGAGCTGCTGAGCAAATCGGAAGGAATCATTCCTGCACTTGAGTCTGCTCATGCAATTGCTGAGGCAGTGAAAGTTGCATCAACCATGCCAAAAGATTCCATTATCATTATAAACCTCTCAGGCAGAGGTGATAAAGATGTACAGGAAGTAGCAAGGATAAAAGGGATATATTTATAGCTAAAAGCTTAAAGCTAACAGCTATGAGCTTTAATAAACAACATGAGCAGAATAGCCCAGGTTTTCAGACAATTAAAAAGTACAGGCAAAAAAGCCCTTATTCCATACATTATGGCAGGAGACCCTTCACTCTACGCTACAAAAAAATTTGTAATCGATCTTGAGTCTGCCGGGGCGGATATCATAGAACTTGGCGTTCCCTTTAGTGACCCTCTCGCTGATGGCCCTACCATACAAAGGGCATCGGAAAGATCCTTGCAACACGGTACCACCCTGAAAAAGGTTCTAGCCCTTGTAAGAGAGATAAGACAGTTTTCAGAGATACCACTGATTCTCATGACATACTACAATCCTGTATTCCAAATCGGCATCGAAACCTTTGTCAGGGAAGTCGTCAGGGTAGGTGTCGATGGAATAATAATTCCCGATTTGATTCCGGACGAGGCAGATGACTTTATACAATTCGCAAGACAACACAAGCTTGACACTATCTTTCTCCTCGCACCCACAAGCACACAGGAAAGGATAAAAAAAGTTGCAAAGGCCTCTACCGGATTTATTTATTATGTTTCTATAACTGGAATCACCGGTGCAAAACTCTCAATGGATAAAGCTATGAAGAATACATTACATTCCATAAAAAATATCACGAACAAACCGATCGGAATAGGTTTCGGTATCTCAAATCCAGAAGAAGCGTCACGTGTTGCAGCAATGGCTGACGGTATTATAATTGGAAGTGCTATAGTAAAATTAATATCTAAGGGCAAGGATATTAAAACATTTGTCAGAAATATCAGAAAAACAATATAAAACAGCTTATAGCTTACAGCTATTGGCTATCAGCTAAAAAATGGCTTGGTTTAAGAAAGAGAAAAATAAAATCTCCAAGAGAGTAAAGGTCCCCGAGGGTCTCTGGGTAAAATGTAATTCATGTAAGGAGATAATATATCGCAAAGAGGTTGAAAGGAATCTGAAAGTATGTCCAAAGTGTAATTATCATTTCAGGATATCAGCGAGAGAACGTATATCACTGCTTGCAGATGAAGGCAGTTTTATTGAAATGGGTCAGGATCTGACATCCAAAGACCCGCTGAATTTCAAGGACAAGATACCATACAAAGAACGTTTAAAGGATTCACAAAAAAAAACAAATATTAAAGATGCTGCAACTGTTGGCAGTGCATTATTAAAAAGCTATCCGGTAATACTTGTGGTTCTTGACTTCACATTTATGGGTGGAAGCATGGGTTCTGTGGTTGGGGAAAAATTCGTTATGGCTGCTGAAAAAGCTACGAAAGAAGAAGTACCATTGATATCAGTCGCTTCATCCGGTGGTGCCAGGATGCAAGAAGGAATAGTGTCTCTTATGCAAATGGCAAAAACCTCGGCGTCAGTAGCCCGATTTAAAGAAAAAAGCATGCCCTATATATCAATACTTGCAGATCCAACATTTGGAGGAGTGTCAGCAAGCTTTGCAATGTTAGGAGACATAATTATTGCTGAGCCAAAAAGCTTAATAGGTTTTGCAGGTCCCAGGGTTATTGAACAGACAATAAAACAGCAGTTGCCTGAAGATTTTCAAACCGCAGAATTTTTATTGCAGCATGGAATGATAGATATGATCGTAAATAGAAAAGAGCTAAAACAGACCATTGCAAAGCTTTTATCTCTCACAATTTGAGACAAAAAAACTTGCCCCACATAATGCAGACATTGTAATAAAATTTATTTAATTCGATGAATTAATTATTAAATTATGCATATAGATTGGAACAAAAACATTCACCTTAGATTGGTTGGAATTGCGTCTAAGGTATCGAGAAATAAATTTTCTTCCAACGCCTGCATTATGTCAAATGCATTTTTTGCATTTTAAAAAACTTTGTCCCGTGATTCTAAAGGGATTATGTACATGACTAACTGCATTATTAGGGTAAATGCTTTCTAACTTGAAAAAATACAACGATACCGTACATTATCTATATAACCTGCAAAAACACGGAATAAAACTGGGGCTTACAAACACAAAAAAATTGATGAACATACTCGGGGAGCCCCAGAAAACATTTCGTTCCATCCATATCGCGGGTACAAACGGCAAAGGCTCTACGGCCTCAACGATAGCTTCAATTCTCATTGAGAACGGTTTCAGAGTCGGCCTTTTTACTTCCCCTCATCTTGTAAGCTTCACCGAAAGAATAAGGATCAATCATCAGTGCATAGCCGAAGCCGATGTAATAGAGCTGGCTTTAAAAATTCGAAACTCCATAAGCAACGCGGATTTAAACCCCACTTTTTTTGAATTTGTCACCGCAATGGCATTATTCCATTTTGCAGCGCAGAATGTGGATTGGGCAGTGATTGAAACGGGCATGGGCGGAAGACTTGACGCTACCAATGTAATTCATCCGGATATATGTATTATTACAAATATAAGTCACGATCATTGTAAATATCTCGGTAGTACCATTTCTGATATCACCTTCGAAAAAGCAGGGATTATTAAACCACACGCACCGGTGATCACAGCCTCCAGAAAACCTGAAGTTTTGAGACAATTAACAGATATTGCAAGCAAATGTCGTTCTGAAATTCACATTTATGATCATGATTTCAGAGGTTCATTACTTAACATGGACGACAAACATATTACATTCGATTATATCGGTTACAATAATTATAAAAATCTTTCAATACCTCTATCAGGCGAATACCAGCTTTATAATATCTGTACGGCTATAAGGGCATGTGAACTGTTAAGAAAAAACGGGGTTCCCATATTTGATATGTCGATAATCAAAGGATTACTTAATACGAAACTTGAGGGACGACTTGAATATGTCTCACAAACTCCTCCCATCATCCTCGATGGTGCTCATAATCCTGAGGCAGCACATTCCTTAACCGTTTCAATTAAGAAGCTCTTTCCTGACAAAAAAATTATTATTGTGATAGGTGTTATGGATGACAAAGATATTAAGGGAATCTTAAAAAACCTTATTCAAACTGCCGAATCCATAATACTTACAAAACCAAATTATGAGAGAGCGGCCTCCCCTCAAAAACTGAGGGAAATTATCACAAGTCTTAACAAGACAGGTAGACGTTACAGACCCGCCCCGGTAGCGACAACCGAAACTATTGAAGAAGCGATGAATCTTGCAAAATCACAATGCCGAAAAAATTATATTATCCTGGTTACCGGATCCTTTTACACTGCCGGGGAAGTGAAAGAACTGTTAGGTCACACCGGCGTATTGTCGGGATTAAGAGAATAGATAATAAATGGGAAAAAGAAAATTAGAAATAACACACTATCACAATTTTATTTTTTGCTTTTTATTTCTCATTTCCTGTGTTCTATTTCCTGCTTGCCCGTCATCGGCAGAAGAATCAGTACATATCTCATCAGATTATTTAGAATACTTTTCTCAAACCAATTCATACATTGCAAAAGGCTCTGTTAAGATAGTCTTCGGAGATACGACACTGCGTTCAGATGAAATGCATCTTGATAATAATACCTCTGATGCTGTTGTTATTGGTAATGTTGTATACAAAGACCCGGAAGCCATTATAAGAGCAGAAAAGATAGAATTAAATTTAAAATCAAAAATCGGCCAAATCTATGAAAGCTATATTTTTTATAAAAAACACAACTTTCATCTCCATGCAGGAAATATTAAAAAAACTGGGGATAAGACTTTTTTCCTGGATAAAGCTACCGTCACAACATGTGATGCAGATCCTCCTGAATGGCATATCTCGGGAAAAGACATAAAAGCCACACAGCATAAAAGTATACGGGGATGGAATACATCATTTTACATTAAAAAAACCCCTGTACTGTATGCCCCATATTTCTGGGCGCCCTTACTCAAAGAACGGCAGACAGGTCTTCTCTTTCCATCCTTTGGCTACAGCAGTAGGAGAGGGTATTATTATAAACAGGGTTTTTTCTGGGCCATAAAAGATAATCAGGATGCCACATTATATCTGGATTATTACAGCGAAAAAGGATTGGCACAAGGAATAGACTACCGATATGCTATTACACCGGAAACAAACGGCGAATTATGGATGTACCATGTGAGAGACGATGAGCCGTCCAGAAACCTTTTTGAAATCAAATCTTATCACAATCAGAAGCTGCGGAACGATATGTATGGCTATTTAAAAATACATACGGTAAACGAAACTGATTATTACAAAGTAATGGATTCAACATCACTGAATAGAATCGGCCTAGAATCATGGGAAACCGATCCCTTTGGCTTTGCAACAGAAGAGAGACTGCAAAAATATCTCGAATCCAATATGCATTTCACTAAGCCTTTTTATGGTGGAAGAACATACCTTCTGGGACAATACCGGAAAGGCCTCGAAGGCAGCTCACGTTCAATTCCTCAAAATCTACCTGAAATCGGAATTGTCCTAAATACAAGATCGAAAGGCCCTGTATCTTTTCTTATGGAAATGAAAGGTGCCAATTTCTGGAGAGAAGAGGATCAGAAAGGCCTGAGGTTTGACATCTATCCAAATTTTTATTTGAGCTATGGAAGATTGATCAATATTACCCAGAAAATCGGCCTAAGAGAAACCGCCTATTTTCTTGATAATCCTGCTATAAATAAACACAGATTGCTCTTTGACCTTTCCACCGCCTTGAAAACAAAATTTTTTAAAAAATATGCTACAGCCGTTCATATTGTTGAACCTTCTTTAGAATATATTCTTATTCCGTCGGTAGACCATGACAATATTCCTTTCCTGGATTCCGTTGATTCAATACCGCAAACAAGCGAAATTCATTATTCACTTACCAACAGAATTTCAGGATTAACAACACAAAATTTGGAGACCAGGTTCAGACTCTCACAAAGCTATAGCCTTCTCGACGTTGAAAAAGAATTTACACCATTATTGGCAGAAGCTACCATGTCAAGTAACAAATTAGACTTCGACGTCAATGCATCATATGATGTCCATGACAGAATAATAACGGAGACTATTGCCTCTGTTAAATTAAAAAGCAAAAAAGGCTATATTGGTGTAGGCAAAAATTTCAGACGCTCTTCATTACTTGACCAGGTAACCTTTGAGGCAGGTACCAAAAGACCGATAACATTTTATAGAAAAGCACTTCCTTTAGATCTGAACGGGAAGTTATGGTATGATCTCAATGGAAACGGCGTGCAGAAATTAAAGCTCATATCAACATATAAGAGTCAGTGCTGGGGTCTGTCAGCTGCATTTATCCGGGAGCCGGATGAATATCAAGTAACATTTACCATCGAGTTTACCGGATTGGGTACTTTAAGCTTGGGAAGTATATAATATTTTTAATCTTTTTTAGCATTGTTCCACAAAACATCCATTTCCGCGAGGGTCATTTCAGAAAGTCTTTTGCCCTGAAGGGATGCCTCCTTTTCTATGTGTTTGAACCTGTGAATGAATTTTTGAATCGTCTTTCTTAGTGCATCTTCAGGATTTACATTAACAAAATTTGCAATTCGTACAAGCACGAAAAATAAATCCCCGAGTTCATCTTCTATGTCTTCATGATTCTTTTTGTCTAAAGCTTCTCTAAACTCCCTTATTTCCTCGTCAAGCTTTTCATATACATCTTCGATTTTTTTCCAGTCAAAACCGACTTTTGTCGCCTTGAGTTGCAGCTTGTGTGCACGTAACAGTGCGGGAAGTGATTTTGGCACCCCACCTATGGCTGATTCATAATCCTTTCCCTCCTTTTTTTTATGCTCTTCCCACCATTGTTTTACATCCTGCGAGGTCTTTAAATCTTTATTGCCAAAAACATGTGGATGTCTTCGTACCATCTTATGTGCAATGCCCTCAACAACATCATAAATGTCAAATTGTCCATCTTCCTTTGAAAGCTGACATTGAAGGATTATCTGGAAAAGGAGATCCCCGAGTTCTTCTTTGATACCCCCAGGATTATTGTCATCAAGGGCATCAATGAGCTCATAAAATTCTTCTACAAGAAATGGTTTAAGAGTCTCTCTGGTTTGTTCCCTATCCCAGGGACAGCCTTCAGGTTCTCTCAGTTTTGCGACAATATTCACTAATTGTTCAAAGTTCATGAACAAAGTATATCAGATTTCTCTTGATAGGGTGTAGTTACATCTCGTTATAAAATTTGAGTAGAGCTTTAAATGCCTTAAGATGTATACTATTTTGATCATAAAGACAGGAATTTGAAATTTATTTGATCATTGGTGCTTGGTATTTGGAATTTATTTGATCTTTCGTAAAAAAGTTGAAATGGATGTAAGGATTCAAGGGGTCGAGGAGTCAAGGACGTAAAGTCCCGACGGGGACAACGTCCCTATTCGGGATTCAAGTGTTAAATTAACAATTATCAATGAGTAATGAAGAATTGTATAAAATTTCTTAAAAAAATATTCATTGTTAATTGATCATTTATAATCGATAATCCACTTGAACCCTAGAATCCT
>CAYFXR010000006.1:0-10728 GCA_964347155.1 uncultured Nitrospiraceae bacterium | reverse complement strand
CAAGGACGCAGCAATGTATCTTTTATAAAGCTGTCAGATAAAATATCCAGAATAAAAAACTACATGGATGATGCATATGGTGAGATAAAAACAATTTATGAAAAATACCAGTCTATACTAATGAAAAACTCTGCCTTTGATTTTGACGATCTTATCCTTAATCCCATAGAACTTTTTCACGGCAAAGACATCCTAGAAAAATACAGAAGCATTTTCAGGTATATTGTTGTCGATGAATATCAGGATATAAATCCTGCCCAGTACAGGCTTTTGAAACTTTTAGCTGGCAGCACAGGAAATATCTGCGCTGTTGGAGACTCTGACCAGGCGATCTATGCCTTCAGAGGCGCTGATGTAGGAAATTTTATGAATTTCGAAAAAGATTTCGAAGAAGTAAAAATGATACCTCTCTCAGAAAATTATCGTTCAACAGGTGTAATACTCAATGCCTCCGGTGCCATGATAAGAAATAATCAGAAAAGAATAGAAAAGGATCTCAAGCCGGTTAGAGATAATGGGACACGTATCACTATCATTTCTGCTCCTGATAATAAAGCAGAAGGAGAAATAATCATAACACAGATAGAAGAACGAATGGGAGGTACAAGTCACTATCAGATAATGCATACAGATTCAGAGACAGATTTTTCAGGGCACGCCTACAGGTTCTCTGATTTCGCTGTTATCTACAGAACAAATGTACAGGCAAAGTCAATAGAGGAAACCTTTATCACTTCGGGGATCCCTTATCAGGTTCTGGGGGCAACACATATTCTCAAGAGAAAGGAAATATCTGATATCCTTTCATATCTCAAAGCTATTATTAATCCAATGGATGATCTCAATTTCAGAAGAGTTATCTCTATATCACCAATAGGAATGAACAAGGCCGATGTATCAAAGATATCGAGTCTTGCAAAGGAGAACGGAACATGTCTTTTTGAGGCACTAAAGTCCATTGTAATGAATGAAGACAACGGCATGAAAAAATTTTTGTTTATCCTGGAAAAATTTATGGATTTAAAAAACAGCTTGCCTGTCGATACATTCCTGAAGGCGTTATGGGAAGAATCATGCCTGAATGAATTGCATGTGAATAATAAAGATATTTATCTGCTCTTGGAGAACCTTGCCGCTTCATACAGGGACGTTGAACCATCCGAAGCCCTTACACGTTTTATCAATGAAATATGTCTCCTTACACCTGCGGATGCCTTTGATCCGCGCGCAGACGCTGTTACTTTAATGACCCTTCACATGGCAAAAGGTCTCGAATTCAGGGTAGTGTTTATTGCAGGTGTCGAAGACGAATTAATCCCTTATACAATAAAAAGGGATGGCACCAACATCGAGGAAGAAAGGAGACTGCTTTATGTCGGTATGACAAGGGCAAAGGATGAACTTTTTCTCATTCATTCAAGAAACAGGTTTTTATATGGACAGAGGCTTACCCCCTCGCCCTCCCCTTTTCTCGGCGAAATACCTGACGAATTCATTCAGAGCAGATTTGTCCCGGATAGAATAAAAAAACAGAAAGAAGATGAACAAATGGGATTGTTCTGATCCCGAAAAAACCGTTCCATCTGTTTCAACATTTTGAACCGTTTGAACGGTTCGAACTGCTGAAACATATTCTGCTTTGCTGGTTCAATCTTCCTCGATTTAGCCTCACGTTATGAAATGAAAAACGGGTCTTTCATTCCCGCCTCTTTAAAGCCTTTTGCCCTTAAAAGACAACTGTCACAATGCATACATGGAGTTATTGAATCAATAATTCCCCCTTGCCCTCTCGTAACTACCCATCGGGGTCTATTCGTACCGAGATTCCGACTTTTACCAAAGGACGGTATTACAGTTTGATCTTTAACCGGTGGAAGTGAAGGAGAGTGTACTGGCTGTGGATCATAACAGCTCCATGTAAGGGAATAATCAACGCCTATTTCTGTTCCTTTCTTTATTATTTCTGCCTTGGTCATATTGATAAGAGGAGCATGAATCTTAAACTTCATTTTTCCTTCAACCGATACCTTTGTGGCAAGGTTTGCCATATCTTCAAAAGCCTTGACGAATTCAGGTCTACAATCAGGATAACCGCTGTAATCAACAGCATTGGCACCAATAAATATATCTGCTGCTCCAATTGTCTCAGCCCATGCAAGGGCAAAGGAAAGAAATATAGTATTTCTGGCAGGTACGTATGTAACCGGAATATTTGATGAGTTATGAGTTTGGAGTGAAGAGTTAAGTTTTGAATTATTCTTTTTGTCTTTACTCTTAACTCTTAACTCTGAACTCTTAACTCTCTTTGGTACCTCCATATCAGAGGTGAGTGCAGAACAGCTGATGTCTCTGAGGTTGAAATTAATTATTATATGTTTTTTTGCATCGAACTTATCGGCATTCAAGCAAGCCGATTCAAGTTCTATTTTATGTCTTTGTCCGTAATCAAAACTTAAGGCATATATTTCATATCCTTCAGCTTTTACAACAGCGAGAGTTGTTGTGGAATCAATGCCACCACTTAAAAGGACTACTGCACGTTTCATTTACTATTTCCAACCTTCGATTCTGTTCCGGTTATAAGATTTTTAATATTTGATTTATGTCGAAAGACTATCAAAATGGCAAGCACTATTCCGAAAAATATTTTAATTTCCGCTGCCTTTAACAATACCAATATAAATGGTAACGAAATAACGGCACATAACGCAGCAAGGGATGAAATTCTCGAAATAATTGCAACTGAGATCCATATAAAAAGCATGATGATCGCAGCTTTAGGGCTGTATACGGATAAAACACCAAACCCGGTTGCAACCCCCTTGCCCCCTTTAAACTTGAGAAAAATTGAAAACATATGTCCAAGAACGGCAGTCAATCCGATAATGCCTTCCCATACATCGTAAATAAATTGAACCATCTCTGGTCCGTCTGCAGATTGGGTTACTTGAGCCGTGATATATCTGCAGGTCAAAACAGGCAGTGCCCCTTTTAAAACATCTCCCGTGAGCGTAAAAAAAGCAGGTAATTTGCCAGCACTTCTTAAGACATTTGTAGCTCCGATATTTTTGCTTCCCGTGCTTCTCAAATCTATTCCCCTGTTCCTGGTAAAAAGAATTCCAAAAGGAATAGATCCTATGATAAAGGCAACAGGAATGAGTAAATACACTACAGGATTAATTGAACATAGAGAATCCGTCATATTCGTTTCCAAAAAAGAACAAAATACTGGATCCCTGAAATAACTCCAAGTATCATAGCAATCCACATTAATGTAATTCCTAAACTATATAAATCCATGCTGATAAAAGTTTTATCTATTAACAGGGCAAGTATCGATGAAATCTGTGCCGTTACCTTTATCTTGCCGCCCATTTCAGCAGGTATTACTATATCTTTTGACAGTGCAACGACTCTCAAGCCGGTAATAATAAATTCTCTGGCAATAATAACAATGGCTATCCACGCTGGAATAAGTGCCATATCAACTAATACAATTAAAGCTGAAATAACCAGAAGTTTATCAGCGATCGGATCAAGTAGTATGCCCAACTTGGTTATCTGCTTGGATTTTCTTGCAAGATATCCGTCAAGTAGATCGGTGAGAGATGCAAATGCAAATAGCACGGCTCCAAGAAAAGGATTTTCTGATGCTACCAGGATAAATGGAAGGATTATCAGTATCCTGCTGAAAGTAATGATTGTAGGTAAATTAATCAAATGACTCCCCTGATACTTTATTCCAGAGCCCTGTTGATTTTAATATTAAATCTATGAACTCCCTTACAGCCCCCCTTCCACCTCCCCTCTCAGCGATAAAATCAGCCCATTTTTTTGCACCTTCTTCAGCATCTGCAGGCACAGCAGAAAGCCCTGCCCTCTTAAGAAGTACCTGGTCAACAATATCATCTCCCATAAATGCTACATTTTCATCTTTGCATTTATGTTTTTGCATTAATTGTTCATACACTTCTGACTTCTTAAAAATTCTTTGATGAACTTCAGTAATGCCAAGCTCTTTTGCCCTTATATTTACAACCTTTGAACTTCGGCCTGTAATAATCGCTGTCTTTATTCCTGCCTTGCTTAACATCTTTACACCATGTCCATCTCTTACATGAAATCTTTTCAATTCATTTCCTGCATTATCCAGAATAATGCTTCCATCTGTCATCACACCATCGACATCAAGGATGAGCAGTTTAATTTTACTAGCTTTTTCTTTTAAGTTTTTTTTATTCATAGCAAACTATATTTCAATGAAGATTTGAATAATAACACATGACAAAACTCAAACAAATAGTAAAACAGGATTCCAAGATCCAAGGATTCGAGGGTTCGAGTGAAATTAAATTTTAAAAATTAATTCTTCCTCTTGACTCCTTGACCCCTTAAATAATCTGTAATTAATTTGACATTTGTAATGTGTAATTTGAAATTTCTTATTTATACTATTCCTGCCTTCAGAAGATCATGCAAATGTATCAGACCTTCTATGTGGCTCTTATCCTCAGAAACAATCAGGACGGTAATAGAATACTTTTCCATTAATGCTACAGCTTTTGCAGCCAGCATATTCTTACTGATTGTTTTCGGCCTATGGGTCATGACATCTCCTGCCTTAAGAGAGAAAAATTTTTCTCCTGACTTTTCAAGTCCTCTTCGCAAGTCACCATCAGTTATAACCCCTTGTAACTTAGAACTGTTGTCTAACACTGCTGTAATTCCCAGTCTCTTTGAAGAAATTTCTATTATCGCTTCTTTCATCAGGGTATTGATATTTACAGATGGTATAGCATTACCAGTATGCATAAGATCTTCCACAGTTAAAAGCAATCTGCGCCCGAGATGCCCTCCCGGGTGAAAAAGTGCAAAATCTTCCTCTTTAAACCCCCTTTTATTTAAAAGAGTTATGGCTAATGCATCTCCCATTGCAAGAGCAGCTGTTGTAGATGCAGTTGGTGAAAGTCCCATTGGACATGCCTCTTCTTTAACTGAGACGTCAATGGAAACGTCAGATAATTTTGCAAGCATTGATTGAGAATTTCCTGTCATGGCAATAATTTTAATATCGAGTCTCTTTAAAGTAGGGAGTATTCTCGTAATCTCTTCTGTTTCACCGCTATTTGAAATTACAAGTACCACATCACCTTTTGTAACCATCCCTATATCACCATGGCTGCCTTCTGCCGGGTTAAGAAAAAAAGCCGGCGTTCCGGTAGAGGCAAGGGTAGCAGCTATTTTTTTACCGATAAGACCCGACTTGCCCATGCCTGTAACTACGACTTTGCCAGCGCATGAATACATGACTTCAAGAGCATTAACAAAATTCTCATTAACATGGTCAATAAGATCTTTTACTGCATTTGCTTCTATTCTTAATATATCTTTTGCTTGATCAATAAATTCTTTCATTTTTTTGGTATATACTTATATCGACAGCCTATACAAAATAGAATGGAAATAAATATTATTACCATCCTTTCACTAGCTGACTTATTTCCATCAACTGCTTAGCTAAAACAGGAAACTTATCAAGATGTAACATGTTTGGTCCATCGCAAAGGGCATTATCAGGCTCTTTATGAACCTCCATAAAAACAGCGTCACAACCTGTTGCCACTGCAGCCCTGGAAAGTGGTACTATAAATTCTCTCAGTCCTCCCGACCTACTACCTTTTCCTCCAGGAAGCTGAACACTGTGCGTAGCATCATAAATTACAGGAAATCCATATTTTTGCATGATAGGGATTGATCGCATATCTACTACAAGATTATTATAGCCAAATGACACGCCTCTTTCAGTTATCATCAAATTCTTATTATCCACTGAAATTATTTTATCAATTATATTTTTTACATCCTCCGGAGCTAAAAATTGTCCTTTTTTAATATTAACAGTCATTCCTGTCCTGGCTGCTTCAATAATTATATCTGTTTGCCTCGATAAAAATGCCGGTATCTGAAGAACATCGAGCACCTGTGCCGCTACTTTGGCTTCGTTTACTGAGTGGATATCAGAAAGGATTGGCAGTCCGGTCTCGGCTCTGACTTTGTTCAGTATGTTTAAACCCTCTTCAATACCAGGCCCTCTGTAGGAGTTGACAGATGTCCTGTTTGCCTTATCATAAGAACTCTTAAATATAATGGGAATTCCATGGCTTTCAGAATACTGTTTAAGCTTCTCAGCATTTTTTAAAGTCGAAGTTTCGTCCTCTATCACACATGGACCGGCGATAAAGGCAAGTGGATTTTTACCCCCGATAGAAACATTACGTACTTTTACCTCTCTGGTTACCATATCACATATCTGTCTTTATTATACAGGTTGTCCGAGAATTGTCATCTCTAAACTATAGATTGTATGTCATTCCCGACCCCGATCGGTAATCTAGACCTTTTTTCTGGATACCTGCTGAAGTTTATCCCGTACTCTGATACGAGACGGTATGACGTTAAAGGTTATTTTCATACTCATTTGTGAGCCATTGGCTAATGTGGATTCACGTTTAAACTCGGAATCGAGTCGTACCTAGGGGAATCCATTTCCTTTTCATTATAGATTACCCGATCAAGCCCTTAACCAGATGGTACAGGGCAAGTCGGGGAGTGACAGACAAGGGCATTTTCATTCTTCTTGGTGCTCCAAAGGGGTTTGAGTGTTTAGGTACAGGAATACTATTAATACGTTATTAGAAAAATTCAAAAGTAATATGTTTTCTTTTATTATCAATATATTATAACTATTTAATTAAGGTAACTTTTAAAGTCAGTTTTTGGAGGAATATGAATCGCTGAATCATGGACATCTTTCGCAGCTTCCATAATACCTTCAGCAAACGTTGGATGTGCATGAATAGTGTTAGCAATGTCTTTTGCTGTAAGTCCTTTTTCCATAGCAAGGGCAAGTTCATGTACTAATTCAGATGCATGTGAACCTATTATATGTGCACCAATTATATTATCTGTCCCTTCATCTGTAATGATCTTAAAAAGCCCGGCTATCTCTCCCGCGGCATGTGCCCTTCCAAGAGCCCTGAACTGGAATCTGCCAACTTTATATTTAAAGCCTTTTTCAACAGCCTGTTTCTCTCTCAGTCCTACAGATGCAATCTCCGGGTTCGTAAAAATTGCAGCAGGGATTACGTTATAATTTATCTTCTTATTCCAGCCCATAACGTTCTCTGCAGCAACGATTCCCTCTCTTGATGCAAGATGTGCGAGCATACTACCACCAACAACATCTCCAATAGCATAGATTCCTTCTATATTGGTTTGCATTCTGTTATCAACAATAATCTCGCCCCTCTGACCTTTTTTAACGCCTATTTCTTCAAGGCCTATATTTTCACTGTTAAACACTCTTCCAATAGATACAAGAATCTTTTCAGCCTCAATACTTTTGCCGTCAGACAATGCAACAGATAATCCGTTTTGTTTTATATCAACCTTTTCAACGCTGGTATTCGTCAAAAGTTTTATCTTATGTTTCTTTAACTCTCTCTCAAGAATTAATGATATTTCTTCGTCTTCTGTTGATACAGCACTTGGCATAACTTCTACTATTGTTACGTCAGCGCCGAATTCATTATATATAAATGCAAACTCACAGCCTATTACCCCGGCACCGATAATAAGAAGACTTTGAGGAATAATATCAGGATTTATAGCATTATCACTGGAAAGAATTCTCTTACCATCAAATGGGAAGACAGGTATTGGAGCAGGTCTCGAACCAGTTGCAATAATAATTTTATCTGTATCAATGTCTTTAGTTGAGCCATCTTTGAGAGTGACCTTTATTTTTCTGGGACTGTCAATGACCCCTCTTCCCTCCAGAAGCCTGACACCCCAGGATTTAAAAAGAGCCCGTATTCCTTTTACCTGAGTATCGACAACCTTGTTTTTCCTTTCAACAATTTTTTGAATGTTAGGTGTAATAGTTCCATCAAGTTTCAGACCAAAGTTTTTTGCATTTTTTGCCTTATGTAGTACTTCTGCCGATGCGATAAGCGTCTTGGTTGGTATACATCCCCAATTAAGACATGTACCGCCTACTTCGCTTTCTTCTATAACAGTAACTTCAGCACCAAGCTGTGCTGCCCTGATTGCCGCAACATAACCACCAGGACCAGAGCCCAATATATTGACCCTCATTATTTCAGTTTCACCTCTTCTTCAAGATACTTTTCATAATCAGTGGCATCCATGAGATCGTTGAGTTCTGAATCATCTTCCATCTCAATAACAGCAATCCAGCCTTTCTTATAAGGGTCTTCATTGATAATCTCAGGTTCATCTGTCAACTCTTCGTTAAATTCCATAATTGTCCCGCTTACAGGACTTATTACTGATGATGTAGCCTTTGTTGACTCTATTTGCGTCAGTTCTGTACCAGCTTCTACAGTTGAATCTAATTCGGGCATATCAATATATATAATGTCGCCAAGTGACTCCTGTGCATAAAATGAAATACCAACGGTCGCCTTCTTGCCCGAAACTTTTACCCAGGTATGTTCTTTGTGATATCTAATATCATCAGGATACATTGTAACCTCCTTGAAGTTTCAAAGGTTAACTTAAAGCAGATTATCTCAGGTGAGTGAAATTCTAAACATAGAAATTTTTTTTGTCAAGAAAGTTAAAGGACACCATGTTAGCCAAAAATTTAAAAGGATCGGCTTACCTTTAAATAAAGAAAGAGATATTGAATTTATTCTCTAACTCTTTGACACTAATAAAATTTTCAATTTATGTCAAGGCCTACATATTTTATATATGAATCTCTGCTTTCGTGACAGCGGTTTCTCATATTTTTCTTAATGCTGGTTGGAGTTAGCTGTAACGGTTAGAACCGAGGTCTGTCGTTCGGTTGATTATTGCGTAGTTGAAGACTGAATATCGGAAATTATTTCTTTAATTTTTTCCCCCATTCTGCTGCCCATAACTTCTGGAGTATCCGGAGTCGATGAATCAGTGATGACCTGTGTAACAATAGCAGAATCCAGTATCTTGTTGTCTTTTATTATCTGCGCACTTATTTCTGAAACATGACCCTTCGCAGTTTTCGGGGATGTCCTTGAAACCTGATTACCGAAAAGGGTTATTGCCCCCTTGACTACGAAATCAGCTTCAGCACCAATAACAACAGAGTAGTGCGCAAGCAGAGATTCGATAATCACGTTTCGTACATTATCAGCTATAACAGGATCTGAACATGTAAACGATGATACCGAAACCATCTGTATATCATTTACTTTCTGTAACTTATCTGTATGAGTATTGATACTGCTTGTTGATGCACATCCTGCTAATAATCCAATAAGAAAAGTAATTGTCAACATTGTTTTTTTTATTTGCATAGATCATTCCTTCATTCGCTGATATTCTATGAACTATTTTTTTCACTTTTATTAAGGATAGGGAGTTCAAACTCTATTACCTTCTTATCGCTAGATTTATTTGCCGCCCTATGTTCTCCCTGAAATTTACTGATATGTCCTTCTATATTAGCTCCTTTGGAAATTGAAATAGAGTCTTTATAAAACAGTTCTCCCTTGCCACGGGCATCAGGGCCTATTTCGATTATATTCCCTTCCAATGTGCCGCTAAATTCACCATTTACAAATATCGTCCCTTTTGCTTCTACCTTTCCTCCGTTGAACCTGCCGATAATTATTGTATCGCCTCCTGCAGTAATATCTCCCTTACTCATTTGTCCCAATATCTCAACACTTCCTTCCCTGGTCTTTATATTTCCTTTACAATTCCCTTTAATAACAATATTGGACTTTTGATCAGAGGTGATATTCCCTTCAACGTCTCCGCTTAATTCCAAATCGCACGTAACACTGATATCCCCTTTTAATGTACTTCCCTTGAGGATAGTGTTTACCTTTTCACTATCAATTTTTTCTTCTATAGTTTTATCGCTGATTTTTTCGCTGATATCCTTCACAACATCTTTTTTATAACTATCCGTTTTAATTTTTTCTGTTCCTGTCGCCATTTTTTTTAACATATTGTCCTCCATGTAATCTCATTATACTGATATGGACAAAATTATTTAACCCAATAAATACAGTTCAAAGAACGCAGGCATTGTGTCCCCATGCAGCGGGACGATACCGTAGTAATACGTAATCCGTGCCCCTCGTATGTTTCCGTAAAAAACGGATAACGGAACCCTGTACCAGGAGCAGTACAGGGGAAAACGCGATACCTCTGTGCAGCTATTGTCTTGCTTTTATAATCTTCACTCTTTAAGTTAAAGTCTAAACAGAGCAGTAAGATAATTCCAATATCCAATCGCATTATGAATTTTTGAACCTGCCTCGCACATCTTTTCATATGAGAATCGTTCAATTCAGGTAATACAGTATATAATTTTTTATTGAATTGCAAATGAAATATACATCATTATAGCAAAAATTAATTCTGATAATTTAAGGAAGGAATCAAGTACTATTTTCTACTGTTTGTCCTCTAGGATTTCTTCCAGAACCCTTTCAATTTGTTGTAGAGTCATCCAGCCATTCTCAAAAAGGATTTCTCCTATAAGTTTGCGAGGTCCGAGCCGATCAAAAGAATCACAAATTATTTGCTCTATTAAGGCATTTATAACTTTTTCTTCATTTACAAATCCCATATTCATTGCAATCTGACCAAATCGGCAGGCATATCTCATTTCGAGTTCTCTGTCATCATCATTCATCATCATTTGTTTTT
>CAYFXR010000005.1:0-4711 GCA_964347155.1 uncultured Nitrospiraceae bacterium | reverse complement strand
GTATGTCTCCTACCTTGGAAAAATAAAGATAATCTATTCTTGTATTTGTTTCTCTACCCCTGAATGTTACAGTATGTCTTCCCTGGTTCAAAATTACGGTGTATGGATCATATTGAGGATTATTATATGTGCCCGTTCCCTGATTGCTGACCTCATCTTCCCTCCAGACATTGAATTCATTTGGTATTGCAGAGGGATTCAGATGCCATATAAATTCCTGTCCTTCATCTATCTTTACATAAAATGAATCATTGCTTACGCCTGGAGCATAAATTCTTACAGTTATTTTGTAAATGCCAGGTGTGTTAATATTTAAAGCATAAGTAGCTGTGCCTGTATCTGACGTTGTTGAATGAATATATGAGCCTCCCGAAGCCCATGAATCTAAAACAATTTGCATTGGCGCAATCAGAGTGCCTGACTCAGCTTCAATGGCATTCGCTGGAGCCTCCGGAGGTGGAGCATTATATTCATCATTGTCTGTAGCTGCTGAGCATCCGGGGTCATCTGGATAATCTGTAAGTCCATCTCCATCATTATCCATCCCATCCGAGCATTGGTAAGTTGGTCGCGGGATGCTTGCTGATACGTACTCAAAAGCTCCGATGTCGTATCTGGATCCACGAGGACGGCTGTTGCCGTCATAATCGTGAGTCACTGCATTTATTGTCGTACCAGCATCTATAGCTGGTGATTTTTCTTTGAGATGGTAATTTTTATTTGATGGATTTTCAAATAAGGGATCTGCACTAAAAGAAGATGAGCTGTTATCGTCATTGTCATAGTTCGGATAATAAATATTGTGGCTTGTGACCATTGTTCCAGCTTTATACAGAAAGCCGCGTGAGTCAGTTGTTCCATAAAAAATATTATTTCTAATTACAGCATCACTATCAGGATTTACATATATTCCGTATCCATATGTCTCTCCTGAATATCCTCTAGGGGTTTCTAAATGAATGATATTATTGTATATTTCTACATTCTTGGTTCCATTATTAAGAAAAATGGCTCTTCGATCTCTTCCGGTTGTCAAATTGAATATATTATTATAAATTTCCATATGGTGCGGCGCTGGTGAATGACCGGAAACGATCGCCGGACCGCTTGGGCTATTTTCGAAATAATTATTGCGGATTATTATATATGAAGATCCTCTTGAGGCATATATGGCATGGTCAAGTCTGGTAGTGGAGCCGCCCCTCCCGATATTGATAAATCTGCAATTTTCAATAGTCAGATGGTGTGTATTATTGCCTGGTGTTCTATTATAATTTCCAAACCATATCGCTCCGAAACTACTTGCTTTGATGTCGTGAAAATAGCAATTCCGGATGATGATATTACTGGGTTTATCGAGGTGGAAAGCCCCGCGAAGGCAATTGGTGAATTCAATACCATCGAAAATGAGATAAGAGACTGAGGCCGAATCAATCACAATGATATCGTATGAGCCCGAGCCATTGAAAACGGGTGTTTCGCCTGGATATGCCATTATGGTAATCGGGTTTCCTTCATTGCCGGAGGAAGTCCAGTTTATACGGTATTGGTAATAAGTCCCGCCTCTTATATAGAGGATATCTCCTGGTGATAACCTCCCCTGGGCGTAACTTAAGGTCGCCCATGGAGCACGTATTGAGCCGTTGTTACTATTTGATCCGGTGGTGGCCATGTAATATGTTGCTGCCTGTACATCTATGCTAAATACAAATGTTGATAGTGATAGGAGAAAGAAAATTACAAAATAAAAGGCATTTAAAACCTTAGAGGTCTTCATATATATCTCCTTTTATATTCTAAAATTTGGATTTTTTGACTATCTTATAATAAATTGGCATTTTATAAAAAACAGTGATTAAAATTACAATATCATTACTACCTTTTTGTATGTTTTAAAGAATTTCTTTTAATTTGTCACATATTCCTAATAAAGCTTTTTTGTCCATATGGCTATAAAGCGGTAAAGCAAGCCCTTCATTCGCTGCCTTTTCTGCTACCTGCAATTTTCCTTGATATTTTTTCCTGTATTTTTCATACGCTTTTTGCATGTGCAAAGCAGGGAAAAAATATTTCTTTGTTTGAATACCGTTCTCTTTCATATATTCATAAACTTCATCCCTTGTTGCCTTGGCATCTTTCGTATCAATAAAGATAACCATATAATTTCCTGTTGATTGGCAGCCTACTGGAATTTTCTGGAAGGATATCCCTTTAATACCGTGTAAACTGCTCTTATATAATTCAATTAATTTATGGCGTTCTTTTATTAACAAGCTCATTTTCTTAAAATTTTTCAATCCCACAATTGAATGGAATTCACTTATCCGTGCACTTAATCCAATATAATCCATATCTTCACCATTTGTATTCTTTCCATAATCTCTCATCTTCCTAACTTTCGTCGCCAATTCATCGTTATTTGTAGTAACCAGACCCCCCTCAATGGAAGTAACAACTTTTGTAGGACTTATGCTGAAGACTTCAACGTCTCCAAAACCTCCGGCAGGTTTTCCCTTGTATTCAGCGCCTAATCCCTGAGCTGAATCAAATATCAATTTAAGATTGTATCTTGATGACAGTTTTTCAAGTTTATTTATTTCCGGTGGAAGGCCAAAGATGTATACAGGCATCATTGCACTTGTTTTTTCATTTATTAACGGTTTAATTTTATTGACATCAATATTATATGTACCCCCTTCAGAGTCGCAAAAGACGGGTGTGATATTATTCCAGACCAGTGCATGAGCAGTCGCAGCAAAGGTGAAAGTAGGTAAAATCACCTCTCCTTGTAAATTCAGGGCTTTAATGGCAAGAATAAGACCAGATGTGCAACTTGAGACAGCAATTACATTTCTCACGTTAAGTGTTTTTTTTATCTCTTCTTCAAATAGACTGGTGTATTTTGAGACGGTTATCTGGCCCGAATCCCAAACCTCACGAAATTCTTTCTCAACTTCATTAAAATTGATTAACGAGGGTCTTATGATTGGAATCATGGTTGTTAAAAACGTATTTCCTTTAGGATGACTTACGAATTTGCATATTTACGTACTTCAGGTTTGATTTTGTTTACTTAATTGTTCCTTTATTTTTTTTATTATTAAATGTTCTTTTATCGGCCATATCTTTCCGCCTGTAAGGGCCCAAACCGTCTGAAAAAGGATACCAAAATCAAAAAAAAGAGATTTTCTTTCAACATGTTCCATCGCAATCTTTACTTTTGAAGGCACAAAAATTTCTCTGTAGGCTCTTTCAGGATATTTTGCGGTTGTAAGTAAATCCTCCTCATTGCGAAGATGCAATGTTGCGTTACTGGTAATTCCCGGCCTTACCTTTAAAATCCTTTTCATTTCACTGTTGTAGGTATCGACAATTTCCGGTACATCAGGACGGGGACCGACAAAACTCATATCCCCTTTTAATACATTCCAAAGTTGTGGCAATTCATCCAGTTTAGTCCTGCGAAGAAAATGCCCTATCCTTGTTATACGCGGATCTCCTCCAGTTGTTACCGATGTTCCAATTTGATCGGCATTACTTACCATTGAGCGGAATTTGTACAAATAAAATAAACGGCCATTATGCCCGACCCTCTCCTGTGAATATAATACTGGCCCGGGAGAAAAAATTTTAATGAGAACTATTGTGATGATAAAGAGGGGTGAAAGAAATAATATACCAATTAAGGCTGCAATGAAATCAAAGATTCTCACAATTATTGTTATACAGTTAACCGCATAATCAGGATTGATATTGTTTTCATCAAATCGTTTTTCATTTAAAAACATTTATATATCTCTTTGCAGAACGGTTGTTTTTAACATATTTATAAATCCCCAATGTTTTTTTTTCTACCTTACCGCATTCAATGAATCCGTAATTCTTTGCAATTTTTTTGGAAGCCGGGTTCCTATCATTAATCATTAACCAAAACACACGTTCTTTTGTTTTATACAGTTCAAATATTTTTTCAACCACATATGAAGCTATTCCTTCGCCACGATGATTAGGGTCGGTCCAAATAGGTCCTATGTGAATATCATTTTCTTTCATAAAAGGGAATTTGAAAGATTTTGATGATACCAATGTATAATGAACTATGTTTCTGTTATATTTTTGATACATAATAAATAAGCAAAAGCCAAATCTGTTACTTAGTAATTTCGAGAAATATATTGCCCACCACAAGGCTAATTTCCAACTTAATCCGTTCGGACGTATTTTCAATAGAGAAGGATGCCAAACTTCAAAAAGATAATGATTGTCTAAATCATGAAATTTCTTGGAAGCATGTTCAAAAGCTTCATTTCGTAACAGCGTACGTCTCATAATGAACAATACGTGGTTTTACTTAGCTGAAAAAACATATTGAGATTACGAGCAGATGATTTCTATCGCAAACCATTCTGGCACTTTCTTCTAATCTCTTCAAGTTCGTATAATGCCCCTAATTTAGGATGTATTCCTCTTGTGAGTTTTCTTAAGGGGAAAGTGACAGATGAGAAAATAGATAGATAGGGTTTGTAAACAACAAAAAAGTTCGTATGTGCCTTTTTAAATTTAAATTTATCTATGAGAAAGTTCTGAATATATGTTTGATGCAAAATATTCCTGAAACCATCGTTTACATATTGAAACTGCTTTTCTTTTAAATAGTATTTGTTCATTTCATATAACAGTGCATACGAAGAATATATTTTCAGGAAATCGG
>CAYFXR010000004.1:0-22154 GCA_964347155.1 uncultured Nitrospiraceae bacterium | reverse complement strand
ATTTTGTCAATTCTTCACACTCCTTTAAATCTTCTTTACCACCTAATATGAAAAAGACTAGATTGTTATCCTTAGAAAGAGAAGAGATTAAAGTCCCGAATTTGTCCACCGGCCACTTTCTTTGGATGAGGACCGGCCCTGAAAATGGGAATATGGCTAATTTTTTTTTCTTAATAGAGGTGGTAAATTTCTTTATTTTTCTTTTGATTTCATCGCTAACGACAAGAGTAGGGACTAAATCATCGATGTTGTTTGAGCTGGTCTCTATTCCTAAGGGCTCTAGAAGCATTAAATTTTTCTGCACTCTATGGACATTTTTATCTTCTACGCTATGTGTTAGAAGAAAACCGAGTTGACATTTACTCAGACCCAATCTGCTTTTTGAATTTATGAGAAGAGAGTGGACGACGGCAGTCCATGATTTTATGCTTTGAGTCAATAAAGTTAAGTCGAACTTTTGTTTTCTAAGCCAAAAGATTAGTCTTATTCTTTGGGAGAGATTTTTGAGAATGCTTAAGGCTGTAAATTTTTTTAGTGGAACTCTTATTGGTCCAAAAATAATATATTTATGTATGTTAAGAAATGCAGAGCATATTTTCATCTCGATATCAGACTTAACACTCATCATGATTTTTGCAGAAGGATATTTCTTTTTTAGTAGCATAATCATGGGAATGGATAGGATGACATCCCCCAATCCATGATGATTATAAATGAAAACAGAATGTATTTTTTTTCTCATATCAAAATTTCTATTATTTATTCGTAATCAGGACTTAGATTTTACTATTTAATCAGGTTTTTCTTTTTTTGGGAACAAAAGATCTCTGAGCCCCTAGTATATTTGAGACCGATTGAATCTCGATACATTTCCTTTTTCATGTTATAAGCAGACACTGAAATTTTATTTGAATTTATTTGTTCGGATGAAAGTCACAAAGTTCTGTCGAGGTTGAAATATTAATTTTTCTGCTTTAAGAAGCCTTTTTATGTCTTTACTTATAATTTTTATGCTCAGGTTTTATAATCGTCGGAGATTTTTTTCGTGATTTTTTCATAGGCATAAATATAGAAGACAAACCAACAGGTCATGAGCATGGGATCAGCTATATGACATTCATCTGTAAAGAGGTTAGAGAAAGATATAAAAACGGCTGTGACCATTATTAAATAGCTTTTGTGAGGCCCTTTAAGTATTTGTCGAAAAAGAAAAAAAACAAAAACATATATAAAAGAAAGTCGCAAGATAAGTCCGATCAGACCAGTTTTGGCAAATACCCAATTAAAAATACTGTGAGGGCCTCCGGGCATAAATCCATATTCAGTATCCAATATAATGTAGGGGCCTTTGGCGATAATGCCATACTCTGTTTCTATATATTCTTGTGTTGTTATTGGGCTGGCAGCAGTTAAAAATCTTTTTTTTGCAGATATCCCAAGCTCTTTATATCCAACTCCAAAGAGAAAAGCCCTACTGGAGGATAACCCTGCGTTTAAGGATGTTTTTATAGCGGCTATTCGCTTTTTATCCAACAGAGGCTTCGTATTGGGTGAATAGATATTTTCATTATTTGGGGAAGGAGGTCCAAGAGATAAATATAAAAGAAAACCTGATAATGCCAGTATCAGAACGTAGGATAGAATAAAATGTCTTGTTAAGAAGAACAACAACAATAAAGCTAACACTCCAAAAATTGCGACTCTGCTTCCCGTAAAAAATGCTAATAATACAGAAAGAAGCAGCAGGACGAAGTGATGAAATTTAAATTTTTCTTTCAGCTGATATAAGGAATATCCAAGAATAGGGATCAGCAGAATTCCTAAGCTGGCGGAGCCGCCTAATGGTCCATAGAGTCTTCTGAAACCGAGGAATAGATCTATATTTCGTATCAAAGCATCTATATTTATTTCAAAACCTATTATATTTTTTAGAAATGGCAGTATAACATTTGACCCTGTAATGGCCAGCCAATAGGAAATCATTATCATAACGATGATGAAAGAGATAGGGAAGAGAGAAGGGGTGGTGTCTTTTTCCTTAAGAATTCTTACATAACAATAAGCAACGCTGATTGAGAAGACAATATAAAGGAGCTCGATGAATGAATAGAATATATCAGCAAGGGTATAGATTTCTCCAGCCAAGATTCCGATGCCTATATTAAATATTATGTAGAGCGCGAAGATAGGCCCAGAAACAATCAGAATTTTCGGCATGGTTAGCATTCCTTTCAGATTTATCAAAACGAGCAGGAAGCTGATGATTAAGAAAATTAAAGCGCCAATGGGAATATAAAGATCATATTCTGATGAAAGCTTTAAAGTTGTTTTGACATCATTGCTGATATAAGAATAAAGAAACAGGTTTAAAAAGAAGAGGAAGATAACAACATGAGATTTTTTGATGCCTAAGAATGAACGCGATTTAATAATTTTTTGTTCCTCTTTTCTGATTCGAAAAATAATATTTTAAAGGAAGTATAAGAGAGGAAATTTTATGGCTTTCCTCTGATTCATTAAACTCAGATGAAAATGAGATGGAATTGAGGAAAATACACTTTATAAAAGTCCAATCTCATTTTCAATCCGCGTGAAAATACTGAATTTTTTCTTCTTAAAAATGATATTTGTTAAACTTCGTATTTATTAATCCAATGATTTAAATCTTTTTTTATCAGTTTTGATAACATGGATATTTCATTTTTAAAAATTTTTAATAAATATTCTTTCTCTTCCGAAGTTAAGGCTGGCATATTATTTTTCGTATAATATAAAAACTTGAGATTATCTTTTATTTCTAGAGGCACGATTTTTGAAATTAAATTTTTAATTCCTGTATTTTGTAAGATCCTGTTGAGATATTTAGATTTTGGGATGTAGGCTTGGGCATATTTTTTGCCCAAGTCAGGACTGAAACCGGCATCTACATTTAAGAATTCGAATAGGTCTTTCAATAACCAAAGAGTATCCTTTTTAAAATCCTCAAATAGATATATCTTTACGTCCTGCTCTGAAAAGATTTCTAGATATCTCTTGACCTGCTGAAAGTATTGACCCAATTCAATATACAAGTTTGATATTCCCCAACCTTTTTCTTCTAGTAAATTATCCTTATCAAGCTCTTCTAAAAAAGATGAATCACAGTACCCTATTTTCAAGTCCATAAGATAATGGGAATAGGCTCTTTCGATGGGATTTCTTAAGATCATGATGATCTTTGCCTTGGGGACAGCACTTTTGATATTCTTAGCTGCCTCTTTAGAATACAGATAGGAATTACTGATTTCTCCAACAGCCTTCTCGCCTCTTACTGCTCTAAATAATTTCGTATAATCTTCCCAATTTTTTACAAAAGCTATATGCATTTCTCTGAGGCAAGGTTGATTAAAGTATCCAGTCAAATCAGTATCCATTACTGTTTTGTATTTTTTTTTGAATTTCTTAGGATCAATATCAGATGAGAAGTAATTGGGTTCTTTTATGGGACTCATGAATATTTCAGGATGTTGCTTTAAATAATAATAAAGGGAAGTTGTTCCGCTTTTTGCGGCGCCAACAATGAAAAAATTTGGCTTTATTGATTCTTTATTATTGATCTCCATATTTCATCCCTCGATTGATTATTAACTTTTTTTAAAAGGGATATAAAAAGTCAATATTTTAAAATGTGCTCTTATATAGAGACCTGAACTTATATTCCAAAAACACATACTGATCATGCTGGCTAGAGCAGCTCCATTGATGCCGTATTTTGGAATAAGTATATAATTCAGGGTAATGTTCAGAACAGTCGCTCCTAATAATATATTTTGAAAGACATTTTGTTTTCCCGTCATTTGCAAAAAATACCCTACAGAGCCGGATATGGCATTCACAAACTGTCCGGCTGTCAGTATCAGCAGAGCATAAACACCTAGGGTGAATTTCTCTCCGAAAATTCCCAATATGAAAGAGGGAAAGAGAAAAATAACAAGAAGAATAGGAAATGAGCTCCAAAAAATGAGCTTTGTTGAGAGATGGACAATTTTTTCAAGGCCTTTCATATCACTTTTGAAAAAAAGTTCGGAGAACTTGGGGGCAGCAATGCTATTGATCGCAAATAAAGTGATGCTCATTATTGTTGCAATTTTTACAGCCACATTATAAACGCCAACCTCCTCCTCCGATCTGAAGATACCGAGCATGATAGTGTCTGCCCAAAGCATAATGATATAGAGTGAGGAGGATAGTAACATGGATAAAGAGATTTTCAAGATTTTTTTTATCTTGATTGTGTTTTGACTGACGAGAGAGCGCATTTTAGAGTTTTTAAGCCATACTATTGTGCTTAAAATGGCGCCAATGACAAGACTTAAATTATAGGAAAAAAGCGGAAAATGATTTTCTTTTTTGAACCAAAGAAATATGGCCAATAGAAATACGGCGAATAAAAAAGTGGAGATGTTTGAGAAAAAAAGGAATTTTTTTATTTTTTTTAATCCTCTAAAACTCCCCGAATTTATAAGCAATAAAACCATCGGAAATATGCCGAAAGCGGCAAGTTGGAAATATTCGGTTAAGTATTCTTTCTTAAAAATGTTTTTTGCTATCCATGGAGCGAAGAAATAAAGGGCTCCAGAGAGAAAAATATTAAATGGGATCAAAAGCCTCAATGCTTTGATGTAAATTTCCTTTATTAAATCCCATCTACTATGTGAGGAATATTCAGCCACAAACCTTACAAATGAAGTATCAAATCCAAGCCTTCCTAAAACCGTAAATATTTGCAATATGGTCAAGAAAAGAGCAAAAAGGCCCATCGCCTCTGCGCCCAGATTTCTGGTAATCAATAAGGTGAATACATAGCCGATGAGTATGCCAAGAGTTCTTAAGAAGAATGCGGTGTAACTCTCTGTCAGGAGTTCTCTGAAATGAGAGTTGCTCAGATCGATATTGAGTAATTTTTCATGGATCAATCTATCGAGGGAATTTTTTATTTTTATTGATTTCATATTAGCTATTCATTTTGAAATTAAGCTGCGCCCTTCCAGGGCAATGAGATATCTCCATATTTTGACATCATATTTTTATTGAATAATTATTTCCAAATTTTTACTATCTATTCAAAGTTTATATTGTCCAGCCAGCATAGGACATTATTTAATTCGAATGAGTCCGTTAGGCATATTTTTTAATACTGTCTGATATAAAAATCTATAAGCTACCGCCTTTAATATCTTTATCGTTTTTGATTTTGTCAAACTCAGCCTAGATAATTCGAAAACGACAAAATATCACAAACTGGGAAAGATCGATGAGGAATTAAGCAGAGTGAGAAACTATAAACGGTATGAAATAAACAAAAAAAAGGCAAAGAGATGTGCTTTGTGTACCGGTTCCTGATCTGAGCATCCATTTATTATTTACTTTTGAAATTCTGGGGCTAATCAGAGATTAATTTTAGTTATAATAGCGAAAGGTAGTCAAGCCTCAGGAGATCTTGAAATTTGCACTTCATGTACTTACTTCATATCTGCAAGGAAAGAGAGAGATGCTGTCATTCATTCCATTAATGAAGGATAACACATTTCTCCTCTATTCTGTAAGATCAATTCTATAAAGAAATGTTTTCTATTATAAAAATTGTTTTTTAACAAAGAGAGAATCATTGCAGCATATGGCAGGGGGTCCTAAGAGCGGTGTGCCTCTAGGAGCTAAGATTTTACTGGTTTTGATACCGCGCAGGCTTGCACTATTCAATACAGCATTGAGGCTGGAAAAAGAGTGATAAAGAAAATTTTCTGGCTGTAAATCCATTTAGCAATTCTATTATTAATGCCATATTTTTATATCACGGTGATTTCTCTTTCTTATAATCTCTGGCAGGTTGTGTAAATTTATTTTCATGGCTTCTAGGAATATCATGATATTTTCTATAAATCTTCTCTTTATCTTTATTTTCAATAATCTTTTTTCATCATACTGCATTAAGCAACCCAGAAAATTTAAAAGTAATCGCGGGAAAAGTAATTGTAATGGATCATTTAACAATTTTAATCTAATAGAGTTCTTATATAAAGCTAATCTATATTGTTTAGAGGGGAATTTTTTCATCGAACCAGACCAAAAGTGAATTATTTCTAATTGGGGAATGACGTTAATTGAGAATCCACTTTTTTTGGCTCTAATGCAATAATCAGTTTCTTCATAAAGAAAAGGGGAGAAACCCTCATCAAAAAGTCCTATCTTATCAATTACTGCTCTTTTAATTAAAAACATTGCTCCCATTATGGAGTCAACAGCACATGGTTCTTTTGGACTAAGATTCTTAACATAAGTCCATCTTAACTTGCCAATTATTGCTCCGAGATGTTGTGTTTTTCCATCGGGAAATATTATTTTGCAACCAAGTATCCCGACTTTATTATTTCTCTCAGCAAAAGAAATTAAGTTCTCAAGAAAATTTTTTTGTACCATCTTTGTATCTGTATTTAAAAATAGCATGTAATCGGGGTGATATTTTTTCAAAGCATATTTTATTCCGATGTTAAATCCTTTTGGAACGCCATAATTTTTATTTAAAGCATGTATGTCTACTGATTGAAATTTTTTTTTCACAAACTCAATAGAGTTATCTTTTGAATCATTATCTACAAGAATGGTATCGAAATTATCATATTTTTGATCAAATATTGAACCCAAACAATTTTGTAGATATTCGAGCCCATTCCAGTTTAAAATAATGATTGATACTTTCGGGGCCATCTTGAGTGTCCAAATCCTCCAAATGAGGCTTTTAGCGTGGTTTGTGTTGAATATTTTAGTATATCACGGCGGGAGTATAAAACATTTTTTTTCCTGTGTCTAACTTAATTTTGAGGTGCACTCAGATATCCAGAGATACTTTTTATTTGTTTAGCATAAGGGCTTATTTTAAATATAATCTATCAAGACAACTGTCGTTGGAGTTGTGAAATTTTCTATAAATATAGATGAGGAGGATGAGGCCTCCTTTGAAGGTAATCTAAAGAGTGGGATCCAGTACAGAGGCCAGTTTGACTTATCTGTATTTGTAGAAAATCTCGTAGCTTCCCGGCGAGCTATCCTGATAAACAATATGTATTGTTCCTCCTTGGATCGCTATATCTGGATAGATAGAACCTCCATCATTATAAGTGAGCCGGTAGGTTGTAATGAAACCTTTGCCATAAAACATTATTTCTTTGAAGAATACCTCTAGGTTTCCTGGACTTGAGCTGTGATAAGCAACATGTACTTTCTCTGTGGTTGAGTCGAAAGCAATATTTGGATAATAGCAATTTCCTGCATAAGTGAGTCTTCTGGTCGTTATGTTCCCTATGCCATTATTTTCAAGAGTTTTGGAAAAAACATCACTCGTTCCAGGAGATGGATCATAATTTCTAAACGTAACAAACACGTACGAAGAGTAGGTTGAAACATCCGGATAATTGGAATTGATTAGATTATTTGTCAGTCTTCGAGTGGTTATAATACCTTCTCCGAAGTTTGGGATTTGTTTGAAGAATACCTGCCAATTCCCAGGCCAAGTGTCTTGGTAGACGACAAAAACATAATACCCGCCTGAGGGAGTCGCGATTCTTGGTCTTCGAGATGATCCTGTTAATGAATAAGTCAGCCTTCTCGTTATGGAGCTTCCGACTCCGTAATTTGAGATTCTTTTATAGAATATCTCAAGATTACCGGGGACACCGCCTAAATCACGCTCATAAGCAATATGGACATATTGGCCGTTCGCTGCAATATCTGGATGATTAAAATCTCCCGAGCCTAGAGTGAGTTGCCTCCAATCTCCCCAGTGGCCACTCTTACCATAAAAAGTGTTTCTTCTGTACCATATCTTATAATCGAGATTGGGTGCAGGTTTAGCTGAACGAGGTATAACCACATGAACATATGGCCCATCTGCTACAACAGCATAGCTATAAGGATATTTATATAAATAGCCCGAAGTGCTGAGATTCTGACGTGCCTCCCAGGTGGCCCCTCCGTCTGTGCTCCTCTTGTATGCAAGAATATCTCCTTCTGAGAACAGGACGTGAACATAGTTACCAGATACAGCTATCCTTGGGAACTTCAAGTCAGCAGGATTGTTGGTAAGTCTTTTTGTAGTCCAACTTGCTGAAGATATCTTAGCAAATATGATTTTTGTTGAAGTTTGTATTGGAGATAAAAGAAATATCAATAAAATAAAAAAGGTATGTTTTGCCAATCTCTTCAACTTTTTATCCTCCTTATCTGTTTTTATAGAATATCTCATAACTCCCTGGCCAGCAATCATGATAGACTATATGTGTTGTACCTCCTTGGACCAAGATGTCCGGACTTCCAGATGCGCATGCACTGCTAGAAGTGAGCCTATAAGTCGAATAACTCCCCTTGCCGTAATTCGAAATCACCTTCCAAAGTATCTCACGATCTCCAATGGCATCGGTAGCGTAGGCCACTTGAACATCGTTTGAAGTCGAATCGAAGGCGACAGATGGATCTTCACATATATTGGCATACGTGAGCCTTTTGGTAGTTATGGTTCCCACCCCATAATTTTCGATTGTTTTGGAGAAAATATCCCATATTGAATATTCATTATTGTTAAAAACTACAAATACATATTGACCATAGGCTGTAATATTAGAATTGCGAGACCAGATTGTATTATTCGTCAGCCTTTTTGTCGTTATAGTACCCGTCCCATAATTTTGGATGCGTTTAAAGAAAACCTCGTATTGCCACCAGTCCCCGGGCCAGTTGTCCTCATAAATCACATAAACATATTGTGAGGAGGTCGCAATGTGGGGGAATACAGAGGATCCACTTGCTGAATAGGTCAGTCTTCTAGTTGTTGTGCTTCCAACACCATAATTTGAAATCCTTTTATAAAAAATCTCAGAATTGCCAGGCCAATCAGCCTGATAGACAATGTGCACATATTGACCAGACACTGCTATATCAGGATTCAAAAAGTATCCAGAGCCTGTGGTGATTTGTCTCCAGTCTCCCCAAAAGAGAGCTTTTCCATAATTCGTATTTCTCCTGTACCAGAGTTTGTAAACGCCCTCTTCAAAGAGAGTGCGGGCCAGGACGACATGAACATAGGGCCCATCTGCAGCGATCGCGTAGGTAAACAGATTAGTAGATTCTGGATTCTTAGGACTTATATCCTGACGGGATCTCCAGGTTTGCCCTCCATCGGCACTCTTCTTGTAGCAGAGCGTATTATGGTTTTCATTAAAAATGACATGAATATAGTTTCCAGATTTAGCTATCTTAGGATATGTGAGGTCATTTGGATTGTTGGTGAGGCGCTTTGTATGCCATGTTATTGTAGATATCACCATAGTTTTACCAAAGGACCACGGGGAGATGACTCTATGGTCTTCCGAACACCTGGCCTGGATTTTCACTTCATACACTCCAGGTTTGGGCCAGGAATGAGATGCGCTTTCCGAATCTATCCAGTCCGAATGGGTTCCATCTCCCCAATCATACTTGTAATCTAAGCCATGATCCTGATTGCATCTCGAACCGCTATGCTTGAATGTGTAAGATTTATGTATATCTCCTTTTGAGGGTCCTACAGACTTGAATGGAGTTAGGACCTTGTGAAAAAGGTTTCCTGTTTCGAAAGACCAAGTAGGGCCTTGAATGGAACCATGTATGTTTCTTGCTACAATCCTCCAGTAGTATCTCGTATTATCGGACAAAATGCTGGGAAGCTTGACTTTCGGGCTCTTGACTGTAGCGATCTTTGTCAGAGGAAAGCACAGACCGAAATAGGCATCATAAGATGTAGCATCTGTCGATGACCAAGTTATGATAGGATCTCGGACAACTTCTACTGTATCATGCGGAGGATTTGGATCAGTGGGAGATGATAGCCGCTCCTTGATTATTTTAGTTGAAAGCTGAACCGACGAGAGGATAAATAGTAATAAAAGAAAAAAGATCTTTTTTGTTGCTCCCCTCATTTTTCACCTCCCTAGCAAAGGAAATTCCTCCCCAAAATCCTATGCGTGTTCAGATTTTTCTTCCAGCTTATCTTATCACCTGATTTTATAAAAAATCTCCTTACTTCCTGGCCAATCGTCTTGATATACAATATGAGTTGTACTATCATTGATTGACATATCTGGATATCGAGACCATCCACTTGTGCTATAGGTAAGCCTGTATGTTGAATAGCTTCCTTTGCCGTAATTATAAACGACTTTCCAGAATATCTCGTCATTTCCCGGACTGAAGCTATTATAGGCGACTTGTACGTTATTCGTACCTGTATCAAAGGCGATAGATGGATTGAAGCATAAGCCAGTATAGGTGAGCCGTTTGGTTGTTATACTTCCTGCTCCGTAGTTTTCAAGTGTCTTAGAAAATAGATCTCTTCTCCCAAGAGAAGAATCATAATTCTCGAAACCCACAAAAACATACTCTCCCTGAGCTGTAATATCTGGATGTTCAGAATAGATTAAGTTATGAGTGAGCCTGAGAGTAGTCGGAGCTCCGGCTCCCCAATTTGACATTCTCTTCAGGAAAATCTGATCCTTCCCAGGCCAATCATCTTGATAGACCACATACACATATTGAGAGGCAGCTGCGACCCGTGGGTACATAGAGAATCCTGTCGTTGAGTAGGTCAACCTCTTTGTGATTGAACTTCCAACACCATAGTTTGAAATCCTTTTATAAAAAATCTCATAATTGCCAGGCCAGCAACCTTGATAGACGATATGGACATACTGTCCTTTTATCGCTATATCCGGATACATGAATTGGCACAAGCCAGATGTCAGTTTCATCCATCCGCCCCAATAACCGCTCTTTCCATAATTGATATTCCTCCTGTACCAGATATGCCATTTGGTTGCAGGCGAGAACTGCCAAGCCATAACCACGTGGACAAACTGTCCTTCTGCTGCTATGGCATAACTATATGGACGAGCATGTAAATCAGGTGAGACATTTATATTCTGAGGGCCATGCCAAGTTCCGCCTCCATCCTCGCTTCTTTTGTAATAAATGAAATCCTCTTCAGAAAAAATCACATGCACATAATTCCCAGACACGGCTATCCTGGGATACTTCAATTCAGCGGGATTGTTAGTTAACCTTTTTGTGATCCAACTCTTTGCAGATATCTTTACTGGAGTTATTCTATTAAGAGGAAAGCCTGTGCTAGGGCAGACGTCGTAATATGAAGCATTGATTGATAACCGGGCATGAGTTGGTTCACGAACTACGGCAACGGAATCTTGGTAAAGATTCGGATTAGAAGGGTCGGGCGGTTTCTCCTTCATTTGTTTTGTCGAGAGTAGGACAGAAGTTAAAATGACCAACAAAGAGAGAGATAAAGACTTCTTTATGAATCCTCTCATTTTCCCGTTTCCCAAAAAAAAATCCCTCTTGAAATTATTTCATTCCCCAAAGGGATTAATCTTTATATGTGAATAACTGTTGGATGTCAAATATAGCTATTATCCTTCCGAGCAGATAGAATTCAGTGTATAAAGGAGGAGTATTTTGTTGAACATCTCCTTTTTTTGTTCTGGTTTAGGTTAAACTTGACTCTTGTTATTTTACCTGTATTTATAAAAAATCTCATCACTTCCTGGCCAGTTATTTTGATAGATGATGTGGGTAGTTCCTCCTTCGATTATTATATCTGGAAATAGAGAAGAAAAATTTGTGCAGTAAGTCAATCTGTATGTAGAATAAGTCCCTTTGCCAAAATTCGAAACCACTTTCCAGAATATTTCATCGGATGTAGGGTTTGGCTTGTGATAATAGACGACTTGCATATCGTTTGTTGCTGAATTGAAAGCGACAGCAGGATGTATACAGTCACCAGCATAAGTCAACCTCTTGGTCGTAATGCTTCCTGTTCCGTAATTTTCTATCGTCTTTGAAAAAACATCTCTATCCAAACTGATAGGATTAAAATTTACGAAAACCACAAACACATATTGACCATAGGCTGCAATATCTGGATGGATGACTCTAATGTCATTATGAGTCAGTCTACTTGTCTCATAACTCCCAGCTCCATAATTTGAGATCCTCTTGAAGAATAGCTGTCCGTCTCCAGGCCAGTCGTCTTGATAAGCCACATAGACATACTGTGAGGAGAATGCAATACATGGAAATCGGGATACTCCACTTGAAGAGTAAGTCAACCTTTTTGTCAACGAACTCCCAGCTCCATAATTGGATATCCTTTTATAGAATATTTCTTGGTTTCCAGGCCAATCTCCATTATAGGTTATATGGACGTATTGTCCATCAGCGGCAATATCTGGATATAAGAATTTGTGTGTACCAGTCGTTATTTGCACCCATTTACCCCAATAGCCACTCTGGCCGTAATTGGTGTTCCTTCTGTACCAAATCTTATAAAACTCTGCAGGAGAGGGGCGTCGGGCTGTGACAACATGAACATACGCGCCACTAGCTGATATGGCAAAGCCATCAGAACCGGGATATAATTGACCTGTTGTACTTAGATTCTGACGAGACTCCCAAGTGGACCCTCCATTTGTGCTCCTCTTGTAAGCCAGAATATTCCCTTCATGAAAAATGACATGGATATTGTCGCCAGATCGAGCTATTTCAGGATCCGTTAAGTCAGCTGGATTGTGGGTGATTCTTTTCGTGGACCACATTTTTGCCAGAATCGTCACAACCTTACCACTGGACCACGAGGAGATGACTTTCTTATCTGCAGAACACCTTGCTTGGATTTTTACTTTATACTTCCCTGCTCTATGCCAAAGATGAGTCACTTCCTCTGTACTTGACCAATCCGAAAATGTCCCGTCTCCCCAATCATATCTGTACTCTACTGGATGTCCTTGATTGCATACCTCTCTATCCTTAGTAAATTTATGAAGGGCCCCAACTTTTCCTATGAAAGGCCCAAGAACTTCAGCGGGGATCTCGATATTGTGAATATGACAACCCGTAGTAAAAGACCAGGTCGGGCCAGGAGTCGAGCCATGAATATTTCTAGCGACTATCCTCCAAAAGTATTTTGTGCTATCTGTTAGAAGGACGGGCAGTTTGACTCTTGGAATCTTGACTGTGGCAATTTTAGGAAGAGGAAAACGAGTGCCGAAGTAGACTTCATAAGATATGGCGTGAGTCGATGACCAGGTCAAGATGGGGTCACGGACAACTCCTGCTTCATGGAGTGGAGGGTTTGGATCATTCGGAATCGATGGCCGCTCTTTCTCTATTTTTGTTGAGAGTTGAATCGAAGTTAACAGGAAAAATAATAAAAGAAAAAAGGTTTTCTGTATCAATCTCTTCATCCTTCCGCCTCCTGATTATAAGAAGAAACTCTTTTTTCGATTTTATTCTTGAAAGAGTATTAAGGTTATGCTTCTTGTTGCTTTCTTATATAATAATGATTGTTTCATGTCAAATGCAGCATGTGATTAAACACGTAAGTTGAATACGAATAGCTATGAATACCGTGAAAAAGGGATGGTCTTTTTAAGCAGGATGAGAAGACTTGTGAATAAGTTTGAAATTATACAAAGAAAATGAGCCGCCGTTCATATTTTTTAAATTTACCTGTATTTATAAAAAATCTCATCACTTCCAGACCAGTCGTCTTGATAGATGATATAAGTTGTGCCTCCTCATACTTCTATATCCGGGTATTTAGATGTACCGCTAGTGCTGTATGTCAATCTATATGTCGAAAAGCTTCCCTTTCCGAAATTGGAAACAACTTTCCAGAATATTTCATGGTTCATGGGAGCATTGCTGTTATAAGCGACTTCTACGGTATCTGTGTTTGTATTAAAAGCAATCGAGGGAAATAGGCATCTCCCAGCATAGGTAAGTCTTTTGGTTGTTGTGCTTCCAGTCCCATAAATCTCTATGGTCTTGGAGAAAATATCAAAATTGCTACAGGAGGAATCATAATTGATATAAACCACGAATATATATTCGCCAGATGTTACGATATCTGGATGTTCTGAGTTGATCGAATTATAGGTGAGTCTTTTTGTGTAGATACTCCCACTGCCATCATTCGAGATTCTTTTGAGAAATAACTGATTGTTCGGGTATGAGCCTGTTTCATATACAACATAGACATACTGGGATGATTGCCCAATACAAGCTCTATGAGTAGATCCTGATGTTGTGTAAGTCAATCTTCTTGTCAGGGTACTGCCAACTCCATAATTTGATATCCTTTTATAAAAAACTTCATAGGTACCAGGCCAATCGCCATAATAGGCAATATGCACATATTGGCCGTCTAGGACCATGTCTGGATACATGAAGTTCCCCCAACCATGCGTCAGTTGTCTCCACTCGCCCCATGACCCACTCGCCCCATAATCAGTATTTCTCCTGTAGAAAATATCAAACATAGACGAGGGTAAACTGCGGTCGACAACCAGATGAACATATGGACCATCGGCCTCTATTGCATAGCTTTGTGGAAACGGATTTATGTGACCTGATGTGCTCAGGTTCTGGCGGGCCTCCCATGTAGCGCCTCCATCTGTGCTCCTCTTGTAACAGAGTGTTGCGTCCTCAAGAAAAACGACATGGACATAATTCCCGGATACTTCTATTTCAGGGTACTTCAAGTCAGCCGAATTAGTAGTGAGCCTTTTCGTGTGCCACGTTCTTAGAGATATAGACACACTTTTATTCGATGACCATGACGAGAGAATACTGTGGTTGACCGAGCATCTGGCTTGAGCCTTCACCAAGTATGTTCCAAAAGTTGACCAGGAATGTGAAGAGCATCTTGATTCAGACCAACGTGAGTACGTCCCATCTCCCCAATGGAATCTGTATTGAACAGAATGTAAAAGATTACACTCTGAACCATCTGCACTGAATGAAAGTGGGGTATTGACATATCCACTTGGAGGGCCGTAAGGTGGTATGGGCGTCGAAACAGTGTGAAAAAAATTGGCTGTTTTGAAAGATCAAGTCGGCCCAGGTGTGGAGCCATGAATGTTTCTGGCTACAATTCTCCAATAATATTTTATTTTATCTGGGAGTAAGTTTGGCAGTTTGACTTTCGGACTCTTGACTGTGGCAATTTTAGGCGGAGAAAAATGAGTACCAAAGTAGACATCTTAAGATGTGGCGTTAGTCGATGACCAGGTCAAGATGGGATCGCGGACGACTTCCATCGCTCTGTGGGGAGGATTAAGATTGAAGGAGGTTGAAGGGCTCTCCTTGATGAGTTTAGTTGATAATTGAACTGGAGTTAATATAAAAAAAATTAAGGGAAGAGAGATCTTCCTTATTAGTCCCCTCATTTTTCCGCTTCCTTATTTAAGGAAAGAAGTACCCTTTAACATTGGATATTATACTTAGAATTGCCTTTGATTCTTGTAACATTTATATGAAAATAACCATTCAAAGTCAAATACATGATGTGTGCAACAAAGCAAATGTTGCAATTTTTTTCACAAAGATTATTTAGAATAAGCAGGGAAATTTTGACAATCATTAAATGGGGAAATTCTTTTTTCAGCTATTCTCCTAGTCTATCCCCTTGGCGCCTGCTAAGATTTTTAATTGATTGAAATTTTTTGGATTTACTATCATTGATCAATATTGAAATTTATCAGATTTCAGTTGAATTGACTGCTCTGCATTGATTAGGTGTGTCAGAGAGGCATTGATATAATGCTGGCTAGCTCAGAGAAAAGGCCTGCTTAGGATTTGGTCCGTGAATTTGGCGTATCTTATAAGATTTTCCCTGAATATTGTCTAAACTTCTGTTGTCTTAGTAATATCTAAAGGATTCCTCTATTATTTATACTTACAATAGATCTCATAACTTCCAGGCGAGTCGTCATGATAGACTATATAAGTCGTTCCTCCCCAGACTAATATATCTGCGTGTTGAGATGTCCCAGCGGTGTAAGTCACTCTATACGTTGAATAACTGCCTTTTCCATAATTCGAAATGAGCTTCCAGAAAATCTCGTAGTTTCCAGGGCTTTCATTGTGGTAGGCCACTTCCACTACATTCGTGCCCGAATCAAAAGACACAGACGGCCAGTCACAGGAGGCCGCATAGGTAAGCCTCCTGGTGGTTATGCTGCCGGTTGCATAATTTTCCAGTGTCTTGGAGAAAATATCCGTATTTCCGGTTGAAGTATTGATATTTCGGAAAACCACAAACACATACTGACCATGAGCCGCGATATCATGATGATTGGAATTGAGAGCACAATGGGTGATTCTTTTGGTTATTATGCTCCCAGCTCCGTAGTTGGCCAACCTCTTGAAGAAGAGCTGCACATTGCCAGGCCAGTCATCCTGATAGAGGACATAGACATACTCGGAGGAGGTAGCGATGCGGGGACACTGAGAGGCACCGCTTGCTGAGTAAGTTAACCTTTTCGTTATGATGCTTCCTACTCCATAGTTGGATATCCTTTTGTAGAAGATCTCCCAGTTGCCAGGCCAATGGCCCTGAAAGACGATATGAACATATTGTCCGTCTACAGCAATGTCAGGATACAGAAAGTCACCAGAGCCTGATGTCAGTTGAACCCAGCTTCCCCAGGATCCGCTCGCTCCATAATCGGTGTTACGTCTGTAGTAAATCTTCCAGTTGGATGAGGAGCGTCTGGCTATGACCACATGGACATACTGGCCTTCAGCGGCTATAGCATGGGCATAAGTATTATTCTGTAGAGTGCCGGTGGTGCTCAGATTCTGACGGGTACCCCAGGTTGCTCCTCCATCCGTACTTCTTTTGAAGGCAAGAGTATTGCCATCTAGGAAGGCGACGTAACGATAGCTCCCAGATCTAGCTATTTTTGAATATTTTAAATCAGCCGCGTTGTTGGTAAGTCTTTTTGTGGACCAGCTTTTGCTGATCGTCACTGCTTTTTTGGAAGACCAGCCAGAGACGATACTGGGGTTAGAAGCGCATCTTGCCTGAGCCTGGACCTGATAAGTCCCAGGATTTGACCAGGCTTTGGAGGCACTCGTTGAACTCGACCAGACGGAATATAATCCATTTCCCCAGTAAAATCTGTATTGAACAGCGTGTCCTAGACTGTCTGTAGAGCCTCCTGTAGTGAATGAATAGGAGGTGTTTACAAACCCGCTAGATAGTCCACTGGGTTTGTTGGGAGTAGAGACCGTGTGAGTGATACCGCTGCTCATGTAATAGTGAACATATCCACTCCAAAAATATCCTACATTGTATGTCCTTACTCTTAAGAAATATGTGCCTGCACTGGAAGGAGTATAATTGAAGGAGAATTGGTGGTTTCCTCCTGAATCATCATCCCAATCCACTCTATTGGATCCATTTTGATCTGAATACAGCTCTCCATATGTATCTCCATGGTACATATACTGAGCAGTAAAGTCGCAGGTAGATCGAAAATAATATGTGTAACCTGCTTCCATATATATCTTGAACCAATCGTACTGATCACATGAAGTTAAGGTATGTCGGCCATGTGGCTGTTCAGTAGTTGTGGGGGAAAGTGTAGTCCCTCCAGAGCCAGTATCATCTCCAGAATCCCAGCTGTCCCCTCCCGTACCGTAAATCCAACGAATTCCATCGATATCATCAGTATGCAAGGTCCTCTTTTTCGTTTCGCCAGTGGAACCAAAACCATACATGGTCTTGGCCGTGTCATAGACACTATCTCCTATGTTTCCATAGATGTCTCTCAGATTCAGGGCGTGGCCAAGTTCATGTGAAGCGATGTTCTGAACATCATATGTTCCTGTTGAGCCGTCTGTCGACCAAGTGAATCCGTCTTCAAAAATGATATCGAATTCCAATAGATTTGATCCTGAATACCAATAATAATTGGTGGCAATAGAGCCTCCTGTTGAACCCCACATGATTTCATTGTGGCCATTATAAGAATAGGTGGTGGAGCTTGTTGTGCCGTTATATAAGAATGAAAAACTTGCGCATTTATTGTTCCATTCATTGGCCGCAGCAATTACAGCCGCTCCCTCTCCGGCACAATCTGAGGTATTCTCATTGATCTCATAATTGACGTAGGGATGAGTTCCCGACCATTTCACTCCACCGTAGCCGAAAGTTACCTTGAAAGTATAGCCATTGCTTGTGCCCGAGCCTGTCGTGACAGTCACAGGCCCACTGCTGGATGAAGCTGGGTAGCCACTCACCAAAGCCGTTGGGACTCTACATTTAATTTGGGAATTGCCCCAGGAATCGATAGAGGAAGCTTCTATTTTTGGCTGCCCGCTTCTGTAGAAAAACTCCACGTTGCTTGAGTCTTGGGTCGCTCCAAAGTTTGATCCATTTATTGTTACCTGAGTATTTGTGCCGGCAGAAGCTTTAGATGGTGAAATGCTTGAAATACTGGGCAGAGCACTTATGACATAGATGGTTTTTTGAGATAAATTGTCATTTTTATTATTTTCTGTCATTTGATTATCGAAATTAGGGACAATTTCGATCGTATGGATTCCCTTTGATAAAACACCTATAGAGTAATCTTCGACAAAGGCATAATAGCCGGGATTAAGAGGACTCGAAGTGTACCAAGTCTGTTTTAGGATTCCATCAATATAAAGGCGAGTGTAAAAGGCTTTCTCTGTATCGGCAACTCCGTTATTGATAACTGCCCAGTCTATAAAGAGTGTATCTCCAGGGATGAAATGAGAGGCGTCATGGTGGTCTCCAGGATGTCTGGAGACAACGATTTTATGATCCCAATCATTCGGTTTAAAAGGTGTTAAGTTAGCGCCCTTAGTTTTCCGAAGGACTCTATCATCAATAGAAGCACCTGGTACTCCTCTAGACGTAGTATCAAGGGACTCCAATGGCCTTTCCGATTGATTGATTTGGGTCGGCAAGACATCTTGAGGTCCTGTATAAGATTCGCTTTCGATCTTTTGGATCATGTTGATAAAGTCATCAACTTTTGCTCCAAGTCCTGAAATTTTTTCACCTTCAACATTATATTTTCCTTGATGCCATCCAACCAATTGAAAAAATTCAGGCTGAAGGAAGAGAATAACTCTTTCCCCTGGCGTGAATTGTGGCGTATCAGAGACAAGTTGGGTGATTTCTCCAACTTCGCCTCCCGGGACCTTGATCTCGATCAGCCTCTCTCCGACGCCCTTTATATATTTCTCCACTTCAACATAAACATAAGTGAATATTCTTTTTCTTCCCTGCGTCTCTTCCCATTGAGACTGAGCAGATTCTACAGTTCCAATAACAATTGAATTGGCACGTTGAGTCATTTCTTCAATGCTCAATTTTTCAACTATTCCAAAAGTCCTGATGCTTAAAAAGAGAATTATGAATAGAAGTGATGCGAATTTAATTGAATTTCGTTTATACATTTTCCCCTCTCCTCTTTTGTAAATTAGACTTAATAATTTTAATATATATATTAATCTTATATTTCTAGCTGAAACTTGAGCCTATCACCATAAATTGACTATGCTTAAAATTCCTTTCAGGTTTGGCTCGCCAATTGCTGTTAAAAAAGTGTATTTGAGACTTTCTCATAGTGAGTTTTATTTACAATTCATAATTCTGGCGAGATCATGACATTAAAAATTGAGTTTAAGATCCTTTATCTAATTTTTGTATCGTTTCAATAAAATCATCAATGGACAATTCGAGGCCTAAGACTTTATCATTTTGGATTGTGTATTTTCCTTGGTTCCATCCAACGACTTGAAAAAAATCGGATTTTAGAAAAAGAATTATCTCTTCTCCTGAAGAAAATTGTGGAATATCAGAAACCTCTTCGGTTATTTCTCCTACTTTGCCTCCAGGAACCTTGATTTCAACTCTTTGTTCTCCACAGCCCTTGATATATTTTTTGATATTTATTTGAACATAAGTGAATATTTTTTTTCCTCCATCAGCCTCTTCCCATTGAGATTTTATGCTTTCAACTGTTGCTATAACAATTAAACTTGCCTTTTTAGTCATATCTTCAATGCTCATTTTTTTGACTGTTCCGAATACCCATGGAATAAAAAATATAAGGATAAATATAAAAAATGCTAATCTTAACTTTGATAGAATTTTATTTGTTTTAGTCAATTAAACCTGCTGTTTTTGTTTATCAAATTAGGAAGTCCTTTATATTGTTGATAAGTATAAAGGAGATTGGATAAATTGGGAAAAATGAAAAGAAATTTAACCATTTAACTATAAAGAATATCTAAAAGGAATTTAAGCCCTCAAATTTTTTTATTTTTATTATAATTTAATTATTCAATATTGTATTGTCAAATAAAAAAAATCCTTTTTTCGCTTATTAAATAATATTCTTTTTTATCAAAATTTAGATATAGATTAGTATTATTGGCTAATTTTTATTGAGGAAGAATAATTTATGGATAAATGAGGGCTAAGGTAGAATTTATTTTCAAGTAGTAGTTTTATGTTTTTGTAGATATTCGAGAAAGAAAGCGAGCAGTGTAAATGAAATCAGCCCTAATATTCCAGCAATCATGATATTAAGCTTTTTTTTGGGAGAAACAGGGTAGATAGAGGATGTTGGCTCCTTAATCAGTTTAGTATAATCGATTCTGCCCTTTCTTTCATTTAAATTTTCAGTCTTATTTTCTAATTGTTTTATTTCCTGTTCTTTATTATCAATATCTAAATTAAGATCTTCTTCATCAATTTTCCTGTTGCTCAACAATTCATGTAATGTATTATGATACATCATACTCTGTTGAATTTCGTTAGAATAAAGAAGCATTCCCAAACTTTCAGTTTCGCTCCTAGTCTCTTTCTTTAAATTTGAGAGTTGATCTTTTTCTAAGATTGCAATTCTTTCCCTTATTTCCTTCATTTCATCTTCAATTTCTCTTATTCTTTGCTGGACGATTTTAAGCTTTTTCTTGAATCCCTTAATCTCGTCCTCCAATCTTGCTTTTTCTATTTCATTCGATTTTATCATAGTATCATATCCTTTTATTTCAATATCTGCTTTTCTGTCCAGCTCACTTTTTAAATGGTTGAATAGAGAATTAAGAGTTAATTTCGCTTTTTCAACATCGTTTTGCTTTAAGGAGACGCGTACAAGATCAGTATCTCTCAAATTTTCTGCTCTTAATCTTGGAAAATCTCTTATGTCAATTTTTAATTCAGCAGCAATAATATGATTGTAAGATTTTTCATTGATCTGACCTGCAATTTGTTTGGGGTACGCCACCAAGACTTCTTCGAATCCGCCTTGTTCAGTTTGGATAAGAAATTTGCTGGGAATCATTATAATATCAATTTCCCATTTAGGTGGCACTATGAAGCTAATTATCCCGATAACAATGACGATCAAGAGAGTCGGAATGATGATCAACCATTTTCTCTTCCAGAGAATATTCAGATAATTCATCAATTCTATTTCATTTTCTTTTTCGTCCATGGCGTCCTCTCATTTATCTTGTTTTTATAGATTATAGAAATTTTTATCCAATATCAACTCTTCTTTGGCTTTAGTCCTTTCATGTTGATTCTCTTCTGGGGTTATGTTAAATTTTTGTTTGATAAGAATAACTACGATGAAAAGAAAGCGGGCTTTCTTCATTTTACCCATTCTTGTCTTTATTATTCTCTTTCACCTAACAGCAAATCCTCTACTCTGTCAGAAAAAGAAAATCCCTACCAGAGAGAAGAAGGCCAGAGCCATCCCAAAGCGAAAACGCGATAAGCCCGCGCCAGTAACAATTATTGCTCATTATAAAGAAAAGCAAGACGAGCGCATTTTTGCCACGGGCAACGTAGAGATACATTACAAGAATCTAAAGCTCTTTGCCGATAAGATAGAACTCAATAGCGAAACGAAAGATGTTTATGCCGAAGGAAGTGTGGTGGTTCATTTGCCCGATGAAGTCATAAGTTGTGAGAAGATCCACTTCAATTTGGATTCCTCCATAGGAGAACTTGAAAGAGTCTTTGGCCGAATACAGCCGACCGTCTTTTATGAGGCAGACTCTGTGGAGAGAAAAGAAGCCAATCTTTACAATTTTCGAAAGGCTAAGATCACTTCCTGCTCACAACCTGTCCCCCGTTGGAGATTTTCATGCTCCAAAGCGAGCTTCAAGAAAGACGATTATATTGAGATGTGGCATTCTGTTTTTACCATAAAGAAAATCCCCATCTTCTATCTTCCCTA
>CAYFXR010000003.1:0-11086 GCA_964347155.1 uncultured Nitrospiraceae bacterium | reverse complement strand
CTTTAATATCAATCCTGTGGCAAGTAATACAGATTTCAGGTTTCTCCGCTCTCAGGAGCTTGGTATTGCCAATTGACTCTGTGCCATGGACATCATGGCAGCTTGAGCACTGTACCTTTCCGCGGTCAAGCACTTCTGAGATTGAACCACTCATACCTATGAGCGTGATATCAGGATCCCGGAGATTAGATTTCATCACATCATATTCAGCTGATACAAAATGGTGGAGAATAAACATGTCAGGAGCGATTAGACCGTCATGACATGCAAGGCAAAACTTTGACAATCCATCTGGCAGATTTGACCGTTTACCCGTAAGTGAAGTCCATCTTGTCTTATCACGGGTATCGAAAAAAGAGGCACCCCAATACGAATGATACATAATGTATACAACCGATTCTATTTCACGCTTCCAGAGTAAACCATTCGGGTACTGCTGACTGAAAAGGGTCTCGTTGTGAACTGTGTGACATACATGGCAGATCTTGGATATCGGTAACCAGGCTGGGTTTGAAAAATTATGGGGGCTTTGACCTATTCTTAAGTCAAAATCTTCCGGTTCCCCCACCCCCATAAGGATGCTTACATCTGCCGTTAATGCTATAATTATTATAAGTAGAATGATCTTTTCCATCTTTTCTTTTTTTATTTCATTCGCAATCACGTATCGGTCCCTACTTCCTGTGACAGACTGCGCAGATTTCCGTCTTTCCTACTCTCAGGAGCTTGGTTGAAGCAACTGACTCTTCGTCATGTGCGTCATGGCAGCTTGAGCACTGTATCTTCCCACCGACAAGAACCTCTGAGATTGATCCGCTTACACCTATTTGAGCGAGGTCAGGATCTCTCAGTTCAGCCTTTGTAACATCATATTCTAATGAGACAAAGTGGTGCAGATTAAATACATCAGAGGCGATTACGCCATTGTGGCAGCTCAGGCAAAGCTTTGACTGGCCGTCTGGCAGGCCTCCCTGTCTCCCGGTAACGGGAGATACCCAGGACGGGTCACGCATGCCGGTAAGGGATGAACTCCAAGATGTGTTATAAAGGTTGTACGTTAAGGAGCTAACTGTGCGTTTCCACAGCAATCCATTGGCGTAACGCTTGAGGATATTATTTCCGCGACGGTGGTGCGGGATGTGACATATACTACAGATCTTGATTACCGGCAACCAGGATTCGTGTGAAAAATTATGACAGCTTTGCTCTGTTCCTATGCCACGAGCCGCACCCACTGCTAATACCAGACTTCTCGTGCCAGTAATAAGTAATATTCCCAAAATAAGGATAATAAGATTTTTCATTTTGTCTAGACTCGCGACATATAAATATAAAACAGCAAGAATTATGCCCAAAGTAAAGGGTATGAAACAGTTTAGCCTGGAGCATGGGGAAAACCTCTAACCCGGTGAAAAAGTTAGCTATTATTGAGATCGAAAGAAAAATCTGAACAAGTTTATTGTATTGAGAGACTGCGAGAACGAACAAGCTGAGGAATTTGCGCCCCATTTATTATGGGACTTCAATATAACCGCTTCAAATAATAATATTTTTCATTACAGACAGAAGTGTCCCATAATGGGACATTTTTAGCACATTTTTCTTTCAGTAAGCGTCCTGACATCACGCCCTATATAGGTTTAAAGATAGGATCAACCCCCTCATTTTTTTATGGAAGGAGCTGTTTTTTTTATCCGGACGGACGGTCCCCCCGAATCTTCTCTTCTGTATTCTTCGCCCTGAAAAAGAGCGAGCACTTCCCTGTTTTTTGTCGTCCGTAATATGTATGGCTGTATTCAGAGATTTTTGTTTTTATGGAGACATGATTTAAATCATATTCACCCTGATCAAGCAGGAATACAATGAAATCGTAGAAGATATAAACTATTTAATAATTCATTCACACCATCTTTGATGGTATATGAGGAGGGAAAAATGGAACTCATCGATCAGATTGTGAAAAATCTTGGAATCAATGAAGAGCAGGCAAAAGGAGGCGCCGGTCTTCTCTTGAAACATGCAAAGGACAAGCTTGGAGAAGGAGATTTTGCTCAGATTAAAGATGCAATTCCGGAAACTGATGATGTAATAAGAGCTGCTCCTGAAAGTGGTGGAACTGGCGGTGCCCTTGGCGGCATCACCTCAGCACTGGGGGCCGAGAAACTGGGAAATATCGCGAGCCTTTCAGGGGGATTTTCAAAGCTTGGCCTAGATTCGAGCATGGTCGGCAAATTTATTCCCGTTATACTCTCTTTTGTTCAGTCAAAAGGAGGGAACACAGCCAAGGGCTTGCTGGAAAAAGTCATAAAAGGATAGTACAGAATGTAACAGGTACATGTTAAAAAATCTTTTCGATGAAAGGAGGAGCTTTATGTCAAAATTAGAAAAGATCGAAGGTGTGGGTAAGTGCTACGCTACAAAACTGGAGGAGATGGGTATAACATCTAACGAATTACTGCTTCAGAGGGGCGCTTCTTTGGAGGGCCGGCAGGAAATTGCCGAAAAAACCGGTATCAGCGAAACATTGATACTGAAGTGGGTCAATCAGGTTGATCTTGCCCGTATAAAGGGAGTCAGTGAAGAGTATGCAGAATTGCTGGAGGTAACGGGGGTAGACAGTATTCCTGAATTGGCACAGAGAAATCCCGAAAACCTTCTCGAAAGTATTACAAGAGCCAACAGTGACAAGAAAATGGTACGAAAGTTGCCGGCTCTCTCTCAGTTAAGAGACTGGATCAGTCAGGCAAAGACACTGCCGAAGATCGTTACACATTAAGCTGTTATCGACATGAGCAAATATGCAGGGGTTTGCCCTTGGATTAGAATTATGCTCCATGAATAAGGACAAAATTTCAAGGGCAAACCCCACAGCTTTTTTGCGGGGCTCGCCATTTTCTTGTCTGTTGTTTTTGTTTATAAAATAAGCATGTGCCGTCAATAATACTGTTATGTTTGAGAACACAGCCGAACATTTTTATGCTTATCTGAAAAAAATGGATTCACTTCCTATTCCATCCGGAAATTCAGAACCATTATATATCGCTTTTACCGCCAACATGCCCGGGACACCTTGCCTTGGCGCCATACGGACGATCCGTATCACATCCTCGTCTCTTAGATCATGCTCCAGCAGACTCAAATAGAAAGAGCAGGACAATTACATACGTCCCATGATAAAATTCGGAACATTATCGATCAACTATACAAAGAGGGATTTATAAAAAGGAAGGGACGTTACATAGCGATGGTCTAGTATTATGACCGATAAAATAAACATCGGGATAAGCAGCTGCCTTCTGGGAGAAAAAGTACGTTACGATGGCGGGCATAAGCAGGATTACTACCTTACCGATACGCTTGGAAAATATGTTAAGTGGGTTCCCGTGTGTCCCGAGGTGGAATACGGTCTTTCGGTACCGAGAGAAGCAATGCGGCTGGTGGGTAATCCTGATGATCCCCGTCTTGTTACGAGGGTAACCGGAGTTGATCACACCGATGACATGAAAAAGTGGTCACGGAGCCGGCTGAAGGAACTTGAAAAAGATGATTTGTGCGGATTTATTTTCAAGAGCAGATCACCAAGTTCCGGATATAAAGGAGTAACAGTATACTCTTCGTCGGGCATGCCAAGCCGCAGGGGCACCGGCATTTTCGCAGGTATGTTCATTACGCATTTTCCGCTTATTCCGGTGGAGGATGACGGGAGGCTTCATGATCCGCAGCTGCGGGAAAATTTTATCGAGCGCATCTTTGTATTCAGGCGATGGAAGGACTTTCTTGAACATAGCGCTTCCATAAAAGGATTAATATCTTTTCACACGGATCATAAGCTCATGATCATGTCTCACAGTCAGAAACACTATGCATACCTGGGCAGGCTTGTTGCAGAAGCAAAGAAACATGCAAAGGATTTACTGCTTTCCGAATATATACGTGTGCTCCTGGAAGGACTAAAACTCCTGGCGACGGTCAAAAAGAACACTAATGTGCTCTTGCATATAGTCGGATATTTCAAGAAAAACCTTACGTCAGATGAAAAAGCCGAGCTTATTGAAGTCATTGAAAACTACCACAGAGGTCTCATTCCCCTCATAGTGCCCATTACCTTGATTCATCACTATGTACGCAAGTACGATGAGCCCTACTTAAAAAAACAATACTATATTAATCCTCATCCTGCTGAGCTCATGTTGAGAAACCATGTGTAAAATTTTTGTTAAAGCTTTTTTTATTCATTCCATTATACGGTCATGAACTGATTTTCCTTGCTATTAAATCAAAAGAAGTCCACAATATATTTATATGAAAGAGAAAAAACTACATATGAAAAATATAAAGATATATTGCGATGATTTAGAAAAAACTATTGATAAAGACGGGTGTTATGATGCAAAAGGTTCAACGATTTGCAAAGCCTGTTTAGAGAAACCGGCTCCTAAAAAAATAAAATTAATAAAGATAAAAAAACAGGTATAAGCTGCTGACTAGATATTTTTCGTTATCGTACTGATGGTGAAGATAAAAAGCTTCTCGAATTTCAAATGACAAAATTAATTTATTGATTTTGAATGAGCAGCCTGGGACCATCCTTAAAGAGGATTTTTATTTTATTAACCCGAATTACCGATAAGACTATTCCAATTCCGAAACTCAAATGGTATATTATCTCATCTTTTTCAAAATTTTCTTTTGTATTATATTTTCTGGAATTGGCAGGATCAACACCTCTTAATCGGGATATATACTCTTCGTAAGTTGTTTCTTTAGATCTTGTTTTCCGAGTAGGGCTTTTTGATTGTGTCCGACTTCTTTTAAATGGTTTAGCACGAAAGGTGTGTTGTGCATCACACGTATTACATTTAACTTTTTTAGGTACATTATCAACTATGGCAATAATTGTATGACCTAACTCCAATTTACATTTTGTACACCATGCATCAATATCCTCACCTACTGAGTAACTATTAATCATATTTTTGTCCTTTAAAATCTCATATTGTTATTTATTAAAAAATAACCGTATCTCTACATTAACCTATTTAGCTGCAAATTAACTACAGCATTACATCAACTGTCTTTATCATATACTATTCTGAAATTATGGAATTTCCCAGTATTATCCAGCGTATTCTTATAAGAATTAATTATATATCCTTCATATAATAATTATTAATTTGACAATCAAAGTCTGTCTGTGTTTAATTAAACCCAAATAGACATATAGGCTAATGCAAAACATTTATTACATAGACTGAAAAATATTTTTATACTTACTTTACAATACTTACAGAAATAAACTATATTAACATCTGCGTCTAATGGGTCAGTTCAATACATATTTTTTAAGCACCAGATATAAAATGGATAAGTTATCCGAAACTGAGATATAAATATTCAAGATAATAAGGAGATAAAAATGAATATCTATGTAGGAAATATGTCGTACGAGGTCAGTGAAGAGGACTTACGGCTGGCTTTCGAGGAATACGGGCAGGTTGAATCCGTAAATATCATAAAAGACAAGTATAGTGGTGAATCAAAAGGATTTGGATTTGTTGAGATGCCCTCTAAGGCTGAAGGACAGTCTGCAATCGATGGTCTAAATGGCAAAGAGTTCAAAGGAAGAACTCTTAACGTGAATGAGGCTCGCCCTCGCACCGGAAGTCGCAGTGGCAGGGGAGGAAAAGGTGGCGGCAGAGGAGGACGAGGTGGTGGCCGTCGTTTCTAATCATCGGCATAAAACAGACTCCCTGTCCCACGTTTTTACTGTATTTTTTTAAATGCTGGATGCCTCTTGCCATATTTGTATCGGGCCTCATGGACATTTTTATCTCAACAGGAAAAGGCGTGCCTTCTTTCTCTATACATGACTAATTTACGATTAAATCGCAAATTAGTCATGTAAGTTTAAGTGTTTGCCCTAGAATTTGGAATTATGCTCCATGAAAAGGACAATATCCAGGGCAAACCCCACACGACACCGCTTAGCATTTTTTTAACTCTGAGGAATGCAATGTACTCAGTGCAACCCTTACAGCGTCCTTTATGTAGTGCGTATAATATCTTGCAAAACGCTCCTCCCGCCTGTTGTCGATAACAGCACACATAACACCTGCCCTGTAACCAAGTCCGCCCATAAAGTGGAGGAGAAAGCTCGCCTCCATCTCCATGTTTTCAAACCGGAGACCGGGAATGCCTGTATTCAGTGATGCAAGTAGGCCGTCTATATCAGGCACACTTACAGGGACTCTTGAGATATCCCTGCCCTGGTTTGCAAAAAATCCGGAGTTCGATACCGTTATCCCCTTTTTATACCGTACGCCCAGCTTATCCGCTTCCCGTTCCATGCCGGCAGTAATTTCAGAATGAGCCCTCGAGACATAGGGAAAGATTTTTCCCTTAAACCGTGAGTTAGGAGCAGTGGCTGCCTCGATACATTCCCGAACCCTTTCCGCAAGCACTTCACAGCCTTTATCATGAAACGCGGGATTGTAAAACAGGCCGGTATTGTCCAGGCCGACGGCGTAATCAGTCACAATGAGCGTTCCCAGAGCGGTGTCACGCTGAAGACCGCCCGAGGTGCCGATCCTGATGATGGTTATCGGTTCAAACTCCTCTTTTCGAGTCATTGTGTTGAAGTCTATTTCATTCAAGGCGACGATTTCGTTCAGTACAATCTCCAGAGATGGTGTCCCCATGCCCGAGGTTGTGATGGAAACCCTCTGACCGGTCTCCCGGGATGTTCCCGTTATTGTCCTCAGTCCCCTGTGTGACCTGTCGACTTCACAATCACCCAGGAATTCATCTGCAATAAAGGGAACCCTTTCAGGGTCACCTGCAATAATGATATTCTTTGCAAGCTCTTCCGGATGCAGATCCAGGTGGTAGACCTTATTGTTGAATACCGGAAGATCAGAGACATTATAAGGACCGGTACGTTTCATTGGCAGTTATTATGTCTCCAAACCGTCATGATAATCAAATGTAGAGCTTAGGCACTTCGTGCAAATTGGAATGATGGAATAATGGAGTGTTGGAATAATGGTTTTTAGGAAATTGTAAAGATGGGGTTTTGGCTTCTATAACATTCCACTATTCAACTATTCCATTATTCCTTTCAGCATGCAATGTCAAGCGGAGTATTTCTCCAGGACGCCACAGGCGCATGCGCGGGCCCCACGTGCCCGTACCCCGACAGACAATGACCGTCATGCCATCCACTTCGTAGCGTCCCCCGATCAGAGGATATATGCGCTGCGTCAGATAGCTGAATGGCCATATCTGCCCTCCATGGGTGTGACCGGAAAGCATCAGACCTGCACCATTATTCGCTACCTTTTCAAAATCCCATGGTGTATGAGAAAGAAAAATCGTTGCGCCCGGCGGCCTGCCCGCAAGTGCCTTGGTGACAGGATCACCCCCTCTACCCGAACGATGGTTGTTTGTCAGGTCTTCAACGCCTGCTAGTACGAAGGATGGACGGACTTCGGCCCAGGAGTTGTTCAGCACCCGTATTCCATCATAATTTATCAGGGAAGCGCCTGTATTATTGCGCCCGTGGAACTCGTGGTTGCCCAGGACCGCCCATACGCCCAGAGGTGCAGTAAGGCTGCCCAGGACGGCCATCATTTCCTCTTCGGGCTGATCGTGTCCTTCGAAAATATCTCCAAGGAGTACCACAACATCGGGGTGTTGAGCCTCCACCTGTGCGACACGCGCCTGAAGCCATTTCTTGCCGATCAGCGATCCTACATGCAGGTCAGATATTGCTACAATCACTGTGCCGTCCATGTCAGAAGAAAGGCCGGAGAGAGTAACATCATAGCTTTGAATAACCGGCGGCCGAAGGCCCTGTACGAGCGCGATCACCGAAAGCACTGCACCGGTAGCAAGGGCACAGCCCCGCAGGAAAGGGGCGAACCGGGACAGGACAAAGCCGAACCCGGTTATGACGTCAACCATTAGCAGTGAAACAGTGACAAGGAAAACAACGGCCATCCAGTTCATGCCGAGAAATTCAAGTGTAAAGGCAAGAGTACCCGTGCTCCCGTGACCTATGAAGCGGCCGAGGAAAAAGACCGTCCATAGGGCCATCCCTGTCCCTATGATGCATTTTCCAGAGACATGGCGTTTAAGAAACGGCACCGAGGCAGCACGCCAGAGGATATAAACGTGCATCACAGTAACAATGGTAATAAGAATACTTCCAAACACACAGCCTCCCTGCAAATGACTCTGACTTTTTTCTATTGTAACATTTACCCCATCGGCTTATATGCTTGAGTTTTGGAAAGTCTTTGGAAAAGCTTCCGAATGGTAAAATGGTCAATACAAGAAATGAGATCTGATCTATGGATTTACGCTGAAAAAAAGGAGCGGATTGATTCTCTGTCAAGATAAAAGATTCGATCCTTCTCACTGGGAGGGTATTTTTGTTTTATATAAATATCATATATAATTTATAATATATTTTTTCTGCTTTATAAAAGTCTTGCGTAGCTTTATTTATTGGAGGGTTGATATGAGGATCACTCAAATCATACGATTAAGATTAATCATCTTTTTATTAATGCTTTTTTCTTTTACAGTGTCGGGTGGAATTGTCTGTGCCAAAACACAATATGTGTCTGATCAACTTATTATTACTCTGCGGGAAGGCAAGGGCAATGAATACAAGATTATTAAAATGCTTAAAGCAGGTACTCCTCTAGAGATTATCGAAGAGGGCGAACGTTACCTGAAAGTCAGAACGGAGAGTGGCAGTGAGGGTTGGGTGCTTAAACAGTTTGTAACAGAGGAAACACCAAAAGCTGAAATTATAGCGGGTCTGGAAAAAAAGATGGACCGATTGAACACAGAGATCGAACAGTACAAAAAGGATAAGGAATCACTTCAAGATGAACTCAAAACAGCCAAATCAGGCCATGACAAAAATATAAGGGATCTCAAACAGAACGTGTCCTCAAGCAAGGGAAAGGCAGAACAGACAGCCAGAGAACTTAAAGAGATTACCGAAAAATATAACGCTTTAGTTAAGGATTCGAAAGATGTTATTGATCTTGTGAAAGAGCGTGACAGTCTTAAAGCGTCAAACAGCAAATTGCAAACTGATACTGAGCAACTCCAGAAAGAGAATGACGATCTTAAGCGCTCACAGTTGATATGGATGTTCGTTGCCGGCGGAGGTGTTTTTTTTGTGGGATGGATAATCGGCAAAATATCAAGACAAAAGAGGTTCTATTAAAAGTGTAAAAAATAAGCTTACTAACGAGAAAATAAAAGATTTAGACCCCCCCTTAATTGCGCTATTATGGAAAATCATAAGAAGTGCGTCAAGCAAAAATCATTGATTCCTATTTGTAACAGTGCAAAAAACTGTAAAAATCAAAATCTCACTAATAGAGTATATTCTGCAACACGTAAGTGCCTGAAAATATTGAACATTATTATCGTAAATCAATAAAGCGGGCAATTTCCCTCCCCAAATCACACTTACAATCGATTATTGTCAGATTTAGATTTCCATCAGATTATCGGTATCACCTGTTTTCTGTGGTTTTACACAAGGCTTTTGATTAACAATAACACCATTTTATAGTTAGCCTTCACTGATTAAGAAAATGATGATTATTAGTTATAAGATGGTTTACTGTTGACAGGCAAACCGGCTTTAAGAGCAAAGTCCGGAAGGAGATTTAGGCTCCTCCCGGCTTTGAGTGTAGAAGCAGCGTTGGGCAGCTGGCTACGATCAGGTGTCGCACTAGGAGGTTTCCTCCTGTCCCTATCGTGGAAAGTATAACTAAGGGAAAATGATCCCCTGATTTGTTTGTCCGCCACGGACGCACACTACGCTATATAGCTCTTTAGTATCAGGTCTTATGTTGGCATGATCCACCTCGCCGCTTTTCAGTTTGACTATATAATTGTATATCTGGTAGTCACCGGGGGCACTGTCATACACTGTTGAAGTCCAATAAAAATTTTCTGCTATTGGGATGAGGAAGGGGTGTCCGGGTGTCATTTTGGGGTAGCCGGCGACGTCAAAGTCCAAAAGAGACATTAATTGATGCAAGGTTGGTAAGTGCCATCCCCCCCTACCGCCTACTTGCGCTGTATCGCATTTGTAGGTTGCGTCGCGATAGCTTAGTGTCATCGGATAAATCAATAACTTCGTCCAGAGTAAGCACGTCTCGCGATCCAATACCGTGGGCCCCAATTCTATGAACCTTGGATTCGGCTTTCCAAACCATCCATCGCTTGGGCACGCTCCAGGTACGCGTTTGAGAGGTTGTTTCGGATTCCACGTCACCTCGGTGATCGTCTCCATGCGGGGCGTCATAACTGGAAGCTCCTCTACTACAACATTTCCTTCATATACCTGCACAATATCGGATGTTTGTTCTGTTTCAGCATCAGCCGACTGCGGAACAGGGTCTTCCTCAACCGATGCTGTGACTGCTGGCTGTACAACAGGTTTTTCCACTGCTACTGCAGTTACCGGATTTACACTTGCTGTTGGTGTCGCTATATTTGCTGCAGGAGCTGTTGAGTATTTTACGGAACTCCCGCTTATGTTCACTCTTAATGTCCCTGAATATGCGCTTCCTACATTTAACATCGTCATGATGATCATTGCCATCATAATTACATAAAGAATCTTTCTCATTTTACTTCCCTCCTTTAAGGTTTTAATTTCTTTACTGCTTTTTTCTGCATTGAATAATTCAGATGTTTTCATTTTGTTTTCTCTTTTTTTAGTTTTTTTGCTTCTTCATTTCTTTTACTTCTTTGATTCTCTTTTCCTCCTTTCATAATTTTTAATTTGTCTAAAAGCAATTCAGTTGCCAGTTCATAAGCAATTGATATTAAAAGATATTGTGTTTTTTGCTCGGTTAAGAAATATACCGATTTTCGGTATGAGTAAGCTTTTTCAGTATCGGAATTGAGGATTGTAGAGAAGGGCAATATACAGAAAAATTGTTTATTACCAAATACACTCTTATATCAAAAGACGAGATAAAAAATTTTTACTATCAGGAAGGTATCATAATTACAGGTTGAAACATGGCATACAAAGACACGTCTG
>CAYFXR010000002.1:0-8828 GCA_964347155.1 uncultured Nitrospiraceae bacterium | reverse complement strand
TATTAAATGTACCGCTGCATTTGAAGGCCTCGAACTGAAGATATAAAAAAACATGAAATGCACTTTAGGAATGTCCATCTAAATAATAATTTTTATGTAATATCATATAGTTACAATCTCAATCTTCAGATGAGGATATATCAGGCAAGTACTTTCCATTTATAGGAGATAAAGACAAAAAACAGACGTATATGGAACGGGAAGACGGGAAGGTAGAGCTTATAGAGTTTACAGATAAAGGAAGCAGAGGAACGGTGGTAGAAAGCCATAGGGATAGATTAATTAACACACATAATGCAGACATTGCTCAATAAATTATTTAACTCGATGATTTTTTTATTAAATTATGCAAATAGTCTGGTATAAAAATATCCCCCTTAGATTAGTTTTAGTTGCGTTTAAGGTATCGATAAATAATTTCTTTCACAAAGCCTGCATTATTTGAAATGCATTTATTGGGTTAATAAAAGGGAATTAAAAAGCTGAAATGTAAAGCAATCATGTATTGATTGATATGAAACCGGTGTTATTTTAAGAAGAAAGGGAAAATGATTATATGAAGATACAGGTTCTTGGTTGTTCGGCAGCTGAGCTTCCAAATTCAAGACTATCCAGTTTTCTGGTTGACGGGAAAATACTCCTTGATGCCGGTACTATCGGGACAGTCCTGAATGAAAGCGAACAGTGGAAGATAAGGCATATTCTTATTACGCATGCACACCTTGATCATATAAAGGATATTCCTTTTTTTGCTGATAACATTTCAATGAAGAATAAAAGGCATAATGTTACAGTCATGGGCATACCATATGTTATCCGTGCCTTAAAACATAATCTCTTCAATAATGTTGTCTGGCCTGATTTCACAAAAATACCGACTCCTGAAAATCCAATCATAATACTTAAAAACATAGATATAGGAAAAACTTTTGGAATTGACAGCTATAAGGTTACTGCATATAAAGTTAACCACACAGTCCCTGCTGTCGGATATATTATTGAAGATAAAAGGGGGAAAAGATTGCTCTATATGGGGGATACCGGACCGAATGTAACAATCTGGAATTCCCTGAAAGGAACAAAAATACATGCTCTTATAATGGAGGCCTCTCTACCTAACAGATTTGAAAACACAGCCTTAAAAACAGGGCATCTCACACCGAAACTTCTTAAGTTAGAACTCAATAAAATGACAAATTTACCTGAAATTATATATATTACACACTGTAAGCCAGCTTATAGAGACAATGTAAAAGAAGAATTAAAAAAGCTTGATATCAAAAATATCAAAATAATAAAAGACGGAGATATGTATGAGCTCTGAACAAACACTTGACGACAATGCAAAAATAGCTGTAATAGGTGGGGGCCCTTCAGGTTCATTATTCAGTATCTTTGCCCTTAAAATGGCCAAGATGATTGACAAAAAAATTAATGTCACCATATTTGAACCAAAAGACTTTACAAGGGACGGACCCGCAGGATGTAACAGGTGTGGAGGGGTTATATCAGAACATTTAGTCCAGACCCTTGCTGTCGAAGGAATAAACATTCCACCCGAGGTTGTTCAAAGAGGTATAAATTCTTATGTACTTCATACACAAAGAGGTGATGTCTATATCGAGAGCCCCGCTGCTGAAAAGCGTATAGCGACAGTCTACAGGGGTGGAGGGCCAAAAGGCCTCAAAGAAAAAGAATGGGAAAGCTTTGATAACTTTCTTCTTCAATGTGCTATACATGAAGGTGCAACCCATGTCCCTACAAGAATAGACGGATTAAAAATGAAAGATAAACCGGTTGTAACCTCAGGCGGTGAAGATGTTATGGAGGCAGATCTTGTTGTTGGTGCCTTTGGGGTTAACAGTTCAACGTGGAAGATATTTGAAGATCTCAACCTGGGTTATAAAATGCCGGAAATAACACCGGCATTCATAACAGAACTGGAATTGGGCAAAGAGACAGTCTCTAAAAACTTTGGAAGCTCAATACATTTTTTCCTTCTCCCTAAGCCTAAAAATATAAAGTTTGCAGCATTAATCCCCAAAGGGATATATGTAACGTTATGTATTCTGGGTAAGAATATCGACCAGGAGACAGTAACAGAATTGCTTAATACTCCTAATGCCAGAGAAATTTTACCTTACAATCTCATGAATAAAAAATTTTGCAAGTGCTTCCCTAAATTGTCCCTCAATACCGCAAAAGGAGGTTTTACAGACAGGATAGTTTTTATTGGAGATGCAGGCTCAACAAGACTCTTCAAGGACGGAATAGGAGCTTCTTACATAATGGGAAAAGCTGCAGCAATGACGGTTATTCTTCATGGAATAGGCAAAAACCATTTTGCTGAACATTATCATCCTGTTTACAATAGAACCAGAATAGATAATTTATATGGTAAATTTGTATATATGATAACGAACGCTTATAAAAACCTCGGCCCTCTGACTGAAAGCATGGTTAACGTTGTGAAGAAGGAACAACAAAAGAAAAATGAGAAATTTCCAAGATTAAGCAGCATATTATGGGATACATTCACAGGAAACGAAACATACAAGAATATTTTTTTGAGGGGTACAAATATCGGAATGCATGCTAAACTGGGTTGGGGATGCGTAAAAGCATTGGTAAGGAGGTAACATGAAAAAGCGTGAAATCGGCAAGACATATAAAAATGGAGAAATTATATGCCGTGAGGGTGAAGAAGGTAAAAACATGTTTGTCATCCAGTCAGGAAAAGTAAAGGTAACCAAAAATGTCCCGGACGGAGAAGTTACCCTTACGACACTGAAAGAAGGTGAAATCTTTGGAGAAATGGCCCTGTTTGACCGTTTGCCCCGCTCTGCAACTGTTAAAGCCGCAGGTGAAGCAGTAGTGCTCAGTGTTGACAAAAAAGGATTTTTTGCAAAGGCAAGCAAGGATCCTACCCTGGCATTCAATATTCTTGAAGGGATGAGCGGGAGAATCAGGACACTCAATGATCAGTTAACTAGACTTAAAAAAAATAGAGAAGAAATTATGGGCTCATTTGTAGATATTGGCGAGACCGGCAATCTTATCCTCGAAGAGGTGCAGCATTCTATAAAAGCAGATAACGGTTCTGTGATGCTTCTGGACGAAAGGAAGAAAGTATTAAAAATAGCCTCTGCATTCGGTACTGAAGCTATTCAAAAGACTGAACTAAAAGAGGGAGCAGGTATTGCTGGTGACGTAATAAAAACAGGTAAAATTGAATTGATAAACAATATCTCAGCAGACCCGAGATTTATACCGGGACAGATGAAGTTTGAAACCCTTTTATGCGCTCCCCTTAAGAGCAGAAATAAAATTATAGGGGTAATCAATCTCAGCAATAGTCATGGAAATTTCTTTAATCTGGATGATTTAAAACTTTTAAGGGTGCTTGCTATATATGCATCCAATGCCATTGAAAATGCCAGGGTTTTATCCAAAACTGAAAGGATAGCAGATTCTATAATAAAACATGCAACATTGCTGGATATGGGTTAAGGGGAATATTTTTATTCCAGGCTATTTGCACAATGTAATAATTAACTCATCGAATTAAATAAATTTATTTACAATGTCTGCATTATTTGGGTTTGAAAAATTTTCTAATCTATCTATTAAATTATCTTATAAATCATATTAATTTTTCTTATTTGACTAGCGATAAATTTTATGTTATTTAATAAAGACAGGGGGTTACGCAATGAAATTTTTATTTTCCAAAAAACCATAAGTAATATAATTACTGGTACATTCCTGATAAATCTTAACCTGTTGTAATATCAGATTATTATTTTTTTAAACTCTCCCGTAGCCGCTAAATCAGAATTACAACTCCAGATATTCTGTTACTCCCTGTTACATTTGCTAACAATAACTTAGGCACTTCGTGCCATTTGAATAGTATAAAACCATGTCCCCTCTATCCAAGGCATTAACTTTGGGTCTATTTACCGGCATATTAGGGCTGGTGATAAGCCTGTTTCCTTTCATGCTTGATCTTGAGGAAAATATAGGCCTGGAATTGTTATTTGAACTGAGAGGAACCCGACAAGTCCCACCTGATGCCGTTGTTGTAAGTATAGACAAGCTTTCTGCTGAAAAACTCAACCTTCCTCCAGACCCCAAGGAATGGCCTCACTCTCTCCATGCCCGTCTCACTGAAAATTTGGTCAAGGCAGGTGCTTCTGTTATTGCCTTCGATATCTTTTTCGACAAAGTTAGCTCTAAGGAGGATGACAACTTATTTGCCAATGCGATTGGTAATGCACGCAATGTTGTACTCTGTGAAATCATTAAAAGAGAAAAAATTCCTTTACATGCCAATGAAAGTCCACCTATTGGAGGACTGAATATTGAAAAGCTGGTCAAGCCTATCCATTCTCTAGCACAATCCTCAGCTGCTTTAGCACCCTTTCCCTTACCCAAGGTGCCGGTCAAAGTAAGCCAGTATTGGACGTTCAAGACATCTGCAGGAGATACACCGACTCTGCCGGTAGTTGTATTCCAGATCTTCGCATTAGATATATACGACGAGTTTATTAAAATATTAGAAAGGTTTGCTCCGTCCCAAATCGACAAACTGCCACGCAACAAAGATGAAATAATTACCAGCAGAAGTATTGAAAATGTCATCCGGATTCTAAGAGATACCTTTAGAAAAGAGCCTCTCATTGCAGAAATATTAATAGAAGATCTCCAGAATTCAAGGATAGTATCTTTTGATGAGATAAATAATCAACTCCTGAAATCATTAATACGCATGTACCAAAGCCCGGAGAGCCAGTATCTGAATTTTTATGGATCCCCTCGTACTATTTCCACCATTCCTTATTACCGTGTCCTAGAGCTTCAGGAAGAAACACGTGTTAACCATAAGCACCTTGATTTCAAGGGCAAGGCTGTATTTGTTGGACTTTCAGAAAGCTTGCGTCCAGAACAGAAAGATGGCTTTTATACGGTCTTCTCACAATCAAGCGGCCTGGATATAAGCGGAGTTGAAATTGCAGCAACGGCATTCGCAAACCTGCTGGAGGATATGCCTGTTCAACCACTAAGTATCCAATTGCATATTATCACTATTTTTCTCTGGGGGCTATTAATTGGCACTCTTTGCCGCATATTTCCTACATTTATCTCAGCAGTGAGTATAACAGTGGTAAGCGCGCTATATCTGTTCGTTGTGCTGTATCAATTTACTCACAGCGGTATTTGGCACCCGCTGGTTGTCCCCTTATTTTTCCAGGCTCCTTTTGCCCTCTCCTGTGCTATAGTATGCAATTATGTTGCCTCATATAAAGAGCGTCAGAGAATTACATATAAAGCTAAACAGTATCTGCCCGAAGAGGTTGTTGAACAGTTACCGAAAAAAGATGGAGATTTCAGCACGATTACTCAGACGTTATATGGCATTTTTATATGTACTGATATAAAAGACTTTACGTTAATTTCTGAAAGAATGGATCCTGAAGAACTGAGAACATTAATGAACACGTATTTTAAACTTCTGTCTGAGGTAGTCACACAACATGGCGGTGTTGTGGCAAGTACCACGGGAGATGCCATGATGGCGAGATGGATTGCGAAATATCCTGAAGACTCATTAAGAAAACAGGCCTGTCTTGCTGCACTTGATATTAAAAAGGAAGTATTCAGGTTCAATCAATATTCCGATGTGAAGCTGCAAACCCGTATCGGATTACATTCCGGGTTTACGTCGTTTGGCAATATTGGCTCTGTACACCATTATGAATACGGATCTGTAGGAGATGTTGTCACAACAGCCACGAGGATAGAGGGGCTGAATAAATATTTAAATACACAAGTTTTAGTGTCCGAAGGGTTGCTGAAACGCATTGACGGTTTCCTGACAAGAGAGATTGGAAAATTCCTTTTGGCTGGAAAATCAAAACCGCTTGTGCTGTACGAATTAATATGTCGCATGAAAGATTCCGATCAACAGCAGAAAAGCCTTTGCGTGTTTTTTTCAGATGCACTCGATACATTTAAAAAGCAATCCTGGGAAGAGGCGATCAATAAATTTAATGAGCTCATCAAAAGTTTTGGAGAGGATGGACCTTCTCTTTTTTATTTAAAGTTATGCAAGCAATACATGGAAAAGCCACCTGGGGAAACATGGAATGAAGTAGTGTGCATAGGTAATAAATAGTGTCTGTCCGTAAACTCAAACATTGAACCGTCATTCCCGCAGTCTGTTGAGCGGGAATCCATTTTAAAAAGATCGTAAATACGTAATGTCAAAATTTTTATGAAAAAATAGGGGGTAAATTAAGGTTAACCCACATAATGCAGACATCGCTCAAGAAATTATTTAACTCGATAAAATTATTATTAAATTATGCATATAGCTTGAAACAGAAATATTCAACTTAGATTAGTTGTAATTGCGTTTAAGGTATCGAAAAATAATTTCTTTCACAACGCCTGCATTATTTGAAATGCATTTTTTGGGCTAAGGTAAGGGTTAGGAAGCCAGAATGATCAAGGTTAATGTAAAGCCCTGACCTTAACCCAACAACTTTTCATTAAAACTTTTGACAATATTGCAAATAACAAAGGGGGCTAATCAATGAAACAAATTCAGTTCATTCTCTTGATCATCGCAATAATAATCTCATTCATTGGATTACTATTTTCAGATGTTGCGGCCGCAGAAACGTGTGAAGAGTGGATAGCTAAAGTTGTCTCAGTGCAAGGCAATGTACAAGCACGAAAAACGGATGAAATACAGTGGAAACCTGTTAGATACAACAATACGTTCTGCATCGGCGATATGCTTCGAGTGCAGGAAAAAAGCCGTGCAGCAATCGTCTTGGGCAATGAAACAATCCTAAGTCTTGGGCAGAATACGACTATAACCTTTACTGGAGTAGAGAAGAAACAAACCTCCCTGATAGACGTACTGACCGGAGTTGTCCACTTCTTCAGCCGTATACCCCGCACACTGAAAGTAATTACACCATTTGTGAACGGAACTATAGAAGGCACGGAATTTTCAGTCGAAGTGACGGATAATCAATCCATTATCATGGTAATTGAGGGGCAAGTGAATGCTATGAATAATGCGGGAAGCCTCACACTCACTGATGGTCAGTCGGCAATAGCACAGGCAGGGCAGGCACCTGCTTTGCACGTTGTGGTGAGACCAAGGGATGCAGTGCAGTGGGCACTTTATTATCCGCCAATTATGCACTATCGCTCAGCCGATTTCCCTGGTGGCACAGAATCTGATTGGCAGGCAATGGTGAGAAGGTCAATCCAGTTTTACCGGAAAGGCGATTTAACAACGGCTTTCTCCACTATCGAGGAAATCCCTGTAGATCTCCGTGATCCACGATTTTTTAACTACCGGGCAATGCTGCTGCTTTCAGTGGGCCGAGTCGATGAAGCACGCAAAGACATTGATAGGTCGCTGGATCTAGCACGAGGCAACAGCGATGCCCTTTCTCTTCAGTCAATTATCGCTGTGGTACAAAATGAAAAGGACAAGGCTCTTGACCTTGCTGAAAAAGCTGTTGAATCAGCACCTGATTCTGCTACGGCACGAATCGCTCTTTCCTATTCCCAGCAAGCGAATTTCCAACTTAATGCTGCATTAGAAAGTCTCCAGGAGGCAGTGAGGTTAGCCCCGGAAAATAGCCTTGCGTGGGCACGATTGGCTGAGCTATGGCTGTCTTTCGGGTATCTCGATAAATCCCTTGAAGCAGCGAAGAAAGCCGGAGAGCTGAGTCCTGATCTCGCACGTACACAAACCGTTTTAGGATTTGCTTACCTTATGCAGATTAAAACACGGGAGTCAATGCAGTCGTTTGAAAAAGCGATTCAGCTGGATCAGGCAGATCCCCTCCCGCGGCTGGGTATTGGATTGGCAAAGATCCGGGAAGGTGACCTGAAAGAAGGTAGACAGGAAATTGAGATTGCTGTAAGTCTTGACCCGAACAATTCACTTATCCGCAGCTATCTGGGTAAATCCTTTTACGATGAAAAACGTGATAAACTGGCAGCGAATCAATTTAAAATAGCCGGAGAACTCGACCCCCTCGACCCAACGTCTTTTTTCTATAGTGCAATTCGAAAACAGAGCGTGAATCGGCCAGTTGAGGCATTGTACGACCTTCAAAAATCCATTGAATTAAACAACAATCGTGCAATCTACCGATCACGTTTATTGCTTGATGAGGATCTTGCATCCCGCAGCGCAAGTCTTGCCAGAATTTATGGTAACCTGAATTTCGAGCAGCTTGCCCTGATCGAAGGCTGGAAATCCCTCAACACTGATCCAGGCAGCTATTCTGCCCACAGGTTTCTTGCTGACTCATATTCTGTATTACCGCGGCATGAGATAGCAAGAGTCAGCGAGCTTCTCCAGTCTCAACTGCTTCAGCCAGTCAATATTACCCCCCTTCAACCTCATCTCTCAGAAAGCAAACTTTTTATTTTTACCGGTACAGGACCTTCGGATCTCTCATTTAATGAGTTTAATCCTCTCTTCAATCGCAATCGGATTACTATACAAATGAACGGCATTGCAGGTGGGAATAGCACATTCGGCGAAGAAATTGTTCTATCAGGCGTTCAGAAAGGACTTTCACTTAGCGTTGGACAGTACCATTATGAAACAAATGGATTCCGGGAGAACAACGACCAGGAGCTGGATATTTATAATGTTTTCTCACAGATGAGCCTTTCGCACAAAACGAGTGTACAGGCTGAATATCGATACAAAGATATTAAAAAAGGTGATTTATCCCTTCTCTTTGATCCCGACGATTTCATGGAGGATTATCGAGAGGAAGAAA
>CAYFXR010000001.1:0-5464 GCA_964347155.1 uncultured Nitrospiraceae bacterium | reverse complement strand
CAGTTGCACCCTGAACATTATTCTGGCCTCTTAATGGGTTTACACCTGTACTTCCCTTGCCAAGATTGCCGGTCATCAGTGCTAGATTTGCAATAGAAAAAACATTATCGGTTCCATGGGAATGTTGGGTGATACCCATTGTATAATATATTGCTGGTCTTTCTGCTTTTCCATAAATACGTGCTGCTTTTATAATATCTTTTTTGGGAACTCCGGTAATCTTTTCAGCTTTTTCAGGTGTATACTCTTTTGTCGCTTCTTCAATTGCTGAAAACCCTTGAATCTTCGAGACATTTTGTTTATCAAAAAGACCCCTGTCTATGATAATCCGTATTATTCCGTTCAGGAAAGCCACTCCCGTTCCCTGCCTTATTCTCGCACACTGTGTACTGTGCCTTGTTAGCTTTGTCTCTCTGCTGTCAACAACGATGAGGTTGGATCCTTCTTTTTTTGCTTGCAGAATGTTGATCCCAAATAATGGATGGGTTATGCTGAAATCCGACTCCATAACGAGGATCACCTCTTTACCTTTTGGAGATTTTAAATCTATCCGGTGACCGTTCAGGCCGAAGGCCATCTTCCAAGCCCTCTCAACAAGGCCGTAGCCGAAGGCAGCTGAGGAGTCGATATTTTCCGAACCGAGAATCTCCCTCATAAATTTCTGTAAAATATAATTTTCTTCATTTGTACATCGGGGTGAGCCTATTGCTCCTACAGAGGACGGTCCATAGGCAATGATAGTATACTTCAGATTGGAGCTTATATAACTAAGGGCCTCTTCCCATGATACTGGTACTAACTCTCCCTCTTTCCTTATCATGGGGGACGTAAGACGGTTTCCGCTATAAATATAATCAATGCCAAACCTCCCCCTGCCGCAGAGATTCCCATCGTTTAGTCCCTTGTCTTTCATTCCCCTTGATCTCAATATTTTTCCATCCATTATCCCCAGGGTAAGAGTGCAGCCGCAACTGCAGAAGGGGCATATTGTATCTTTCTCCTCGAGGAACCATGAACGTGCCTTGAATTTGAAGGGTTTGTTCACAAGGGCACCCGTAGGACATACATCAATGCACTGGCCGCAGTAATCACATTCAAGAACCTCACCGAATGCAGGTTGAACCACGGTAGGGAAGCCTCTCCCGATAAATCCCAGAGACCCCCGACACTGATATTCTGCACAGACCCGGACGCATTTGCCGCAAAGTATACACCTGTTGCCATTTAATTCTAAAAGGGGGCTTTTCGTATAAGGTGGCGCATGTTTCCTCTCCCTCACAAAACGTCCACTCGGTTTGCCGTATTGAAAAACAAGATCCTGTACATCGCACTCGCCTGCCTTGTCGCATACAGGACAGTCAAGGGGATGATGGACTAACATGAGTTCGAGTACGGTCTCACGTACCTTTCTCAATCTCGGGGTATCTGTCCGCACTATAATCCCCTCGGTTGCAAATGTCGCACAAGATGCCTCAAGTTTCCTGCTTCCGTCTATCTCCACTATACATAACCTGCAACCGCCGAAAGGCGCCACCCTCCTGTCATAACAGAGATTGGGTATGTTTATGCCATTGCTCAATGCAGCCTCAAGAATTGTGCTTCCTTTTTTTGTCAAGATCTTTTTATTGTTTATTGTGAGTTCTATCATCTGATACCTCCATTTTTAGTGCAATGTTAGATTCCTTCCGGCCTCATTTTACCTTGCCTGCCAGATACTCTATTTCAGCATCTCCGGCATTACGGGCGGTAGCAGGAAGGATCTTTATGGAATCAAATTTACATGTATCCCAGCAGGTTCTGCAATGAACGCAGAGGTCCTGATTGATCTTATGGGGCTTTTTCTTTTCGCCGGTAACAGCCTGTGCAGGACATGCCCTCAGGCAGGAGCCGCATCCTTTACAAAGTTTTTCATCTATATGGAAAGTACAGAGATTACTGCATATACCGGCCACACACCACTTATTATTTATGTGCATTTCATACTCATGTCTGAAATATCTTATCGTTGAGAGCACAGGATTAGGCGCTGACTGGCCAAGACCACAGAGAGACGCGTCGATGATATCGTGTGAAAGGTCTTCAAGGAGTTCTATATCCCCTTCTTTTCCACGTCCTTCACAGATATCTATGAGAAGGTCATGCATTACTTTTGTTCCAATCCTGCACGGAACGCATTTCCCGCAAGATTCATCTGCAGTAAAATCAAGGAAGAACTTTGCCATATTCACCATACAGGTACTGTTATCCATTACCACCATTCCGCCGGAGCCCACGATCGCACCGCTCTTCTTGACATCCTCATAAGAAACGGGCATGTCAAGAAACTCCTCGGGGATACACCCCCCTGAAGGTCCCCCTAACTGTACCGCCTTGAATTTCCTCCCCCTCTTTTTCATCCCGCCTCCGATTTCGTAGATGATTGTTCTGAGCGATGTATCCATCGGGACTTCAACCAATCCGACATTATAAATAGCTCCTGTGAGTGCAAAGACCTTTGTCCCTGTGCTTTTCTCAGTTCCATAACTTCTATACCATTCAGCACCTTTTAAGATAATCTGAGGAATATTCGCAAAGGTCTCGACATTGTTCAAAATTGTCGGTTTGTCCCACAACCCTTTGGCAGCAGAGCGCCATAGCTTTGGCCTCGGCATACCGCGTTTCCCCTCAATAGAACGCATCAAGGCAGTAGCTTCGCCGCAGACAAATGCACCTGCACCCTGGTATATCTCGAGGTCGAAGTCAAACCCTGTACCAAATATGTTACTGCCAAGCAATCCTGCCTCATAACATTGATCTATGGCGATTTGAAGACGCTCAACAGCCAGTGGATATTCGGCCCTTACATATATATATCCTTTATGTGATTCAGTTGCCACACCGCAGATAATCATCCCTTCGATTACCGCATGCGGGTCTGCTTCCATGATCGACCTGTCCATGAATGCCCCCGGGTCACCCTCGTCCCCGTTGCATACAACAAATTTCAGGTCAGACTTGATCTTCAAGCCCAGTTCCCACTTTTTCCCTGTGGGAAAGCCTGCACCACCTCTTCCCCTCAATCCGGAATCTGTAACCACTTTTATAATCTCGCTAGGACTCATCTGGGTAAGGGCATTTGCAAGTGCCCGATAACCGTCCATCATTATATAATCTTCGATCTTCTCGGGATTAATAAGACCCTTGTTCCTCAATACCAGCAGGACCTGATGTTTGAAGAACGGTATATCTTTTATGTGAGGAATATAAGATTTTTTTACCGGTTCTTTAAACAGCAGCTTCTGGTAAGGTCGGCCTTTCAGGAAATGTTCTTCGACAAGATCAGGAATTGCTTCCACCTCTACTTTCTGATAAAAGACCTTTTCAGGATATACTGCCATGACAGGTCCTTCCGCACAAAAGCCGTTACAACCTGTCGGAACTATCTCTATTTCATTCTCAAGCCCCTTTTTTTTCAGCTCTTCCTGAAGGGCAGACGTTACCTTCGGTGTTCCGCAGGCAACGCAACCAGTGCCTGTACATAACATTACGTTTGTACGAACCTTTTCCATCATTTTCTCTCCTTTCCTGCTCCAGCGATATCCACTACAGGAGACGCTGATGAGTTTATATGTGCATATTTGTTAATGAAATGTATCGCCTTCCTTCGGTTCAGTGCACCATGGGTATCCCTGTCTAAAACCATAACAGGCGCATCTTTGCATGCACCGACACAGCGGACATCCTCAAGTGTGAACTCCCTGTTCCTTGTCGTGTCCCCAACATCGATGTTCAATATTTCCTTGATACCACTCAATACTCTTTCGCTTCCCTTTGCATAACATGAGGCTCCCCGGCAGACCTTTATGGTATGTTCACCCCGCGGTTTCGTCCTGAAACAGTGATAGAAGGAAACAATGCTGCATATTTCAGATAGATATATGTTCAGGCCCTGTGCAATACGCTCCTGTACCATCGGGGGGAGATATCCGAATATCTCCTGGGCACACAACAACACCTGTATGGTACTGTTGGGCTCTCCCCTGTATTGATTGATCACTTTATCCAATTCTCCAAGCATGGCCGGTGAGTATTCTTCTTTCGGCTCATTCTCTAAAGCATTTCCTCTTATCCATTCTATTGTCTTGTTTATTGCGTCTTTCAACGTCACAGGAATAATCGGCTTCATTACATGTTCGTTTATGCCAACTTTAAGCGCCTCCTTAATGGTTTCCTGTAACAGGGGGCCAGTAACGACCACGATACCAATGGCAGGCCGGAATTGTTTTATCCATTTAATGAGGGTAATGCCGCCAGTTTCGAGCATGTTAAGGTCTGCTAAAACAAGGTCGTAATGAGTGTGTTCAATCCTGTGCATCGCCTCCTTTGCACTGTAGACACCTTCCACGTTATAGCCTTCGGCCTGAAGGACCCGCTCAGCGCTCATTAAAATTATTGGATCGTCGTCTACGACCAGAATGTTGATGTCATTTGATATACTTGTCGAGCACATTCGCTACCCTCCTTCCTGTCCTCCAGGACATACCCCTCCATACTCTTTCGCTCCCATTTATATAACATGGGACATGGTCACCCTCCGGTTTCGTCCTGAAGCAGTGGTAAAAGGAAACAATGCTACATATTTCAGATGGGAATATGTTCAAACCCTTTGCAATACGCTGCTGAATCCACGAGGGAAGATACCCTAATATTTCCTGTGCATACAACAACACCCGTATCGTGCTGCCAGGCTCTTTTCTGTACTGATTAACCACCTTATCCAGTTCTTCAAGCTTGGCCGGTGGAAATTCTTCTTCCGTCTCATTCTCTGAGGCATTTACCCTTATCCACTCTATAGCCCTGTTTGTTACGTCTTTTAATATTGCTGTAGTAAGAGGCTTCCTCATATGGCTAATAATGCCTAGTTTGTGAGCCTCTTTAATGGTTTCCTCTGATACGTAGTCTGTAATGACCACAATACCTATGGCAGGCTGGGATTGTTTTATCGATTTAATGAACGATATTCCGTCTATTTCGGGTATTGTGAGATCTGTGAAAACAAGAGCGTAATTTTTTTGTTTTATCCTGTGCATTGCCTCCTTTGCACTGAGCACACCTTCCACGGAATAGCCTTCATGACTAAGAACTCTCCATGCTTTTTTTATGATTGCAGGGTCGTCGTCTACGACCAGAATGTTAATGTTAATGTTATCTTTCATCGTTGTCCCTCCTTTTTAAGATCTTGAAAATTGCTTTATGCCTCTTTTCTTGTTTGCATTTGCCCTCCATTGAACTCTTCTACTATCCACGACTGCCAATCTATCTTCTCCAGGTCTTGATAAAAAACCTGCCGATGTCTTGGAGATATACCCGTGAATTTTTTATAAACAGTGGAAAAGTAGTTTGAATCGCAATAGCCCAGTTTCAGCGCTACATCTATAATTGACATTCTCTTATCCCTTAAGAGTTCTTCCGCCATACGGATTTT